>CAZNDJ010000007.1:0-66861 GCA_964571705.1 uncultured Chitinophagaceae bacterium
CAAATACATTATGCAGCATTGCTATCCGTACGTTTAATCCAGCATTGCGCATATGCGCCAGATAGAGCCGCTCACTGAAGAGCTTCTCCCAGCCGTACTCGCTGTCCGGCTCGGCCGGATAGGCCGATGCCTCTGCATATATATCCTCCCCGTAGCTGACAGGTGCCGGGTATATGCAGGCTGATGAGGAGTAAAACACAAGACCCGGCATGACTTCAGTGGCTCTGCGGATGACGTTGAGGTTGATCTGTGCTGAGTTTGACATGATGGCGGCATCATGCTCTCCGGTAAAGATGTACCCCGCGCCACCCATATCAGCGGCCAGCTGATACACCCTGTCATAAGGAGTATCCAGCACCTCCTCGCAAAAAGCCTGCCTTCTAAGGTCTCCCAGGGCAAACTCATCCGCCACCGGCCTCGAAAAAACCGACAGGTGCTGGTCTGCTCCCTTGACATAGTAGCCCATATCCTTGAGCTGACGCACCAGATGGCTGCCTATAAATCCTCCTGCCCCAAGAACAAGTGCTTTTTTCATTTTATATCCTATGGCGTATAGCGGAACCAACTGAGTGCTACGCCCTAATAAATGTAGGTGAAAACGGCAGAAATGCAAGGAATCAGCACTTCTGGTCATGGAGGGGCCTAAGATTTGCGCAGCTCTTTTTGGAGAAATAACGAAAAGGGCTATATTTGCCGTCCCTCAGAGGAACGGTTGAGTAGCTCAGTTGGTAGAGCAATAGACTGAAAATCTATGTGTCGGGGGTTCAATTCCCTCCTCAACCACAAAAAACCCCGCAAATCAGCGGGGTTTTTTTATTTTCTATCCATCTGCCAGACTAAAGGTGGCCTCAGTGCCCCCTTGCCGGGATCAGCTATATAGTCGTGATAGCCGGGGCCAGCCTCGACCACAAAATTCAACTTCTCAGAAAAACGAAAGCCCTCTGCAGAGGTGTCGGTCCACTCCCCCTCCTCTATACCAAAGCGCGGAAATAAATAATACTTGCCCGGTATAAGCCAGCAGGGAGGAATCGTGCATTTGATATCAAAGACACCGACCTCGTCTCTGAGAGGGCTGCTCAGGTCAGCGCCTTCGGTATTATTTAGAAAATGACCCACCAAAACCGGCTGGTGAAAGATGTCTTGTATAAAGAAAAAAGCCCCTATATGTACATTTCCCCTTTTCTTCTCGATGCGGAAATTCATATGGACGGCCTCCGTATTGTAGATATGGCCGGCAGAGCTACCTGATACGGATAGCTCAAGTATAGAGATGGTATCATTGCCCGGCGCCTCATCACGCTCCCAGCTCAGGTGGATACTGCCTGATACCTCGGTATGATGAGGTACATGAGCATTTTCTGTATCGATCACCAGCTTGCTCTGATCAAAATTATCCTGGTGCATGGCAAAGTATTCTGCCAGTACCATAGCAGGCTTATCATATCGCCTGATATGACCCCTGTCCAGCCAGAGACACTTTGTACTCAGGTCCAGCACCTCGCTGCGACTGTGAGATACAAATAAGATTGTCTTGCCCGCAGAGGCTAGCTGGCGCAGCTTGTCCTGACACTTCAGGCGAAAGCCCTCATCACCTACTGCCAGCACCTCATCCAGCAGCAGTATATCAGAGTGCAGGTGAAAGGCCACAGAGAAGGCAAGCCGTAGAAACATGCCACTGCTATATATCTTGACCGGCTGGTCAAAAAATGAACCTATTTCACTAAATCTACATATCTCATCCTCGCTGGAAGCATGTGTACTGCGGGGCACCTTTTTGAGTTTGAGGTGCATGGCCACATTCTCCCGGCCTGTCAGCTCAGGATGAAAATTAGTGCCGATATCCAGGATGGATGATACTTCTCCATAAAACAGTGCCTCTCCTGTAGTAGGTTTTGTAATGTGACTCAGTATCTTTAGCAGTGTGCTCTTGCCAGAGCCATTGCTGCCTATTATGCCTACTACGTCTCCTTTGCATATATCAAGTGTGATATGCTCCAATGCCCAAAACTCCTCCTGACTGCCTTCTGTATGGGCATTAGTCCGCAGCTGGTATCTTTTGCCCAGGTCTTTGATCGCTATAGCTATACTATCGTTGCCTTGCATCAGCTTTATGCTCCTGTCAGCAATTTTACAGCTTCTTTTGCACAATACCCCCATCTGTCAAGAAACTGCCGACCTGCAAAAAATCATGTGATTTTAATTACTTTAGATGCATCAGCATTTTGATCTGTCTTGATCTTGCTCACGAGAAGGTAAAAGAAATGAAAGTAGTACTGGCGCTGGCTCCCGTATGGGACTCTGTCACACCGCACCTGGCCATGGCCTTCCTCAAGTCCAGCCTCCAGCAGGCTGGCTATGAGTGCAGGTGCATAGACTTTTCCATACAGTTTCGCCCGATCATGGTATCTGTGCTCGGAGATAAAAAAGCCGAAGCCTATATAGAAGAAAACCCAGCTCTCTACAAGGAGTGGGCCCGCCAGATACTCAGCGAGTCGCCGGATATAGTAGGTTTCAGCATACTGGGCTCAAATCTGGCCAATACTATTTTAGTAGGCAACGAACTTAAAAGACAGGCGCCGGGTATCATGATCGTGTGCGGTGGGCCTAGCCTGGTGAGGGAAAATTTGTCCAGTATCCAGGAGTCTCTTTCCTTTGCTGACTATGTGATAGAGGGCGAAGGCGAAAAAGCCCTCGTGGAGTTTGTGAAATGCTATGAGCGCAAAGGCGACTTCTCGCAACTCAAACAAATATGGCTCAAAAATCCTGCTACCGGACAGATATCATACACAGGTCCATCTCCGCTGGAAAATATCGATTCGATCCCTTATCCGGATTTCACAGACTATGACAGGAGCCTGTATCCATGTCCGGACAGGTTGCCTATGTTATTTTCGCGCGGCTGCATACTTAACTGTAACTACTGCGAGAACAAATGGAACCACCTGACTCAGCGCTCCCGCTCGGGACAGAATGTTTTTGACGAGCTGAAGCACCACGTCAAAAAGTATGGCATCAAGGAGTACATGTTTAACGATGACTCTCTGATCTCATCCAAGACCATGCGGCAGATGAATGAGTACTGCGACCTGGTGCTAGCCGAGGGACTGGCTATGCCATGGAGTGTTTATGGCACACGTGTAGAGCGCTTGATCACAGAACCTTTTCTACAAAAGCTGCGCGCCTCTGGTATGGAGCGTGTATCTCTGGGTGTGGAGAGCTTCTCCTCCCGCGTGCAAAAGGAAATGGGCAAGTCATCACGCTATGATGACGCGGATAAAATGTGCCGCATGTTTGCTGCGCAGGGAATACGCACGGAGTCTTGGATCATATATGGATATCCTACTGAGACAGATGCCGACTTTGATGAGACGCTACAGTGGTTTGTGCAGAATCCTGGTATACTCAGCCACGTCACCGCCAATTCATTTGGCCCCAATGCAAAATACCTGCAGGACAGGCCGGGAGTAGTGGTAAACGAAACGAGCCTCATGTGGGGCTGGCGCGGTCTGGAGAGTACGATAGAAAAACGTAAAGAGCGCTTTCTGGCACTCATAGAGGTACTGGAGGGGATACGCAGGTCCCGTCCGGGCCAGTTTACATTCTATGTAGGCGATCCGTTGTATGTCAAGTACTTTTCCTCATGGACCAAAAAAGATAAAGACTATCTGCTGAAGAGTTGGGAAATGCTGGAAAATCCAGGCCTGCATCTATCAAGGAGAGAAAGCGGTCTGCGCAAAATGCTACGAATGCTCGGGATAGGCCGCGAAGAAGAAATCGCACCAGTCATCACGCATACTAAAGAAGACCTGGAAATAGGCGACCTGCAGGAAATGCAGGAAAAACTCTATACCCGTATAGGGGCACATCTGACTAATATAGAATCACTGCCGGCTGGCGATGTGCAGCAGCGGGTAGATCAATACAGGCATTTCTTTGGCGAGGTCAAGCTGCACCTCAATGATAATGTGTCTGAAAATATGCTCTTTGCCCTGGCCCTCAAAGGACCCGTACAGATATTGCTCCGGGAGCTGGATACACATGCTCCGGAGTACATAGCACAGATGGTAGTAGAGAGTGCTGCCAAGTACAATATAAAATATCTGTCAGGTGCGGATGCGATAGCTGGCCTGTGATCTTATTTTTTTGAGCGGAGTATCTTGCTGGCCATCTCATCGCTTATCTTCAGCCTGCGCTTCAGATAGGTATATACATATAGCATCGTATTGTCTATCCAGTTTGGTACTGCGCGCCATCCATCTCCGGGGCGGGTCTGGTACCTGGTAGATTCTATCGGCTGCTCGCCTTCGTCCGTATAGTAATATAACGCCATCGACTTTCGCCCCTCATGCTCCGGGCATCGCAGAGATTCCGGGAAACCATGAAAGGAATTCCTATCTGTACTGAAAATGACTAACCGGTTGTGTAGAGGAGCTACGCGCTGCTCGCAGCGTTGCATATCCGGGGACCACAGCTCCAGATCTCCGCCCCATTCAGCCTGCCATTCTTTATTCAGGTAGATGATAGCATTCAGCCGTCTTTTTAGCCTGGTATGCCGGGGATGAGTAGTGAAGTCACTATGGATATTGAGATACCCTCCACGCCGCGACAGGTGCAGTCCGCCACCTTCCAGATCAGGATCAGGCCTGAGGCCGCTGATACCAGTGAGCCCTTGCAGCCAGGAGATAAACACTGAGCTATTGAGAAATTCAAATACCCTGCGAAACTCCTCCGGTAGTAGATCGGGTGTATTTATGCCATGCTTATTCTCATTATAATGCTGCCAGTGGATCCAGCCCTTGCTATCGATATCTATAGGGAAAAGTTCATATAGCCGGTCAGCCTGATCCACAGGCAAGAATCCATCCAGCACAATATGGGGATAGGGTTTGCCTAACTCATATTGTTCATGTAGTTTAGATACCTGATCCTGCCATTGTTCAAAGCGCGTCATCTGCTATATCAGCTGGTGCTATATATTGGCAAGAAAGGGATTATTTTTCACAAAGGAAAGACCGGGAGATACCGTGAGTATAAGAAATAAGCTGGATGCATTTTTCACGCGTTCCTCTTCGCGCAAGGGTAAGCTTTTTGAGCAGTCCAAGGTCTTCTGTATGTCTCCATGGATCCAGCTCCATGCGCAGACCAATGGCAAGGTAATGCCCTGCTGTATGTCATCTATCTCAGACGGCAATGAGATCGGAGATCTGCGCAAGAATCCGGATCTGAGCGCCGCCTGGAACTCAGAAAACATGAAGCAACTCCGCAAGAACATGCTAACCGGAGAAAAGAGTTCTATCTGCCTCAACTGCTATAAATATGAGGAGTTGGATAAATTTAGTGAGCGGATGCAATACAATAAGGACTTCCGCCACTATTATCAGCGCGTAGAGCAGACCCTGCCGGATGGTACACTGCCAGACCCTACCGTGCCTATCATCGACATCCGGTTCTCCAACAAATGCAACTATAAATGCCGCATATGCAGCAGTGAGTATAGCACACTATGGTACGAGGATGAGGCCAAACTCGGCATAGCACCGCCAGACCGCGCCAAAGAAATCAAAGCCGCGTCCGACGGACCGGCATTCTGGGAATCATTCAAAAAACTGATGCCTGGCATCAAGCGGCTACACTTTGCTGGGGGGGAACCCTTATTTATGGAGGAACACTATGACGTGCTGGAGCATCTTATCAGTATCGGCAAAACAGACATCACTCTGACCTATAATACTAACCTCTCCACGCTACGCTTCAAACGCCATAATGTAGTAGAGTACTGGAAGAAATTTAAACAGGTAGATATCTGGGCCAGCCTGGATGGGATGGACAGCCAGGGTGACTATCAGCGCAAGGGCCAGAAGTGGCTACAGATAGAGGAAAATATCCGAACGATACAGGCGCAGTGCCCTAACCTCTATTTTGGAGTCAATATCACAACGAGTATCCTGAATATCTTTCATATCCCGGACTTCTACCGTCATCTCGTATCCCAGAAATTTGTGGATCCTGAGCGGGTCAATATGTACCTGCTTTTTTATCCATTCCATTTTACAGTGACAAACCTGACTCCAGAGCTGAAAAAGCAGGTAACAGCGCTATACGCAGATTTCGAGCGCGATTACCTCGATACACTTGCTGGTTCTGAAAAAATCAAATCGCATATAGCTGCAGCGCTCAACCTGATGAATTCCCGGCAGGATCATCTGCTGCCAGAGTTTCGCAATGCGATCAAACAAGTGGACAAAATACGTGACGAGGATTTTCTAAAAATATATCCAGAGCTCAAGGGTATGTTTGCATCAGAGAGCGTGAGCATCTAGGATCAGTGCTTCATCAGCGTACACTGCATGTATTCTGCAAATTTTCTTTGCCCGCTATCATTGAAGTGATAATCCAGGCTGGTGCTACAGTCACTATGCCTGATCATTCCCTTGGGGCATAGCCTTACATGTGGCCAGAGATCTTTGAAAGCCCAACTATATCCATCAGTATAGGCCAGGCTATCCATATCAGCCATATCTGGCGTGGGGATGAATAATATCGTAAACCGTGCGCCGGCGCTATCTGATATTTCTTGTATCCGTTTTAGGTTTCGATACACTACAAAGGAGTCTATAGGTCTCACTGGCGGGTCATCGGCGGTGGGGCAAAAGGCATAATAAAATTTTGTACCAAAACAGGTTTGCCGGCATATGCGCGCCAGTAGACCACGGCGTTCCATGAGAGAGAATTTATGGCGGTAATGCTCGTATGCTGCGGTGGGCGTACGGGCCTCTCCATACGCTGTCACATTGAAAACCACCCCCACGTTTTTCATATGGGTAAGCACCGGCAGATATGGCAATGCAGGCCTGTCTGCCATGATCAGGTCATTCCATCCGCAGAATAGTACGACCACCTCATCAGGAGCGAGTATAGGAATATACTTCTCTGCCACGAGCCGGTACTGGATCGGGTCCATCCCACCTATGCCAGTATTGCATACTAGTTTGCCAGGATCCAGATGCCGGTATAGCTCTATGAAACTCTTGGCAGCAATTGAAGCGCCCACGCCCTCAGCAAAAGAATCTCCAAGAACTAGCATTTTCCTTTTGTGCTGCGGAGAAAGGCTGCATAGAGAGTCGACCACCTCACGGGTAAAGTCAAACCAACCTGGGAAGCCTTGCGCGTTTACATGGAGTTGTGTGGTATCGGTCTTATTGTGAAAAGAGTCCTTATTAAAGTAGTTCATGCCACGCTCATCAGCTAGCAGGATATAGGAGATAGATGGATGGGGCTGACTGAAATCATTGCCCATGTACTTGCTGCCAGGGCAGAAACTCAGGTATCGCAGTCTGACCTCAGCAGCAGAAAGTAGCAGTAAACAAACAGAAGCAAGAGCTATAAATAGCGGATACCGTCGCCATAAAATTTGTACCCGTGCTGTCAGCAGCATCTTA
Organism: uncultured Chitinophagaceae bacterium; assembly: GCA_964571705.1. Lineage (GTDB taxonomy): Bacteria > Bacteroidota > Bacteroidia > Chitinophagales > LD1 > UBA1941. The sequence continues at coordinate 7,440 of CAZNDJ010000007.1, forward strand.
CTGAGTACAGGAGCGATGACATACCTATATGACCAAAACAAAAAAACACTGGTACCCAATATGGCAAAACCATATAGCAAGACGGTGTGTAAATAATATAGGTGTGTGAAGCTCTGACGTGTATTTGCGAGTATCCCTTGAAATATGGTTTCCTCAATATGACATATCTGAATGAGATCAACCCCTGCCGACAATTGCGCCATACCTGTCAATGCCAGGAGGGCAAGCAGGAATGCAGCACTGATAGCCCCGACGACCTTTAATATGCTTCTAATGAGTTCACTCATCTCTCAGTATAGCTCCCGCCAGCATGATCATGGCAAAAAACGACAAAAAGACAGCCAATATCCCAAATCTGAAAACAGAATCAGTGATCACCAGCGCCCGTAGAGAGAGATGCAGCAATCCTCCTACACAGATCAGGATAAACACTACGCGCAGGTAGTCAGCAGGTATGCGTCTCCTCCCCCAGACCAGCAGTAGCAAGAGTGCCACTGCAAAAGGTAAAATACAACTCAGCCACCGGAAATGCTTCATATACCATTCCATAAAAGGCTCGACGTACTTTTCTGCTCGCTCATTGCGCGTCATGTAGAGGCTGCGTGGGATGTGTGAGTACCAGACCATCCACTGTACATCTGCCTCGCGCCTGGGCTCTACCAGTCTGCAGAGAGAGGCGCGCTCTGAGTCGCTGATCATCACCTGATCCTGCACCAGCTCTAGATATCCGTTTGCATAGGCGTAGCGGCCATCATGCCGCGCTAGAAAAGTATCTACCGACGGCGTCCGCTCCAGCTGTATGCGCGTATGATTGACATGGCTATCCTTCAGCCCACTCCACAGGCCCATATTAAAATTATCATTGTCTATCAGATAGCCGAACATAAGCAAATGATAATGTATGTAGTGCCCTGGATTGGATAGTATCGTGTGCCACCAGCGGCTCTTGAGGTCAGCCTCGTGTTCTTGTATATCAAAAGTAAAAACTCCGATAGATGGGTCAATATTGTAAATGTAGGAGAAGAATGCATTCCTCCAGGTGCGCAGTCCGGTCTGTAGCCTGCCTACCGACCTCTCCTCGGGTCCCAGATACGTCCTCCAGCAGTAGTCGGGCACATAATTGTGGCCGCTCTCGGCAGAGATAGCCGCTATATCTGTTACCAATAGCGCATTTTTCATGGTAGCATCAGAGTCGTCAGGCAGATTCACGCTATGCTTGAGTATGATCCCGGTTAGATATATGCCCCCCAGCAGTATAGCTGTAGTGGCGATGGTCTTGGTGCCATGCCTTCTATACAAAGAGTAGCACAAGCCATAGCTCATGATGAGTACCAGATGGATAGTATCATACCTGATCAATGAGAAAACAGCAAGGCATACACACAGAATAGCAAAAAGAATGCGCCGGCCGAAGACATCAGACTGATACAGCCTGATAGTGAGAGGTATAAATAGCGCCACCGTAGCCAGCTGTATCGCCTCCGTCTGTAGCACACCGATATTGGAAAACAAGGAAGGATAAAAGCTGAAGCTGAAGAAAAGTACAGGAGCCCATATCCTATGCCGTATAAGGCCGAAAACCATCAAATAAAACCCGGTAAAATAGGCGATAATGCAACCTGAAAAAACAATCAGTGACCCTGGGTAGATTTGGCGGGTCATGTTGAAAATAAGGTCGATTAATATCGGCTGGGCAGATCCGTATTGGCCCGATATGCCGTGTATATAGTTATTGAGCGTATCTCCCCACCAGACACCCGGAGCCAAAAGATAAAATGCCGCTCCTATAGCTATGAAAAGATAGATAATACTGGTACTTCCGGGTCTTTGCATATTGTAGAAGGGGGAGGCAGATATGCCAAACTTATGAATAATATCCATCATTTTATCTGCATGCGTGATTGCAGCAAATATTATCTATTTTAGGTGGGCAAAGTGTGCTGAATGATAGATCTTTTTGAGGCCATCAAAACTACCTGGCAGGCAGACCGTAGATATGCCGAGTCTGTACAAAAGGGCTACCACCCGCTGGATAAAAAACTGTATAAAAAGTATAATCAGTTTCGTCCGGATGGGGCTAAGCCTGTATTCTGCTATCTGCCATTCAGCAGCCTCACCTTCTCCTTCAATGGAGCCGTGCATGTCTGTGGCTACAACAGGGATGTATTTCTAGGCCGCTATCCGGAGAATACGATAGACCAGATATGGCAGGGAGAGGAAGCGCGCAAGCTGCGTGACCACATGCTGCACAATGACCTCGACTATGGCTGCCGCCATTGCAAGTTCTTCTTTGAAAAGGAAAAGTTCTCTAACCTGCGCCCGCTCGTTTTTGATAAATACTATCAGAATACAGATGCTGTCTTCCCGACCGTCTTTGAGTTTGAGCTGAGCAATGAGTGTAACCTGGAGTGCCAGATGTGCAGTGGTGAGGTGTCATCCAGTATCCGCAAAAACCGGGATAAGCTACCTCCGCTGCCTAGTCCATATGATGATGCTTTTGTAGAGCAATTGTCCACTTATATCCCGCATCTGCGCGAGGCAAAGTTCTATGGCGGCGAACCGTTTCTGATACCCATCTACTACAAGATCTGGGACAAGGTAAAAGAGCTCAACCCTGAGCTGGAGCTTTTCACCATTACCAATGGGTCGCACTGGAATAGCAAGATAGAGCGCCTTGTCACTGAGCTCAATTTTGATCTGGCGGTATCTATAGACGCTTATGACAAAGAAAAAGTAGAGCGCATCCGCAAAAACGTAGTGTATGAAAAGCTGATAGAAAATATCAAGCGCTTCAGTAAGGTCTGTACTGAAAAAGGCAAGCACCTTTCACTTAGCTTTACTGTGCAGAAGGACAACTGGGAACAGCTGCCCCTGGTCATCAACCTCTGCAATGAAGTCAATGCCTTCATCTATGTCAGCTATCTGGAGCGGCCTATCAGATTCTCCATAGCCGAGCTGCCACAGGATGAGCTGAAAAAGATCCGGGACTACATGGATAAGGTCTCTCTGCCGCGGCTCAGCTCAAAAGAGCGGCACAACTATAAATGTTTTGAGGATTTCAAAAACTATCTGGACCGCTATATATCCAATGCGAGTGAAAAACGCTATCACGACTATGAGTTTAGCACGCATGCGCCGCCACCGCCAGCAGATAAGGAAGAAAAACGCGCACCTGTCAATCCTCAGATATACCTAAGAGAGGATAGTGAACTGCAGCAATACATAGACGAGCAATATCAAAATAAGGTCAGAGGCAGCGAGCGGATCGAAAAACCAGCACTGCTATCCAAACTGAATGAAGCGCTCTCAGATTTCACAGAGGAGGAGAGAAAGATCCTGCGTGGATACATGATGCAGACCAAATTTGAAATGGTGGCAGAGAGTATGTCATCACTATCTGTAGACAACCTGAAAAAACAGTGCCGGGTATCTCTACAGATATCCTGACCAGCATAGACAGAAGCAGCAATGATAAAAGAATTAAAAAGCATTCTTTTCAAATCGATCAACTATCCGCGGCAGCGTTCTGGCCCGGAGCTGAGCGCGGCTACGGTCAATGCATACAATGCCTCTCGCGAAAGGCTTAATACAGATTACATCTGCCATGCCCCGTTCAGCAATATGTACTTCAACGTACATGGCGATTGCGCGCCGTGCTGGCTTACTTTTATAGACCCGGACTCTTACAAGGAGAAATCTATCCGCGATATCTGGTTTGGCGAGAAGTACCAGACTCTTCGCCAGAAGCTTCGTGATTATGACCTCACTTTCCGCTGTAGCGTCTGCCTGAAAAACCTGCAGGTCGGCAACTACACCTCTGTACTGGCACGCGCCTATGATGTCAACCCTGTGCGCGAGTACCCCACCATGATGGAGCTGGAGATAGCCAATACCTGCAACCTGGAATGCGTGATGTGCATAGGAGAACTCTCATCGGCTATCCGCAAAAACCGGGAGAAGCTTCCACCCATACGCAGTCCCTATGATGATAAGTTTGTAGACCAGCTCGAGGAGTTCATCCCACACCTCAAAGAACTACGATTCAATGGCGGAGAGCCGTTTCTGATCAATTCTGTTTTCAAGATATTTGAAAAAGTAGAACGGCTAAATCCCGGACTGAAAATAGTGATCGCCACAAACGGCACTGTGGTCAACTACAAGGTAAAAGAGTGGCTGAATAAGCTAAACATACACATAAACTTTTCACTGGACTCGCTCACTCCTGAGATATACGAGGCTATCCGTGTCAATGCTCACTTTGACCGCGTCATGGACCACTTCCATTTTTTCAGAGAGTACACACGTGCCAATGGGCGCACTATGTGCCTCATGGTAAATCCAATGCGCAATAACTGGCACGAAATGCCGGAGTTTATCCGCTTTGTGAATAAGCATGACATCAATATCTGGTTCAATACTATCCACCGGCCTATAGAGTGGTCCATCTGGGCGCTACCGTCAGCGACATTATCTGATGTCTATGGCCAGCTCAGCAGCGTAGCATATGGCAAGGAAGACCGGACCGGCAGTTTATCTGCGTATAATATCAGTATCTATAATAACCTGGTGAATGTGCAGATCAAAAACTGGCTAAAAGAAGCTGTGGAAAGGGAAGAGCGCGAAAGCACGCTGACGCCCGTCGAGCTGGAGGCAGATGCGCAGCAGGCATTTGAAACTGCACTGGCAGACTATGTCTACAAAAATTTTAACGAAGGTGAGGAGCAGAAGAAATACCGCTTGCAAAATGCATTGGAGAAAACCGGCCTGATCGTGTCACGTATCAAGGACAAGCATCCTCATATAGAGTTTTATAAGATCGTGCGAGAAGTGCCTGCAGATGTGTTTTACAATCAAATGGCCTCCCGCAGCCTGAATGATCTGCTGTCAGATTTTGAGCAGCGCTTTGGTACTCCTACTGCCGGGCATTAAACTGTGCAGCAAAGATCAACTGCAATTCACTTAGCTCCTTCTCTGCTATCATAGATGCAAACACAAGTGGCGGTGCCTGGGATGACATAGCGAGTATCTGTGCGCGATAGGGATGCTTCTCTATCTCCGTGGCCAGTACTTTCAGCTTGTCATACAGCGCAGGGTCTGATTGCGTATTCTGATTTCTATCTGCTGCTGCGATAAAGCAATATAAACTATCCGCCTCCCGGCCTGCCGGCGTCTGCGTAAAACAGGCAGCCAACTCTGCCTGCAGTTCCCGCTGGCTCTCGGTAAATCCCTTGTACTCCTCCGCGATGAGCTGATCTATCAGCTGGCCTATGTGCTCTGTAGACCACTCTACATTATATGACTTCTCCGTAGCATCAGTTAGTATTTGCTGCTGATCCTGCTTTTCATGTAGCCAGCCCCTGAGCAGCGATACGAAGTCACGATAAGCGGTGATACTCAGATTGCGCGGGCTCTGAGGATTTCCTTCCACCTGTGGTAGTGTATATGCTGCCAAATATTCTATCACATTTTGCAGATCGCCTATAGATAGCTCCCTGAGTGAGAGGTCAAGAGGCGTAAAAACAACATTGAAATAAAGCGCAATATTTCTCTCCAGGCAAAACTCCAGCATCTCAGGTAGCTCCCGCCAGTTAGTCGTGATAGGGCAGGCTGCCATGGAGATAAAAGTCCTTTTGCGCCGCGTATAATCCAGGAAGAACTCCAGGTTCTCCATCACCTTTTCAAAATTGCCATTGACACGTATCTTTTTGTACGTTTCCTTATTGACGGAATCAATAGAAAGGATAATACCGGCATTCAAGCCTTCCAGCAGGTTTTTTATCCTGTTATTCAGAAAGGTGCCATTGGTCGTGATGTGCATCCGTATTGCCGGATTGATCTTCAGTATCCGCTCCCAGATAGCCAGGTAGATATCTATCATAAAGGGTTCTCCTCCCAGAAACTTGGCGTCTGTCAGGTGCGGTATGAACTCCTCCAGCTCATCTACGAATTTTTCATTGTATGGCGAGATGATGGGTGGCAGCTTTTCACGGTTCCGGCGTATGCTGGAGGAGAAGCTACCATTACACATGATACACTCCAGATTGCACTCATTGCTCAGCTCAAACTCCATTACTTTAGGATACACTATCTGGCCGGTCCACATCCGTTTGATACCTGAGGCCATGGCAGTCAGTTTGCCTTCGGCAAACTCGTCATAATACCTTGCACGTACCCCTTGATGGTTTCCCACCTCTATCATTTTGCCACACTCCAGGCATCCGCCGCCGAGATTGTTTTCTGCTACGTAGCCGCGAAGGTCAGCCAGGCGCTGCCCCTCCCATATCTGCCTGATGGTCCGCTCTGGCCATTTACCCAGTACATGTTTGAAATTGTAACAGCAGGCCCTGACCTCACCTGTCTGCTCAAAGTTGAGATTGACCGCAGGTGCGTGGCATACGGTGCTCTTATTCGCGCATGAGCGGGAGGCATTATAGGAGCGGATGGTCTCTGGAGACAGAATCATAATAATTGTACTGGCGGGAGATTAAAAATAACGAAAATGACGTATTCTATTGGCCAGTCGGCCGACAGCCGTCTGCGGGGGCATATACAGACCATACTCCTCCATGAGCAGCGCTAGTGTAGAGCCCAGCCTGAAGTCGGCCTTGGATATATTCCTTGACCTCCACTCCTCATTTTGCCAGTGTATGAAGAGCCAGTGCTGTGGGGGAGTATCTCCATACCGCACATACCGGACTGTCTTATCCCACTGGTCGGGGTTGCTTACTGCTGTGCATATATAGCTGCTCAATCCGTGTTCTCGCACACCCTTATTGAGTATCTCTATAGGCTTATGCCAGTCAGTGTTATGCTCATCCACGGTAGCAGAGGCCTCTTCATAGCACTGCAGCATCACGGCGCTATGCCGTGGGCATTTCATTACATTTCCTACTACCTGCAGCTCATGATGATCTCTGAAAAAGTAAGGTGTATCAATATCCAGCGGCTGCAGGCAGGTCACATCCATATCTACCCACCATCCGCCATGATCATAGAGCAGCTTGTAGCGGAAAATATCAGAGAAGCCAGCTACACTACCTTTGCCGTGTCCATATTTATTGTGCTGCCTGTAGCTGAAGACGCGATCTGCGGGTATGATCTCACTCGCGTCGCAAACCTCCGTACCGGCAGGCAACGGTGTGCTAAGCGGCCCGTATAGCCATAGACGGAATCTATGCCCCTTTGCCAGAAAAGAGCGGATGGTCAGTAGCTCTATACGACTTAGCTTGCTGCCTATCCAGAGGCCATTCACTATTTCATTGTCTGGGGTCATGATGTAGTGATATGCTGTTTTACATCCCGCCATACCTGCCAGGACTCATCGCCCCAGTGGTGGTAGATATGTATGAAGTGTGGCCGCATCAGCGCTCCCGCTGCTCCTACCTGAAAAGTCAGATCGCCTTTATACGTCATTCCTTTGTTATGGTAGTCAGCTATCAGATTATAAGATAGTGGCAGCGTAGGGTGGTCTGCCAAACCGAAATGCCATACCGCAGCAGCGAGTGTGCCCTGATCCCGTGTCCTCCATGAGGCGTTTTGAAAGATCTCCATCGTTGTTTGATGCCAGAATTCCAGGAAATCAAAAGAGTTGTCATCAAAAAGAAACACGCCCCCATTCCAATGCCGCCAAGTCAGCGGCCGCACCTGTACGCCAAAGCGTTCAGCGATTTTGTCATGTAGGTGCGTACAGCTCAGGCGAGTCAGTGAGCTACCATCAGAGCGTGACCACTCCTGAGTGACCGGATCATAGGAGAATCCCGTCTTCTCCGAAACATATCGTATATCATCTTTAGCATGATCAGGATAGTGTAGTTTAGTGCCTTCCGCATCGTACCACATCCCTTCTGACTTATCCATTTTGTACTTGCTGCTCAGCTGGTAATAGCGGCCAGGTAGCAGATAGCGCATCTGATGCCAGGCATATGACCACTTGCTTTTTTTACTCGCTGTCACCTGCTCATCTATCTCTGCTATACAGGCGTCTATATAGAGTAGTCGGGGTAGTACGTTCTTTTGAAAGTCATCAAAGTAAAAATAAGGCAACGGGCTGTCTCTTTTGAAAGCCTCCATGCATCCGCAAAATAAGGCTGATGGGCTAAACTCATCCAGCGTACAGTGATCTGTGCAGAATGTGATCGGGGATGAGTATTGGTCAAAGACCTGATCTACCGAAGCATCGAGCGCCACGACATCCGTATCGAGATAGCAATATCGTTTGCCGGCTGGCAGTATCCTATGCAGTCGTGTCTTGAGATAGATGCTGGCCTGATGATGATCGTAGGCATCCGGAGTTTCTATATCTACTATGTCATCGTGTATCACGACTGTTTCGTTTCTGCGGGTATCCGTCACTACTGTGATGTGACATGATGAGTATCGCCTCAGAGCAGCCAGCGCAAAGTGCAGGGTATCGATATGCTCCCGCCCCCCGCATACTACAAATACAAATATGTTGGCCTGCTGCTCCATTACTTACTGTATCCCCCGTCTCTTTTTAAAGTAATCTGCTGCAGACATGTTTTCCTTGCGCAGGTCTACGCCCAATAATAACAGGCTATAATAGATCGTATAATTGACCGCGCCGGATAGAAGACTGCGGACAGGTAGCCAAAGGCCATACCACATGCGGACAAAAGGTATGGCATGGTATCCTCTCTGCATCACCTCTGCTCCCGATGGATAGAGACGCGCATTGAATAAAGTAATGTGCAATAAAAGCACGATGATAAACCAGGCATTGCCGATCGAGAGTAATAAGAGATAAAAGACCGGCAGCCACTGCTCGTAGATATGATTTGGGAAATACCGCAAGGGGGCATCCGGCATATCTTCCCGCAGTAGAAATACATACCAAAACAGATCCTGAAATGCAAGCAGGAAAACAATAGCTGCCCCTAAACCTAACGGCCACTGCTCACTGCCCAGGGCGATAAAAAAACCCAGGACACAGCATAGCTCAGTACCTGCTATCCACTTCAGCGTATTGAATGTTTTACGGTCTCCAGCATACATCACATAGGTGCTGGTGCCTGTAGCAGCATCTGCTGTCGCATCCTCATGCTGGTGTACCAGTATATTGCGCACGCCGGACAGCAGCTGCCAGGCTAGTAGCAGCAGCATTGGGATATACCAGCCCGGCTGTGGAGTACCTGCCAGGGCAAACGTATATGCCGCCAGCGTCACAGGTATGGCATGCGCATATAGAGCGTCAGCTATTATACCGAGTAAACGCCTCTCCTTGAGCCTCACCGGCGGACATGAGTATAGTATAAAGAGCAATATCTCGGTGCCTATCAGGCCAAAGCTAATGCCATCTGCAGGCAGATATAGCCACGGTCCAAAAGTAAATGCCACTGCAAGGGCGAAAAGAACGAGACGCAGCAAGACTGGCTTGCCTAGTAGAAAATTCCTTTTGCCGGCCAGCCGGTCTTTCTTCAGGTCAAAGAGATCATTGATCAGGTATCCCAGCGAGGCAAAACCCGCTATGACTATGAGGGAGAGCAATGCAAGAAAAGGGAAGCGAGCCGCCGGGATATGAAACCATAATGAGAACAGGTAAACAAAACCCATGAGCAGGGCCGCCTTGCTGCTCCACCAGTCATCTGACCGAAATAGACTGACAGGTCTGCTATCTCCCGTCATGTGGTCAGGTTTGTGTGGGACGGTTTAGAAAATAGAGGTGCTTCTCCTTATTGACATCATATGGCGGCTTCATCACCTTCACCTCATAGAAATCTATAGGAAATACATAATCCTCCCACGATATGATCTTGCCTATGTCAAACAGGTTCTGAAAATCATTGGATATGGTGAGGTGTTCAAACTCTTCAGTCTTCACCTCTGGTGTTTTTACAAAGAGGAGGATGAAGTTAAGCCGGCGTATCGTCTTCATCACTTCAGTGAAATCCGCTACATTGTATGAATATGCCTGATTGATCGCAGAGACGATGTTGTCTATCCGCTTTCCGTCTTCCTCATTCGGATGCTCCCTGCGGAAAAGGTCTTTGATGTACAGAATACCTCCCGGTTTCAGTACCTTATATGCCTTTTCTATCAGGAGCTGCTGATGAGGAGAGTGGCCGAATGACTCAAGAAACAATACACGGTCAAAAACACTTTCACCAAAGAGTTGATCTATATCATGATAGTCTCCCTGACGGATATCAACTGTGCCTTTTAGCTGTTTCGCAGCTATTACTCCTTTTGATTTTTCAGCCTGGTACTCGGATATAGTGACACCGCTGATATCTGCCCGCAGCCGTGATGCAAAATACGTGGCTGGTCCACCTACACCACAGCCTGCATCCAGTATGCGCTGCCCATCAGCCAGTTCTGCGCTCTGGATGGTATAATCCAGATAATCAGATACTTGATTGGTCCGGAATGCCTGGATCACCTCTCCATACACCTCCAGAAATTTATCCGTATTGTCATTGTAGAAATGGCGCACCTGGTCTACCGTTATAGTGGCCTGGGGTACCTTGCGGTCCGGGGAGCGGGACCATAATTTGGAAAGCGCGGATAGCATAGCGTGTGTAAGATAGATAAAAGCTACATGTGCCACAAACACTGAGATATGTAAGCTTTTAGTTTGGGGCGAAATGAGCTAAATTGCAAGAGACATGCACGGAGTAGCTCCCATATTTATAGATGCCGATCTGCAGCGCCAGTTTGATACTGACGGATTTGTGAAGATCAGTATGCTGGATGAGGCCAAGACAAAAGAACTTCGCGACTTCTTTATAGCATACCAGCGTGAGCATGCCGCCGTACAAAATCTCTATCAGTCTACCACGCATACCAACGATCCAGACCTGATCCGTCAGGTAGATACAAAGATAAAGTCTATACTGATGCCAGAGCTGGATAGGTTCTTTTGTGACTACCTCCCTATGATGTGTACCTACATCACTAAACAGTCTGGCGAGGGCTCCGAGACCAGAATACACCAGGATCCGAGTTTTGTAGATGAGAGCAGATATGTGACTGCTAATGTATGGGTAGCCCTACATGACATAGACCATCACAATGGCAACCTGTTTTTTATAAAAGGATCGCACAGAATGGTGCCATCGCTGCGCGTCACTCCAGACTGCGCTACATCCTATGGACGTGTACAGGATCTCTTGCCGGGCTATATCACAGAGGTGCCTGTCCGTGCTGGCGAGGCTATTATTATCAATCATGCAGTAGTGCATGGTGCCACAGCCAACCTCTCTGACAGTCCCCGCATCGCTGCGGTCATGGCTATCAGGTCTGCGGCTTCCGACCTCCTGTATTACTATTTGGAGCCCGGTGCCCCTAGAGATAAGATTGAAAAGTACAGCTTCGACCTGGAGGCTTTTTTTCATCTCAAAAAGGATGGTCGCCCGGATGCTTCCAGATTTTTGGAATATGTCACGTGGGACTTCCCCCAGATCAGCCGGGAGGATTTTATCGCATTTATGAGTCAAGGCAAAACCGCAGTCAAGGCAAAATCCTGGTTTGAAAAAATCTTTTCCTGATGAGCCGGCTTTTTATTTCACCAGACCTCCAGGAGGAATTTGACCGGCACGGCTTTGTGAGATTGCGGCTATTTACCGCCGCACAGATAGACCAGCTCGTAGCGGGCTACGAGACCCTGGCCGAAGCACACCAAAATATCGGGTTACCATTTACTACCACCAGCCATAGCAATGATCATGAACTGATCCGTGCTGCAGATGATATGATCGCCAGCGTGTTTGCGCCGGAGATGGACAAAGTACTGCTCGACTATAAATTACTGTTTGGCAATTTTCTTATCAAGCATCCGGGTGCTGACTCTGCCACACCGCTCCATCAGGATACGTCCTTTGTAGACGAGACGCTACATAGCAGTATCAGCGTATGGACATCTTTGGTAGATACAGACCAGCATAATGGCTGTATGCGCTTTATCAGAGGTAGCCATCGCTTCAGGCATCTGCTGCGCCCTACGCACGGCTATGCCTGGCCTTTTGAGTCTGTACGCGAGGAGCTGTCAGCTCTGTTGGAGGACTTTCCTTCACAAAAAGGCGAAGCTTTCATATTTCATCACGGCGTGATCCACGCATCGTACCCCAATTTGACCCCGCAGTCGCGCGTAGCTGCGGTGATGGCGGCATACCCCCAGGAGGCAAACTTGCTCATGTACTTTGCAGATAGCCAGGATAGCAGTCTGATCCGCAGGTTTGATATGACCAAGGAGGCCTATTTGCGCTTCATAAAAGGCGAACCGCCCGCTACGGGCCTTGTGGAAACAACCCGTGCAGACTTTAGTCCAGTGACAGCTCCCGATCTGCAGCAGATGCTGGCAGCCCGGGCTAGCTTCACGCCGGCTCATTATTCACCAGCAGCTTCTGCTGATCACTAACCCGAAGATTATGTTGCAGGTATTTAAAGATCCGGTCCTTCAGGCACAGTTTGAGCGAGATGGCTATGTGAAGCTAAAGCTCTTTACACCAGAGCAGATAGCGTCCCTGAGAGCTTATTATGAGCAGGTCCGCAGCCAGCACGAGGCATCTCTCAATGACCCTGCGCTATACTCCTCTGTAGAAACAGGAGACTCCGAACTGCTCATAGCTGTAGATCAGCTGCTGAAAGGCACAGTCAAAGAACAGATCGAAGCTACATTCCAGAATATCCAGCCTATGATATCAAACTTCCTGATCAAAAATAGCGGAGACGCTACTGAGCTGATGCCACATCAGGACCTGACCTTTGTAGATGAGCCGGACCATTGCTCCTTCAATCTTTGGATACCGCTGCAAAAAACGGATAGCAAAAGCGGGCAGTTGCGCTTTTTGCCGGGCAGTCACCGTATTATGAAAACGCTCCGCGTAGTACCTTCCTACCCACGCCCATACCTACCATATATAGATACGATACGGGAACTATCAGTACCTGTAGAAACGGAGATAGGAGAGTGTGTGGTGATCAATCATGCCGTGATCCACGGCTCCTCTCCCAATCTGACAGGAGAGCCCCGGGTAGCGATCATCATGGGCATCTGCTCTGCGGGTACAGACATGTACTATCACTACATGCCTGACGGAGACCATACCCGGATAGAAAAATACAAAATGCGCAGTGAGGATTTCTATCATTTTCAGCCAGACGGCAGACCAGTGTATGCAGAGCAGGTAGATACTATAGCGCATCAGTTTGAGCCTATACCGGACAGTGAGTTTAAAAAATGGGTACGCCGCCAGAGTTATCTCGATCTGTGGACCAAGGCGCGGCTCATATATTTCAGATCGTATAAAACCGTCAGTAATGATAAAGGATAAAGACTATGCCCGGGCTATGGACGGGATGGGGTTTTGCGTAGCATCCCTTTTCTCGCAGGAGCAGATAGCAGCTATCAGAGAGGTATATGCGGAGTTTGTGGTCAGGGATGCAGTAAAGGGGCTCATAGCTAGTCATAGTAAAATGGGTGCTGAGAAAAACCTGCGCCTGCGCGATTGCCTAAAGGAGATCATCATGCCGTCACTAGAGCTTCACTTTTCTGATTTTGACTTTTTCATCGGTGGTTTCATGGTCAAGGAGGGCGGCAATAAATCTGAGTTGCCACTGCATCAGGACTGGTGCATAGTAGATGAATCGCTATATCGTAGCTACCAGATCTGGGTACCGCTGGAGCTTTCCCATCCTGCCAATGGCGGCATGTTTGTCCTACCCGGCAGCCAGACTTTTTTTAGCAACTACCGGTCTGGCAGCTATGGCATACCCGTCATTCCTTGTGATGACGTCTTGAGGCCTTATACAGTAGACATGAATATCGCGCCCGGGCAGGCATTAGTGTTTCACAACTCGCTCTTCCACGCTTCTTATCCTAATCATACTGACCAGCACAGAGTATCTGCTATCATTAGTATATATACAAAGGGGGCTCCCATCACCTACTATCACAAATCGAGTACCTCTACGGAGGCATATACTATAGACTCAGATATTTTTCTCTCACACCTCAATACACTGGAGAACGGAGGCACGCCGCCCATCTATCATGGCGTCCGGTCACTACCACTCATGGGACTGGATAATAAAACCATCTCCTCCACGGATCTCACCAGCGCATATGAAAACTGGCTGCACGGGCGCGTAGATGAGTTTGAACCTCGCCAGCGTGAGATCATACGGGACGAGTCACTGAGACAAGAACTGAACAGCAAAGGCTATGCTGTACTTGACTTTCTGGATGATACGGTAGTGCAGCAGCTGGCTAATGTGTATAATCAGCGTTTCCCGGATATCAATACAGATATTGGCAGGTTCACGGCTATGGAGCATGTAGAGCCGGCATCCAAAAGGGAAATACACGATCTGATAATAGAGCTGCTGAAAAAGCCCCTGGATCGGCTGTTTGAAAATTATCAGACCCCCATTGCCAGCTTTCTTACCAAATACGCATGCTCACGCGGCGATCTGGACTGGCACAATGATGCTTCGCTCATGCTCAATACCAATCTCGAACCACACTATGGTATCTGGTGCCCACTGTTGGATGTAAATGAAAACAATGGCGCTTTCTGTCTTATTGAGGGTAGCCACAAGTTTTCACACCAGATATATGTGAACGGGGTGAACTGGCCTTTCATCCCTCTGGCGGCTGATCTCAATAATGCCACTAAGGTAGTAGACCTGAAGGCCGGCCAGATCGTACTATTTGACCTCCGGCTGATACACAATGCTACACCAAACAATACTGCTGAGCATAGAGTCGTAGTGTGTGTGCGGCTCACGCACCAGCGCACTCAGTATTATAGCTTCCACTGCACAGATATTGATAGCGGTACCGTAGCGGTATATGAGGAGCGGGGAGATTTCTACCTGCGCGATGATTGGTCACGGGAAAATCAGGCTGCTGATCGTAGCCGCAAGGCAGGCCAGATGCAAAATATCTATGCTCATCTGGATATGGAGAGAATAAGCCGGAAGATCAAGCAGCTCGCACCACTGCATCCTGCTACTCAGGACCAGTAGAAAAGCTCTTTGCCGTCATTAGAGTAGTTTACAAATCCACCATAGGTGATACGTGAGGTGTCCCCTTTTATATCCTCCACGCGATGCCAGATAGGCCCGCCGGAGAATACAAGCACATCGCCAGCCATTGGTTTTACTTTAAACTGTTTTACATCCTTCAGGTAGATCGTATTTCCTTTGGCATCGATCACAGAGTCATTTTCATCTGGTGTGGCTTTGCCCACTACATCCTTCCATAGCATATCATAGATTGTCAGCTCTCCCCCCACCTCGCTGTCTTGTAGCTTTAGGAAAAAACTGAGCTGGTCAGCCATATCGATATCATTGGCCAGCAGGGAATAGTAGTGCTGGGTCTGCTGCTGGAAGAGGTGCCCGCAGTGTACGAAGAGACCACCCTTATTTTTAGGAAACTCCCTGAAATTACCAGCACATACTGGTTGGTTCTTTATTTTATTGATAGGTACGCTGACTTTAAAATCCGCTGCGACAGCTTTGAAAAACTCAGCCATGCGATCCTGTACCAGCTTTATAGCCGGCTCTTTGGTCATCGCATCTAGCAAGGTGCCGAGGCTGTTGTAATACATATCCACTTTTTCTCCGGAGTCTGTCATGACCGCAAATGGTGCCGGAAAGATCCTGCCTGATGGAGTAGGCATGGCATTGGCATCCATATATTTCTTCACGGCTGTCAGAGCATCCTGCACTTCTGCTGGTGAGAGCAGATGCCTCACCACAAATCCATGCACCTCACCTGATTTGAGCTGAGATACCAGATGGCCGGCATGAGGCAGGTCCTCTGCTGGCAGCTCTATGAAATTAAAGAAGATCTCTTCTCCTGTTATTGTTTCCGTTTGAGTAGCTGTCATCATCATTCGATTTACTCCAAATGTAAAAAGTAAACTTCAATTTTCCAGCCTGTAAAGCCTGACTTTAGTAAGTATTCCTTTGAAATCACTCTTTTCCAATTGGGGTAGGGCAGGGCACGCTATCTCCCTCACTGGCAGATCAGTATGATATACCCCGTGGAGATAATCTGTCAGGATCTGCATGCGGCTGGCGGTAGATATGACTATGACATCGTCGCGATGCTGCCGCAGATAGCTCCAAAACGATGGGAAATCGGACACATCACAGTGGCACTCCCGCTCCAGGTAGCGCCGGTAGTAGGGCAAGAATGGGATATTGAACCCATCTGTGATATATATCTTGCGAAATGCCGAAAAGTCAAATGGATGGAAAGGCCTATTGCTCAAAAAGAGATAATCGCATGAGGCAGAGTTGGTTGCCAGAATTTTACCCCTCGCTTCTTGCTCTATTATTTTTACCGTAGCCTGATACTTTTTCAGGTCGGTATCCAGGTTTTGAGCCTCAGCCGCCAGGCGTGACAGGTGTATCATGACCAGCACTAATACCGGTATTGCTACGATCGCCATACGCCGTAGCCGGACCATCGCTGGCAAGAGCTCTATAAGGTGACAGAATATGAAGATGCCGATGAGTGGAATGAAGGACCGGTCATTGATCTTGTCCGTATATGTCTGCATCAATATCAGCAGCCAGAACGAGCCGGCAAATACCGCCCACCGCAGCAGCCTCCAGATCGAAAACCTCACAGGCGTAAAAAGCAGACCAGCTGACAGCAGGACTATGATCAGACAGAGGTACCAGTAGTGGCCGATCATGACCCACACGCTCGATACGGATCTATGCCACTGGCGCATATCTGTGTAGAGCCTTTGCTCTGGTAGTATCAGTGATCGCATATAGGCTGGCGTGAGCACCTTGGGGTCAGGCCACATGATCTCGCGTACAGCAGCCCATTTTGCAGAATCCTCCGCAGTATGCATTGTAGACAGAGGCACAGCATTCTCCCGGTCTGTAAACTGTGCCTCTATTTCTGGTTCTACTTGTTTGTAAAATTCTGTCGTCGTCTTCAGGTCATATGCTATAGCTCCCAGCAGGCATCCGAGAAAGAGGGTAGGAAACACAAAGCAGCGCGCTATCTGTCTTAGATCAGCTACATAAAAAATGGAAAAGCAAAAAACCTGTAGCAAAGCCGCAGTGGCAGACTCTACACGGGTCAAAACACCTATCACGCACCATATATTCAGAATGGCAAAAAGCACCGGCCTCCTGCTGATGCTACCCTCCTCTCTGAAAAAATACACGATCCCGATCAGGGACATCCCTGCCACCACATACGACACACGTGTGAAGAGGAAATGAATGTTGTGATCTGCAAAGATCAGCAGGTAGATCAGGCCGGCTATGATACAGGCTGGTCCCAGCGAAATCCGCTCCGTAAGGATGCGTAGCAGGATATATATGGCCAGGCTGCATGACAGGAAAAGGTATGTATATAGTATCCATGATATCCACTCTATGCCCGGAGCCAGTCCATATAGCATAGAGTAAATATATGACAGGCCTATATTGCCCAGATAGTACACCGAGCGAAAAGGCAACCCCTCTGTGAGCCGGCCACTGTAGAAGCTATCGAACATAGCCTCGTACTCTACATAATAAAAACCGTAATAAAGGTACGTAAATAAGAAGCATATCCCCGTCACAGCCAGTGCGGTAGCGATCAGAATCCTGGATGATGGTTTATAGAGATCCATTGCGCGGCTACTCAAAATGGGCTATCGCTGATATCTATCAGAGCTTCCTCATTAAGGAATAGACAGAGATAATTATTTATTTTACAATAGTAAAATGAAGATCCAACAAATATTCAGGGACCCCACCCATCAAGAGCTTTTTGAGCGTGATGGATATGTGGTCATAGACCTGACATCAGAGGCGATAGTGCGGGAGATAGCCCGGCAGTTTTATGAGATCTATCAGTCCGTACCCACCGGCTTCTCATCCGGGGCTACCATAGCGGATCAGCGTGTCAAAGATGAGCTTTTCTCCCGGATGGATGCAGCCCTTATGCCTGACCTGGACCGCGCATTTATCCATTATAAGAAGCTAGGCAGCACATTCCTGTGCAAAGCTCCGGGAGAAAACAGCAAGGTGAATGTGCACCAGGATTGGTCTGTAGTAGATGAAAAAAAGTATGCCTCAGCTACCGTCTGGATACCTACGCACCCGGTAGATGAGCACAATGGGGCGCTACGGGTATTGCCAGGCAGTCATCTCTTTTTTGATAAGTACCGCAATAATAATATCCCTATCAGCTACCGTGGCAGCGAGGAGATGCTCTGGGATAGTATGTTTATAGTACCGATGCAGCCAGGGCAGGCCTTTGTCCTGAATCATGCCGTACTACACGCCTCTCCGCCCAATATGACTGACAAGGAGCGCCTGGTGATAGCCTACGGTATCACATCCGCAGATGCTGGCCTTACTTTTTACTTCAAACCTGCAGAGGCCGACACACCTGTAGAGAAATATAAAATGCCAGATGATTTTTTCCTCCGCTATCATAATATCGGCGAGCGGCCACTGTTTGGCGAGAAGCTTGAGGAGTTTCCATACGAGGTACCCGCGGTGAGTCAGAATGATATATACCGCATGATCCAGGCCGAAAAGGAAAAACGTCGTAATATTCCCTACTTTAGGGAGCACTGGCTGAAAGAATAAAACAGGCCAGACCGGGGTGAAAAGAACCAGGCTTTTCGGAATCATAGCTTTTGTATTTCTCATAGTCATACTGGAGGTGATCGGCTATAGCGCTATGCTCATCGATAGCCGCTCTTTTGACTGGGTCAATACTAAGAACTACTTCCGAGTGCGGTCTATGCTCATGGGCGATACTGCCGGCGACCACCATCCACGCTACCTCACACTGCCATACCTGGGCTATGTACCATATCCCGGCTATATCAAAAACGGAGTCGTACAACATAATGATGCCGGCTACAGGGGTGAGAAGACTCCGCTCAAAAAAACCGGCAAGCTGCGTGTGCTCTGCATAGGGGGTTCTACTACTTATGGACTAGGAGTGCCGGTACCATCTCAGACTTTTCCCGCGCGCCTGCAGGCCATGCTGGACGCAGAGATCCGGCGC
This sequence comes from uncultured Chitinophagaceae bacterium, assembly GCA_964571705.1. GTDB lineage: Bacteria > Bacteroidota > Bacteroidia > Chitinophagales > LD1 > UBA1941. The sequence goes on from CAZNDJ010000007.1 coordinate 26,440, forward strand.
GACCCGCGGCTATCATCTGTCTATCGCGGTGCCGAGGTGATCAATGCCGGTCTGGAGGCGGGGACCTCTGCAGAGGAGCTCGGGCAGTACCTCTTCAAGTACAGATATTATCACTCTGATGTCGTCCTCATACACAGCGGGGTGAATGATGCCGAAGTGATGAATAGTGCAACTGGTGACTTTCAGTTGGACTACACACACTACCGCAGGCTGCAGTTTCATCTGGAGCCACTGCCTCAGCCGGCCCGCTTATTCATGCACTCTTATTTTTTCAGTTATCTGGTTATCCGGCTCTTTTATGAGAATTTCTACTACAGCGGTATCAGTGGGCGGCAGTGCTATCTACGCCAGCGCGGCCAGGAGTTTATCCGGTGGAATGAGCTGAATATGGATAGCATCTTTGCCTCCTCAGAGTATAGTTTTATCCCATTTTACAGAAATTCACAAAGCCTTTATGCAGAGATCCGGAGAGACAGCTCAGCCTTGCTTATCTTACCCAATATTCTGAATGAGCGCGATAGCTTTGTGATCACCAGCCCCGGCTACCAGCACATGTGTGCGCTGAATGCAAAGATCACAACTCAGCTGGCAGAGCAGGCAGGAGGTATCGTCATACCTTTTACCATGGACTCTATACATGACCACCGGAGCTGGCTGGACGACTGCCACCTGGATAGCGCCGGGGAGCTCAATAAGGCGCAGATAGTCCTGCCGTATGTCATACAGGCTGCGCTGGGAAATAATGCTACAACTCATTAAATTTGATCTACTAGTATCATGGCTGCTATCTCTACATATAGTCTCAAACCATACACCGGCAAATGGGAAGATGCCGAACGTCAGCATCTGCTCAGGCGGTGCCTGATTGGTATTGGTCACAAAGAGCTGGCCTTTTATCGTGGCAAATCTTTGCAAGCGACGATGGATAAGCTACTGACACCGTCACCCACTCCACCGGAGGCCCGCGAGGAAATATCTGACGGCGTAGACCTCAATCCAAAGATAAAAGTAGGTGATACATGGGTCTACCAGCCATATGAAAACGACGAGGTAAACTACCGCCGCAAACTCATGTTTCGCATGTGGTGGATGGGCCTGATCATCAATCGTGATTTTTCTATTACAGAAAAGATGACCCTTTTCTGGCACAATCACTTTGTGACGGAGACTGATGTGGTAAAGGACAGCCGCTACTCTTACTTCTATGTAGCCATGCTCCGCAAGCATGCGCTGGGCAATTTCCGAAACCTGATCCGTGAGGGCACCACCAGTCCTGCTATGCTGGTCTATCTCGGAGGCAATACAAACTTTAAATCTGCACCCAACGAAAACTATGGCCGCGAGCTGATGGAGCTCTTCACACTGGGCAAAGGATACGGTGTGCAATACACCGAAGCTGATGTCAAAGCTGCAGCCCGCGTGCTGACCGGATGGAAAGATAATAAGGAAAAATGCGAAGGTGTATTTGATCCTGCGCAGCACGAGACCGCAGACAAGCATTTCTCCTCCTTTTTTGATAACACAACCATCAAAGGCCGCTCGGGGCAGGATGGTGCCGCTGAGACGGATGAGCTGATAGATATGATCCTCAGGAAAAAAGAGGCCGCCCGCTTCGTCTGTCGCAATCTATACCGCTGGTTTGTCTACGCGCATATAGATGACCGTATAGAGGCCGAGATCATACATCCGCTGGCAGATATATATTATAGTCACAATTTTGAGATCACACCCGTGCTCCGTACGCTGCTGGGCAGCGAGCACTTCTTTGACCCTGTTTTCAGGGGGTGTATCGTCAAAAATTCACTAGAGTTTCTGGTAGGCTCTACACTGGAGATAGGCGTCACTGTGTACCTGGCGCCGCACAAGACATATACCAACCTGGTGGACTGCCATGAGCCATGGCTGCAATACCACCTGGCATGCGAGGACCTGGCCATGCGCATAGGAGATCCTCCATCTGTATCCGGCTGGCAGGCATACTACCAGCCGCCAAAATTTCACCAGTGGTGGATCAACTCTGCCAGCCTCAGTATGCGCCGCAAGCTCTCCGATGGCATCAGTACTCACGAGGGTATGATCTTCAATGGATATAGCATCAGTTATGATTTCTTGAATTTTGCCAGGCAGTTTAAAGATCCCGGGCAGCTGGATGGATTTGTAAAACAAGTGACAGACATGATGTTTGCCCTACCTGTGTCCCGATCTACTATAGACCATCTGAAGGGCCAGCTCGTATCCGGCATGGATACAGACTACTACTGGACCAAAGCCTGGAAAAAACTGGAAACAGAACCTGATGACAGGGAGACAAAAGAAGTGCTCGATGCACGTTTGCGGATGTTCTTTTCACGGCTGCTGTGCCTGCCAGAGTACCATATGATGTAAATGCTATAAGATGAACAGAAGAAAATTTATCCGAAACTCTGCGATCATAGCATCTATGTACCCGCTGCTCAATGCTATGGAAGCCTGCCATACAAGGACCAGCGGCACAGGTAAAAAAATATTTGTACTCATACAGCTGCTGGGGGGCAATGACGGGCTGCATACGCTGGTACCGATGGACGATAATTTTGCGCGCCTCACCAAAGCCCGGCCTAACATCTATCTGCCCGAAAACAAAATACTACCTATCAAGGGTACCTCTATAGCAGGGCTGCATCCTGCGCTGAAGGGCATACAGGATATGTATGATAATGGCCTTGCAGGGTTTGTGCAGGGTGTGGGCTACGAGAGTCCAAATTTCTCCCATTTCAGGTCTTCTGATATCTGGCTCACAGGATCTGAGTCGTCACAGGCTCTCTATACAGGCTGGATGGCGCGCTATCTGGAGAGCCAGTTCAAAAATTATCCTGATGGATACCCTAGCAAGGCACAGCCAGATCCTCCTGGTATCAAAATAGGTGATACGGGCACCTTCCTCTTTCAGGGCAAGGCGATGGATATGAGTATAGTGGTCAATCCGACTATCCCTTTTGGTGCTTCGGGCACGGAAGATGAGGGTCAGACCTCTGCCAGCTTCGGCCAGGATGAGGTAAAGGTGATCCGTGAGATACTCCTGCAGACAGACAGGTATTCCGCTACGGTCAAAAAAGCACTCAATACACCCTTTGCATCCTCAAAATTATACCCTAAAAAAGGCGAAAACCCCCTGGCAGACCAGCTCAAGGTCGTATCCCAGCTCATCAATGGTGGGCTCAATACATCTGTGTACGTCGTAGACCTCAAAAACTTTGATACACACGTAGAGCAGGTCTCTGGCTCTGACAGGACCAAGGGCAATCACGCCAGTCTGCTGGAGAAGCTATCTCAAGCCATTACTTGTTTTTGGGATGATGTAGTGCATATGGGCCGCGAAGATGATATAGCAGGCATGACTTTCTCGGAGTTTGGCCGCCGCATCGCCTCTACGAGTGGCCTGGGTACGGACCATGGGTCCTCACAGCCTATCCTTTTCTTTGGAAATCGGCTGGACAATCAGCTCATCGGCAAGAATCCCATCATCCCAGACCAGGTCACTGTAGATGATAATCTGGCCATGCAGTATGATTTCAAATCCGTGTTCACTTCTGTATTGCAGCAGTGGTTTCATGCCTCTCCGGATCAGACCACTGCTATCTTCCAGCATAAGTTTGATGCGGTGCCTTTGTTTAAGGTATAAATACGCCTGCCTGTTACCTTTAAATATCAGAAGGACTTTTTAAAGAATCTTTCGATATTTACTAAAATGAAATCCCGCGAAATAAAATTTGCACTGGTCGGCTGCGGATACTGGGGCGCAAACTTTTTGCGGATCATTTCAAATGCAGATGACGCATCTCTGAGGGTGATCTGCGATACAAACAGCAACAATATCTCTGCCATCTCCGCCCGGCATCCGCAGGTCCGTTTGATGAGTGATGTGGCTGCTGTAGCAGCAGATCCTGATATAGATGCCGCTGTAGTTTGTACCCCTGTAGATACGCACCTGGCTATCACCGAGATGCTCATCAGGGCGGGCAAGCATGTGCTCTGTGAAAAACCTCTCGCGCAGACCGCTGCGCAGTGCCAATATCTATATGACCTCGCCCTCGAGCACAAGGTCATCCTTTTGACTGGCCACGTCTTTGAGTACAATCCGGTGATCCGCTATATGAAACAGATGGTAGACGAGAATACCATCGGTGCTATCCGCTATATGCAGCTCATGCGTATGGGGCTAGGACCCATGCGGTCTGATGTGAGTGTGGTCTTTGATCTGGCGGCACATGATGTGGCCATCTGCATATCTATGATGGGCCAGATGCCACTCTCTGTCATGGCCAGCGGCTCCTGCTTTGTCAAAGAAGGCATAGAAGATGTCGCTTTCATGCAGCTTGAGTTTCCCGGCAAGGTGATAGCAGGCATCGGCGTATCCTGGCTGGACCCTATCAAGCAGCGCCTTGTGAAAATAGTAGGCGAAAGGAAAATGATGGTCTTTGACGATATCTCTGTCACAGAGAAGCTGAAGATCATAGACACCGGCAAAAACTACCAGAGTACCCCGGGCGATTTTGGCAGTTTCCAGGTTTCGGTCAAGGACGGCCAGATCGTGATCCCTAATGTGCAGTATACAGAATCGCTGGTGGCAGAGTTCGATCATTTCACCGCATGTATCATGGGCCGGGAAAAACCAATCACGGATGCTGCCTATGCAGCGCGCGTAGTACGCGTACTTGAGGCCGCTCAGGAGTCTATACGGCAGGATGGCAAAAAAATCTATCTCTGATGAAGCCCTTTGAGGTCTCTGTCATCATACCAGCCTACAATGAAGAGGCGATCATTCAAAATGCCGTAAAGCAAGCGTTGGATATATTGAATGATTCTGACGCAGACTTTGAGATCATTGTGGTCAATGATGGCAGCTCCGACCAGACAGCGTCGATACTGGATACGTATTTTAGCCGCACACCCGGCATTCACATACATCACAAGTCCCAAAATGAAGGTTTCGGAGGCGCGATACGCACCGGCATTTCGCTTGCACAAAAAAAACACCTGCTCTGTGTGCCCGCAGATAGTCCTCTCACTTCTGACCTCTATGAGTCATTCCATGGTCATGCGGATAAAGCGGACCTCCTGATATCCTACCGCCGTGCCAAGGTGGGATACTCCTGGATCAAACACCTCAACTCATACGTGTACCACCAGCTGGTGTCCACGCTCTATGGTATGCGGCTGCGAGACTACAACTGGATACATATGTATGACCGCAAGATCTTTACCGAGGGGGGCATCACTATAGAGTATGATGGCATTTTTATGCTGGCCGAGATCCTTATCAAGGCTAAAGGAAAAGGATATACATTCTACCAGTTTGAGGTAGAGCAGAAGCAGCGCCTCACCGGCATAGCCACGGCCTCACGGCCATCTGCTATCATTCGCACACTGCGCGATATTATTTTCTTTCGCATCAGGACCCTTTTCGGTTGAAGAGAGCTTTTATACGCTGCATTAGCCCTGGCTGCCCACCTCTAACATATTTTTGAAATCGCGCCGCATCTACACGCGGATAGCTATAGGCTATTTCGTCCACCTTTTGCAGTTTCCCGGGTCCTTCAAAAATATTTTCGTACAAAAAGAATTCTTTATTGGATCGATATACTTCTACTGTATGCTCATCCTTGCCATGATAGTAGTACATGTCCGCTCCTTGCGGTATCACACCATAGACTGCCGCGAGCCTGATCTCGTCTGTTTTGTTTTCGCCGGAGGCGTGTATCAGCCTGTGATCATAGATGAGTGCCTCACCAGCTTTCATGTACAGCCTGTCCATGGTCTCCCATAGTTGTGCATCCACCTGCTGGTAGGCTGATCCTATATTGGCAGACCGGTATGTCTGTAGCCACTGATGACTGTGGGGTAATATGCATATAGCGCCATTGTCTGCATGGAGGTCTACCAGTGGCACCCAGATATTAAATGATCGGTACTCCCGCTCGTCTACTATATTCCAGTCCTGATGTGGCGATAGCGTTCCGTTTTCTCCCCTCCCTTTGGCTATAAAGGACCCTCCCAGCGGATTGGCATTGATGAAATATTCCTCTATGGCCCTCTGAAAGACGCGCTTCACCTCTTCATTCATCTGCAGGCGCATATCCAGGTCTGGCAGATGGGCCGTGGCAGCCATGCCTTGTAGATCCCTTGCATGTACGCTGTAGTAGGTGGTTTTCAGCTCTGCTACCTCCTCCGGTGAAAGAAAGGGAACTACTACATATCCTTCGTCCAGAAGGCGCTTGTCTGATATCGGATCTTTGAGTATCGGCTTCACTGTACCAAAGGTAGCAAATGCGCTCACAGATTGTGCTGATCCATACCAGCTGTCTTATTAAACTTTTTTACGACCCTGTAGAGGGCTGCCACTTCGCTCACCGCCTTGCGTAGCGTGGCCCATTTCCCACCTTTGGCTGTACCACCTGTACGTGGATGGTAGACCGACGGCACTTCTATGGGCCGGCTGCCAGCCTTGATCAGTTTGCAGCATATTTCGCTTTCCACTATAGAGCTCCGCAGCTCCGGCGTGGCAAAGTCGAGCTGATCACGGCGATAGACCTTTATCCAGTTTACATCTCTCATCTCCATGCCGAGTATAATCCGGTTAAAAGCCTTATTGGCCATGGTCAGCAGCCTTCTGTACAATGTATAGTCTGTGACCGGGCGGTAAAAAGAATAAAACAGCATAAAGCCGAACGGCTTTACCACAGATAGTTCTGCGAGGTCAAACTGCCCATCGCCAGGTACGGCACAGACATATTCGCCACATGCAGCTTCGTATCCTGTGCGCAGCGCTTCTCCTATTCCTTTATTACTCTCATGGCGGATATAGCGAACTCCGGGCATAGTCCTTATGATAGCCTCCGAGCCATCATCACTGCCATCATCCACCACTAGCACCTCGCTTCCAGCTACTCCGGCTGTGAGCCTCTGTGCAGCCCGTATCACATCAGCCACACTGTCCGCTTCATTATAGCAGAATATGATGATAGTCAGCTGCATGTCTGCCATATCGTGGCCTGGCCCTTTCATACTTACAATTTACGCGGATTCACCAGTCTTATCCAACTTATGTCAGAGAAATAAATGCCCGCCGTGCGCCTCTTTTTATATTTAATACTCTACATTTGGAGATAAAGCTATAACTGTTTACTATCATGGGTGCTGCAGAGGAATTTATATGGCCGGCAGATGAAGAGATCGTCTACCTGCGCCCTCCCAAAGAAGAATATCACGGCAAACTAAAACCATTTTACTCACCTGAGGCTTTTCCAGAGCTGGCTATACTCAAAGAAAACTGGAAGGGTATCAGGGACGAGATCCTGGCCTATGAGCGCTCACATGGCGAGCTGAGGGATATGGATTCCCTCTCACCTGCAGTCACGGCAGGTGGTACCTGGAGTCTCATATACCTGATGAGCTTCTTGCGTAAGTATCATAAAAACCGGGCTGACTTCCCCTTTCTCACCAGCATCACAGATCAGATACCCAGTTGCGTTTTCGTAGGGATCAGTACTCTACCACCACATACAGAGATCAAGCCGCACTTTGGAGATACCAATGGCATCGTGCGTACGCACCTTGGTCTCATCATACCAGACCCATATCCGGTCATAGGCATCCGGGTGGGAGATGAAGAGCGCGGCTGGGAAGAGGGCGAGTTACTGTGCTTTATCAATGTGACCGAGCATAATGTCTGGAGCCGCTCCGACCATAGGCGCTACGTACTTATGTTTGACTTCGTAGCGCAGCCCCTGGCTCACCGCAAGTGGGAGATCGCTACCCGTGCGCTGGGCAGCCAGAGCTTTATCTTTTTCTACAAAAGGTATGCGCTGGTGCGCAAGCTACCGCTGTTTATGCATGGATTTTTCTGCCGCCTCTTTGCCTTGATATGGAGGATATACCTGCCTATACAGCGCAGTGTGCCTTTCCTTCCATAAGGATCAAAAAAGGAATTTCCGCTCCCGGATCATATACCAGGTACCGATAGCTACCTCTGGTATGAGAAAGGATAGATGTGCATATACCGAGAAGAGGGCATACGCCTCCAGCCCCTGCGGCGCTTCCACTATTCCGTATTGCCGCCCAGCCAGTATCATAGCTGAGTAGACACCATAGTGCAGTACACCTATATTGCTCGGAGCAGATGGTATGAATGCGATGATCATCATACTCAGCGCGATCAGGTAGGAGCTATACATACCGGCCACAGGGTGGCTCACACCGGCAGCATACTCCAGTAGCAGAAACTGCAATACATTCAGCCCAAAGATCAGGAAGAAAAACAGGATGTACGTTTTTATAGCTTTGTAGCGCTGCATCGTACGCAGGTGCTCATTAGTATGATAGTACAGCCGGTAGAGAAACCGGCCCGCACGGCCTAGCCGTAGCACTATGGACCATAGTCCCCGCTCCACACGCTCATAGCGCAGCATCAGCTGGTGTACCACAGTGAGCACTGCCACCGCCAGCGCCGTATAGGCCAGCGCATAGCAGATGATATCCTGCACAAAAGGCTTGATCAGGAATAACACCAGCACCAATACTGCAAATACCTGGGCGTCGAGCCATTTCTCCGTCACAGTAGCCGCCAGCGACCGTGAAAACGTGATGCCGTTTTTGCGGCTGAAATGCAGCGCCCGTACCGCCTCGCCGAGATTGCCTGGCAGCAGGCAGTTATAAAAATTGCCAAGTATCAGGCTGCTATAGGTAGATATGTTTCTACCACCGGCCACGTCACCCGCCCACACTACCCGGGCGCGGACACCATACAGCCACAGCGAAAAAACAAATACTCCCACCGCAGCAGCAAAGTAAAGCCACTGCACTCCGCTCATTCTTATATCAGACAGCCGCAGGCCACTCTGGTGAAAAGTGTACCATAGCAGTACTCCACTGATACCATAGCCCGCTAGGTCCCTGACCCCGATACGATACCTGATTTTGGGTGGTTCCATCTTTGTACTTGAATGGCGTCAGGCCACACTGCTGCTGATCGCATCCTGAGCCGCAGGTGTTTCAAACGGGACATCTGCTTTAGCTCTTGTTGCTTTCACATTGCGGTAGCCTAGCTTCCTCAGCAAGAATTTTTTGAGGTGAAATATATTATGCAGCGCATATGCCCTGAACTCCGGATTGCGGAGCATAAACCCTGTGATAATATCACTCAGCATAGACATAGGCCTGATGAATAATGATGGTATCATCAGGATGTGCCGTGGCTGTAGTTTTGACCTCCACCGCTCCGGCAGTACAGGCATGATGCGGAATATCACTTCATAAGCTTTATACAGCTCCATCAGTTTTTCGTCCTTTATATTTTCCGTATTGCGGAAAAAATAAAAGTCCTCCCCCTCGTTGATCTTTGTCGCCTGCTCCTCTGTGATACGACCCTTTGCCAGGGCCTCATTCATCATCTCTGTACCGGGCAGATAGCAGGTCCAGAAGGTCTGGATACGTTTAGCCGAGTGCTCAGAGTAGAGCACCCGTGCATTTTCCTGCGCACTGATCGGCTCATCAGGCAGGCCAAACATATGGTCCACCTTCACGCGCATATTGTACTTATTCATCACATCTATGGCGGCGCTCACATCATCGCTGCGCTCATAGCGGAGCAGCGTGTCTTTTTTGAACCCTTCGTCCATAGACTGTACCCCCATCTGTACCCACTCGCAGCCGGCATTGCTCAGCCACCGTGCTATATCATCATCCATATACCGCGGGTGCGTCAGTATCTGAAATGGCCTGTTTATTTCCTTGCGGTACAGCGCCAGGAAATCCTGCAGCCACTTCTTGCTGGTAGTGAAAATATCGTCCTGAAAATCTACGATGCGGATATCATAGCGCTTTTTGGCTATCCTGAGCTCTGCTATCATATGCTCGGGGCTACGCAGACGCACATACTTGCCAGATTTCTCTTCGGGCAGTTTGGCAAAGAAATTATTAAAACAAAAGGTACACCGGTAGGGGCAACCGCGCGATGCCATAGCGAGATACAGATCGCCCATGCGTACATGCTCTTCCCACAGCGGCTTATCTGCAAATGGTAGTGCATCCAGGTCTTGTATGAACCCTTTCTGAGGACCGCTGATGATCTTGCCTGACTGGTCTTTATAGCGTGTATTGGGGATGATCTGCGAGTAGTCTGCCGTCTGTACTCCGTTCAGGATCATAGGAAAGGCCACATCACCCTCGCCCACCACTACAAAGTCTACCTCCGCGCGCTGTAGCAGCAGGTGCGGCACGGCTGAGGCATGTACTCCGCCGAATACCGTCTTGACATCTGGCTTTATCTCCTTGGCCCGTCGTGCTATATCCAGTGACCACTGATAGGTAGACGTCAGTGGAGAGAAAGCTACTACATCGGGCTGCTGCGTCCGTATAGCATCTAGCACTTCCCGGGTATCATCAAAATAGGGGGAGAGCCACGGTAGTTCCAGATTAAACCTGTCATGAAAAAGGGAAGCCGAAAAAGCCAGCCCCGTCTGATGGCCATGCGTACGCGCTATAGCTGAGAGCATGCTGATGCCCAGCTGCTCAGTACCTAGTGCCGCAAACGTTACTTTAGCCATTCTGTAAATTAAGCTATTTCCCTAGATTTTTGGTAAAATGCAGTTGAATTTAAAGCCTATTTTAGGTATCCATCGTATGTCCTCTACATTACATTATGGCGAGCCTGACCGCTACTTCCTCAAGGAAAGTAGCTATGACGGCGTACATCCGCACTACTATGACCCGGCAGAGTTTCCTTGGGTGCCAGCCCTTGAGGCACACTATCGCACCATAGTCCAGGAGATCAGCGGGCTCGTAGATGGTAGCGAAGACATGCCTCCGAACCTCAATCCCCCATATCTGAGCTCACCTGATGCCTGGCGCAATTTTTATTTTTTCAACTTCCGCTGGTACAATCACAGGAACTGCCTGAAATACCCGCAGACATATGCCATCCTGCAGTCCATCCCCAATATTTCTTTTGCAGGTATCACGGTATTGGAGCCACACAGCAAGGTGCTACCGCATATAGGAGAGACCAATGCTATCATCCGCTGCCATCTGGGCCTGCAGATACCAGGCCAGTATATGGACTGCGGCATAGAGGTAGGCGGCGAAAAAAGGGGCTACCATCAGGGACAGCTATTGATGTTCAGCGATGCACATATGCATACTACGTGGAATGATACCGGTGAGCGGCGCTTCATGCTCATACTGGATGTGATACATCCCGACTTTGTACAAAAAGGTGATTGGGTCTGTGCCAATTCCCTCGCCGCTCTCACCATCAAATACATAGATGAACGGATACCGGTGATCAAAATCCTGCCAGACCTCATTCTCAGTATCTGGCTCCGGATGCTGGCTGTAGTGTGGTGTTTTTTTCTGCCCCTGCAGAAGCGGTTCAGGTGGTTTTACCGCTGAATAATTTTTGTTTTAGTGCCGCCAGCCAGCCACCAGCCGAAGCTCTCACCTCTGGCCGCATAAACTGCTGCATCCTGTCATCTATGTAACCCACGCTCTGTGCAGGTATAGTGCCAGTCAGTGTGCCTGTCTCAGGCCTCTGATAGTTGTTGTAGCGGATATAAAAGTCATTATCCTCTACAGCATATACCTCTATATCATTGGCCCCCTCGGGGATACAATAGTGCATGACACGTGCCTCTGCTGGTACCAGTGAGATATTTAGCGCAGGCCTGGTCACCTCAGTGCGGTTGGGCGGTGAGTAGTGCAGCAGCGCATGGTCAAAGATGATCACGCTCCCTGCCGGCATAGGTAGCAGCTCTCCCTTTGCCTTGACCCAGTCCTTATCATGCTGGTAGCTGGTCTGCTGTATCCGCGGTCCTCGTATAGGCGCTGAGACACGATGTGTACCTCTTATCACGCCAAAACACCCGTTCTCCTCTGTGACATCTACCAGTGATATCCACGCAGCTACACTCCGGTATTTAGATTCATCCACGTAGGTCCAGTCCGCGTGCATCGGCATGAACGCATCATTCATACCATGCTTGATCATAAAATTTGCGAATACTGGCCGGTAGTCATTTAGCAAAGCCTGTAGCGCTGGCGCGACGATAGCTGTGATCGTATCATTGACCTTCTTTTTGTAGACCGTGTCCTGACTGAAGTGTGTCGTGTGAAAAGGCTGGCTATACTCACCCTCATGAGCGGTATACAGCTGGCGCAGTGCTGTCAGCTGGGCCTCATGCAGCAGCGGTAGTACTACGTAGCCATTTTGCTCAAATAGTTCCTGTTGTTCTTTATCCTTAAAAGTGTGCATCATGATTTCTTTCAAGGTTTTTATTGTCCTCTAATTTAGGAATATTCTTTGTCTCAAGGCGCAGCAACGTATCAGAAAACTGGGCTGCAAAAGGCCGGCGCGCCTGTCTGGGCCATACCTGTCATACCAGAAAAACAAGAAATCTACCCACAGGCTATTACGTCCCGTCACTATTTTGAATCCGTCGGAATATCTGGCCTGATACACCAACGCAGCGAGCTCTCTTTCGTATAGCTGTGACTGAGAGAGGATCAATAAAGTTAGCTTCTATTGGTCTATTGAGACATGATACGCACGGACATTAGGTGTGCTATACTCCAGGGGTATCTCTGTAAATGAGAGTTGCATGTGATGGATAGTCTTCATATAGTCTGCCATGGCTTTATTGATATACTCATTAGAAATGTACACCGCATGCGGATCACTGCATATTTTCTCAAACTTCTGAGTCATGCTATTGTATCCCGTCCCAAAGAACTTAGTATTGTGCTTTTCAAGGCAAGGGTAACGACTTAGGATAAATTCTTGATAATAGTGCTCGATGTGCTGGTCAAATAAGGTAGAAAATAGCCGGCTCGGATAGTAGCTTTCATCCATATTGGTAGAAAAAACGATATGACTGTTCATCTTCTGCAGGTCCAGCATCATGCTGCGGACAGTACCAGCTTTGACAGACAGCTCCTGCTGGTAGGTCCAGATATTGCGCGTAGAGGAGAATGATAGCGGAATTAAAAAGCAACCCAGTGCCAGCAGGGTGTTTCGAAGGGCCAGAGCAGAGCCGTGCTTGACCAATACTAATACGGATAGCATGCACACAGATATGGCTATACAGACTATGATATTATGAGGTACTATGACCACTATGTTTAAGATTGAAATCAAGACAATGATCAGGAGTAGCATCAGGACTAGTTGCAAGGAAAAAACCCGTTTGTCCTTCACCAGCGGCCAATAAACAAGCAGGGCCGCAACCACAAAAATAAAAGCGGTAAACATTAGCCATAGATATGGCTTGAGCAAATTCCACAAGTCCTCTATTTTGCTGTCAAAAACAGCAGAATAGTATGGAGACGATAAGTACTCCAGCAGTCCTTTGCTCCCGGCTATGCTGCCGTAGTCTTTTATCTTGTAAACAGGATCATCCTGTATATACATGGCTCCTGCCTTTATTATTTCTTGCCTGCTGCTATCTGAGGCAGAAATATATTTGAGCCCCCCCCGATCATCCATGATATGCTCCACACCTAGTAGCGCCTCATACTCAGGGGTCGCATAGTGCTGATACATTTTGTAGGATCCAAAGATCATAGAAGCGGTCAGCATAAGTACCAGGGCGCTAGGTAGCATCTTTTTGATAAACAGTATCGTAAACAACAGGAGAAGGATGGATACTAATAAGCCGATCTCCAGCCTGGCCATACTACCCAGCACAGCCAATAAGAGAACAATAATATACACACCCTTATTAAGGTTATAATTTCTGATCACATAAGACAGCAGGTAGGCGGCTACCATCGCAAAAAAAGAGATGCGCAAATTGTAAACGTAAAGCAGGTTTTCCAGATATACGCTCACACATACCACCACCACCAGGGCCATGACCAGCGGTTTTGTTTTCCTGGTATCACAGATAAAAAAAACAGAAAACAACAAAACCCATAAGATAAGAGTATTGAATACCGTAGCACAAATACTATATCCTTGGGCAGTGTGAAAGGCAACCGTGACAAAAGAAAAAAATGGGATCAGGCCAAGCCAATTAGGCAGGAATAACGACATGTCTATCTGCGATGCAAATTCATTTGCAAACAGTGCATTATAAATGGGTTCATATCCTTCAAAGTATGTACCAGTGCTTAAATTCAGAATAACAATCACGCTCACTGATACAAGCAGGCTATATATCAAAGGTTTGTGCATAGGGTTACAATTCTGCAGATGTAAGTTAAAAATTTATCAGCACTTATATAAAGGAATATTATCTTTAATAGTGTCTGCTTATCCTGATCACAAACTTGCCCAGCTATGAAGGTTTGTTTGATAAACCCGCCCATACTTCACAAAGGTATCTCATTTGCCAGGAGCGCTACGCCTCCCCTGGGATTGGCATATATAGCTGGTGCATTGCGCTCGGCGGGGCATGAGGTGCAGGTCATAGATGCTGCCGCAGAAACATCCGAAAAGAATGCCTTCAAAGAAGATATCTTCCTATTCGGCCTGTCTAAAGAAGCGATCTTAAAAAATATAGACCCCGATACTGAGGTGCTGGGATTTACACTGATGTTTGTGACCAACTGGCTGTATGACCGGGAGTTGATCCGCTATCTGAGGCATCATATCCCTCAGGCAGTGATAGTAGCCGGCGGAGAGCATGCCAGTGCCACCCCTTCTTATTGCTTCAGCCAGGCGCCTATAGATTATATAGTACATGGCGAAGGGGAGGAGACGATCACAGAGCTAATGGACGCGATCCAGGGCAGCACAGCGCTGACTACAGTGAAAGGCATCTCCTACCTGCTCGGTGACCAGGTCCTGCAAACTACCCCCAGAAAAAGAGTAAAAGACCTGGACAGCCTGGCCAGACCAGCCTGGGAGCTTTTCCCTATAGATACTTATTTCCAAAACAAAACCTCCTTTGGAGTTTATAGAGGTAATACATTGCCAGTCATAGCCACACGAGGCTGCCCTTATGAGTGTACATTTTGTAGCAATCCGCAGATGTGGGGTCGCAGATACGAGCTGCGCACTCCAGAAGACTTTGTAGACGAACTGGAATATCTCAAAGATAAATATGACATAGAGAATTTTGACCTCTATGATCTCACAGCTATCATCGTAAAAAAGTGGATCATAGCTATGTGCAAAGAAGTGATCCGCAGGCAACTGAATATTACATTCCAGCTACCGTCGGGCACCAGATCTGAAGTGATAGATGCCGAGGTGGCAGATTGGCTTTTCAAAGCGGGCTGCAAAAACATCAGCTATGCGCCGGAGTCAGGATCAGAAAAGGTCCTCAAAGAGATAAAGAAACGGGTGCGTCTCGAGAAAATGCTCAAATCGATCAAGGCCGCAAACACTGCTGGATTAAATATTAAGCTTAATATGATATTGGGGTTTCCTGATGACACGCATCTTGATATCTGGCGCACTTTCGCATTTCTGATTCAGGCCAGCTGGTATGGAGCCTATGATGCGGCCCCGGCTGTATTTTCTCCATATCCCGGTAGTGCTCTTTTTGACAGGCTCTGTCAGGAGGGTGAGATCAGCCTGGCGCGTGATGCATATCTCTATGAGATCATCGAGATATATGATCTGATGCCCCCAAAAATTTACTGCAAGAATATAAGTAGTACTGCGATGCGCTTTTACATCTTTCTATTCCTGGTCATATTCTATGGTTCCAATTTCATCTTCCGCCCGGTTAGATTCTTTCGCATGATATACAATCTGGTACGAAACAAACACGAGTCGCGCATCGAGCATATCCTCTACAATAACCTTTTGAGGCACATAAACGTTTTGCCCAATATGCTTTTGACCAGCATACGCAAGACCCGCTCCTACTCCGGTTAGTATGTTCCAGTGGCGGTTTGAGCCAGACTAGAGCATTTTAGCCTGTCGCGTTATTTACCTTTTAGTGAGTGCGACCATCAGTGAGCAGCCTGCTGGTGGGTCTGGTAGGAGCACAGACTCTATCCGGGCCATGATTCTAAGCGCATAATTTACAGGAGCTGGCGGCGTTTGCATACCCCGCCGTATGATTTGTTGGGGGTCGGCCCCTTCTCTATCCAGTGCTTTGCGCATAGCCACGAGGCTACTGATAGACAGCCCCCAGTAGCGGCTATATTGTATCTCAAAAATATCCCGGTCTATGATAGGATGAAGTGTTCTTTTTGTATAGCGGGTCAGGTGACCTACAGCCCTATCATAAGCTCCATACAAAACCATAAATGCGGGCACATTAATCACGAGCACACCACCCTTTTTCACATAAAAGCTCGAACACTCTAAAAAGAATTTTGGATCTGACAGGTGCTCCAGGATGTCAAATAGAAAAACGATGTCGTATTGGCCTTTCATAGACTCGTCCCTGTCAAAAATATTGTACTGAAAGTAGTGGCCCCTGCTTCTTATACTATGCACAAATCGTGGATTTATATCGCACCCGTCCACTACCCATTTGGTATTTTTTTCCAGTTGCTGGATCAGGAGCCCATTGCCCGATCCGATATCCAAAGCCTTCAATGACTGTCCCGGTGCTACATCCAGGTTCTTCATGATTTTGAGCAAGGTGAGATACCTCCAATAAAACCAAAAATGATCTATAGATACAATATCATACCACAACTCAGGAAATACATCACTGATCGTATCAGAGGGATGAGTTTTTAGCATTGTCTGCGCCTTTAGGATCCACGTCTACATCAAAGCCGAGGGTCTCGTGTATCAAAAACAGGGGTCTGCCCCTTGCCTCATTCAATATTCGTCCTATATACTCACCCAATATACCCATCCCTACCAGCTGGAGGCCGCCTATCAGAGTTATCACCGATATGAGACTATAGTGCCATAGCCATTCCTTGTTTGCGCTATCACTGCCCATCAGGTCATAGCCTGTCAATACAGCCAGGCCCGCGAGTGATACGAAGATCAGCAATAGCCCACAAACCCCAATTGCCCTCAGCGGTTTGTCCGATAGTGAAACGATGCCATCCACCGAGAGTCTTATCATCCGGCTCAGCGTATATGCAGGCTCTCCGGCATTGCGGCGCGCCCGGTCACATGGTATGCCAGTCTGCCTAAATCCGACCCAGGCTCGCAGCCCACGTACAAAACGGTCACGCTCTGGCATCTGATTGAGCGCTAAAACCACCTTGCGGCTCATGATACAAAAGTCCCCGCTATCCTGTGGTACGTGGATCGCACTCAGGGATGAGAGTACCTGGTAAAAAAACTTATATGCTACTTTTTTAAAAAATCCCTCTTTCCTATTGGCTTTGATCGCATATACTATATCGTACCCCTTTGCCCACTCCTCCATCAGTATTGGTATGAACTCCGGAGGATCCTGCAGGTCGTCATCCATGATCACCACAGCATCTCCTGTAGCGTATTTCAGCCCAGCGGTGATCGCTATCTGCTGTCCAAAATTTCTGGACAAGCTTATGACCTTCAGGTGGGGCTCTGATAAAATAGCCTGCCGGAGAAAATCCATGGTACCATCAGGGCTATGGTCATTTACCATGATGATTTCGTAGACAGCCCCTGTTGCGGCCATTACTTCGCTGAGTTTTTTGAGCAGTACAGGAAGGTTAGCTTCTGACCGGTAGGTTGGTATTACTATACTTATCTTCATCACCCTATTTTGCTGTGATTTCCTGCATAGCCAGCAGATGGCTGGCATACTCCCTGAGACATACCCGCCAGTCTCGCATATACATCATTCCCAGTGCGTCTAGCCTTTTACTGATGAGTTTCTCCGAGGCTGGGCGCGGTGCATAGTATTTATTATTAAAAAAGTCAGAGGATACGCTATGCAGCCGCACCTCAGATGCTGGAGCTATATGCCTCAGCAGCTCACTGGCTACATCCATACGCGTACCTCCGCCCTGGCAGCACATATTATATACCCCATAGCGCGGTGTAGACAGTATATGACTGGCAGCCCTAGCAAAGTCCCACGTGTACGTGGGGCTGCCAGCCTTGTCAGCTACTATAAAAATATCCTTCTCGCCCCCTTGTATCTTATCAAAGATCGTTTTCACAAACTTTTTATCCTTGTGGCCACCACCCATCATCCATCCAGCCCTGAGGATAAAGTATTTGCTCATGGTCCTTGCCGTATGCCTCTCGCCATCGTATTTTGCTTTGCCATACGCGCTCTGGGGATTGGGGGTATCATCTTCTGTATAGAGCTCCTTCGACCCGTCAAAAATACCTGCCGTAGATACATACATCACAGTAGCATCTACGGCCTTTGCTGCATGGCATACGTTTACCTGCCCTTCATAGTTTACCCTGGTACTCTCCATTGGGTTTGCTTCGCAAAACTCAAGATCCGTGCAGGCAGCAAGGTTTATAATAATCTCTGGCAAATAAGCGGTGCAGGCATCGTGTACTGCCTTCGGGTCTGTCACGTCCAGATATTGCAGCCAATCTTCATTTATATCGATATCCGTGGCCAATACCGTATTGGTCGATGTCAGGGTATGATACATGGCCTGACCCAGCATCCCTCCGCAGCCAAGTATCAATATCCTTTTCCCCTCCAGTTTCATAAGTTCTGTGGATTGCGGTGTTAGGTTTTAATAAAAAGCTATTTTCATGCTACTAAAGAGCATAATGGCTAATTTATGTTTAAAAATATAAATAAAAAACCTTATAGCTTGCTCCGCTTCAATTAGGGTGCATCTATATCCTTAATATCAAGACTCATATCTGACAAAACAAGATGGCTACCAAACCGTTAGTGCAGCATAAAAAAAAGACAAAAATTTCTTTAAGTGATGTCTCGCAGTATCGTCATTTCAAGAGTTTGGCTGTAATAATTCTGTCAGTACTATTGTATGCGAATGCGATCAATAACGGATATAATCTGGATGATGAGCTGGTCACTAAGCATCATCGGCTCACATCTCAGGGCGTGTCGGCTATCCCTGAGATTTTTACTTCTTCCTACTATCAGGATGATATGGGGTATTCATACGAATACCGCCCTATGGTGCTCGCCTCTTTTGCCTTAGAGCATCAGATTTTTGGAGAGTCGCCGCTGATAAGCCATTTTATCAATGTACTTTTATACGCCATTTGCTGCCTGATCCTGCTGAAGACGCTTGAATTGTTGTTTGCAGGGTATAGCAGCTTATTTCCCTTCCTTGTTACGCTGATATTTATAGCTCATCCCGCGCATACAGAGGTAGTCTGCAATATCAAGAACAGAGATGAGATACTGAGTATGCTGTTTGGGCTAGGTGCCTTTTACTACGCTATCCGGCTCAATGATCAAAAAGCATTTCTTTTATCGCCTGTTATATCCCTTTTGTTTGCCTGCGCCCTGATGAGCAAGGCCACCGTGGTCACCTTTGCGCTTATCATTCCTCTTTGTATCATATTTTTGAGACCTCATTCCCTTCGCACGGTCGCCAGCTTGTCTTTCCTGCTTTTACTGCCCTGTTATATTATTTTAGATTTTGGTTCGGGATTTGACAAGGCGAAAGCCATCGCAGGCCTGGCTCTGCTGACATGGTTTCTCTACGGTATATATCATTTCCGAGGGCTTGTATCATGGATCAGGGAGTGGCCGGCCAGACTATCCGGATCAGTACCGTCATCCAGAGATGAGGCCCCCTCGGCCTATAGTGATTTCACCATGTCTTTTTCGGATTTCATTCCTTCTCGATCCGTATTCAGGCCGGCTTGTATCATTCCGTCTCTTGCGTTAGGAGCGCTATACATTTTGCTAATGTATCAGGCGCTTTCGTTAGCTGCCTTGATTCCACTTATGGCGCTATTTGTGATTGCGATATGGGGCAGTCAAAATTTTTCATGGAGCGCCATCAGTACATTGATATTGCTTTTAGCTTATGATACCCGGTTTGTAAATACGATTACCATCGCTCAGAATCTGGATCTGAATTATCCCCAAACGTTTGTCGCCATTATTTTTTATTTGGCCTTATGGATACGACGTGATATTCTGGGTGCAGTAGTAGTGAGTACGTTGGTTGCATTGCTTCCTACACCGCTTCATCACTGGCCCGAGATTTTACTGACTATTCCCATTTTGTATTCTATCAGGTTTCGCCGGGCGCGTATCACTTTGATGGTATTGCTTCTGGTACTTATCATCCACGACCTTTTCTCGCGGAGTATAGACTACCCGCATATGGTTATTCTGATGTGTCTGGTTGCCTTTCATTATAGCTGGCATATCTACAGGCAGCTCCTGATCGGCCTGGCCATTATAGCATTATTTCTCCATTATGATTTCCGAGCGCATGATGTCAATTTCAAAACAACGTCTCTGAATGCGGTTTCGCAAACATCCTATATGGTGGTGTCTACGGCCAATAACCTCAATCCAAAAATCATAGCACAGACCCACTACCGGCCCATCATATATCTGGAAAATTGTGTTTCGCCCACAGACCCTTTATCTGTACGTATAGGTACATCCGCTTTTATTTTACTCAAGTACCTTCAGAAAGTAGTATTGCCTTATCCTATGTCCTTCTATTATGGTTATAGCTACATCCGTCCTACTCATGTCACAGAACCATTTTCTCTACTCTCCATAGTACTTCATGTTATTCTCCTCCTGCTGGCACTGGTACTGGGGCGCACGCGTCCGGTCATCAGTGTCGGATTGTTCATTTACCTTTTCTCTGTCTTCATTTTTTCAGATTTCCTGATCAGCATACCTGGTATGATCGCTGATCGGTTTTTACTTTTTCCTTCGCTGGGTTGGTGTATCGTACTGGTGGGGCTGGTATTGGAGATTTCCAGAGCCGGCTATGCCGATGTTCGCTTGTCATGGAGCAGTATCTACCCAGCCTCACGCTACGGCCTCCTGGCAGCAATGCTCATATATGCTTCGCTTACGATTGCGCGCAATGGGGATTGGAAAGACGACCTTACACTCTTTCGCAAGGATATAAAAAACGTGCCCGGATCCGCGCAGGCGCATAATCTACTAGCCATACACCTCATGCAGCATTCCACCGAAGAGGCTGATCCCGGGCAAAAACTGGCATTGCAGCGCGAGGCGCTGAGCCACTTTATGGCTGCACGCGCTATTTACCCTTCATTTTTCAATGTGACATATGACATAGGCCGCGCCTATCTGTTTATGAGTAATCCGGACAGCGCTCTGGTATATTTCAGGCAGGCCACGCAGTTAGACTCGATGTATCCAGACCTATACAAGACCATAGGGGATATCTACAACTATAAGAAGCAGTACTCGGAGGCTATACCATACTACTCCCGCCTCACTACCATCAGTCCTGTAGACTATTACGGATTTGGGCAGCTTAGCTATGAATACTATATGCTCAAAAGGTACGATGAGTCTATAGCTATCAATCATATTGCACTCCATACTGTTTCTGATAAAATAAGCCCTATGCTGAATATAGCCCGTACGTACAACGTGATGGATAAAAAGGATAGTGCTGAGTTTTATCTGAATGAGATACTGCGGCAGCAGCCCGGGAATGCTGATGCCAGGAATCTGATGAACCAGATCCGGAAATAGCATCCCCCCGACATCCGTGAGCATCCATCTCTCAGCATCAAGGGTAGCTTTACCCTCGGCTCGCCATCTTATAGTAGCATGATTTAAAGCACATTGGGCTTTGATCAAATAAAAGCAATGATCATTGCATAATCACTTTTTATGGTTCATATTTGTTTTATGCCGGTCACGCGCATACACTCAGACCGTACCCGTCTACCGGATTATCTCCGCAGTGTGCTTGACTATTGGAGCCTGATAGGCATATTCGCCTGGCAGGAGATACGCGCCCAGTATGCGCAGACATACCTTGGTGTCCTCTGGGCGGTGCTCAGGCCTGGTATTATATTGAGTGTTTTTACAGTGCTCTTTCATTACTTGCTCAATGTTAGCACCGGAGTGCCCTATGTCCTCTTCGCCTTCACTGGCATGATCGCCTGGAATTTTTTCTCTCAGATAGCATCTACTGCCTCTACCTCTATAGTAGACCGTCAGGACTTGATCCGCAAGATGTACTTCCCGCGGATCATCCTACCCCTGACCAAAGTAGTCATAGCCGGAGTAGAGACCAGCATCTCATTTCTTATGCTCGGTGCCCTCATGCTCCTGCTAGGTTGGCACCTGCATTGGCAGGTAGTATTGCTACCGGTTTTTATCCTGGCCAATATTATCTGCGGCCTGCTGGTAGCGCTCTGGATGATCGTGCTGAATGGCCGCTATCGCGATCTCAATCAGATCGTCATGCCACTGCTCAGTATCGGCGTCTGGTTCACCCCCGTATTCTTTCCTATTACTATTATTCCTCAGCAGTTTCAGTTTCTGTTATATCTCAACCCCATGGCCGCAGTGATAGCTGGCTACCGGTATGCGCTGCTCGGAGATACACTACCATCTGCCTATCACTGGCTGACATTGCTCATATGCACACTAGCACTGCTGGCTGCTATACCGGCGCTGGTGCGGCTGGAAGATGAGATAGCTGACTATGCATGAGTAGAATCACCCCAGCTCGGCTATTTATTTCCTATCTTAGCTACATAAGATCCTGATATATGCGAAAGGTGCTCAATGATCCGGAACTGAATGAAGAATTCATCAAGAATGGTTACGTACGCGTGCCCTTCCTCTCTGCAGATGAGGTCCGTGAGTTGAAAGAGCTTTTTTTCTCCACTTTGCCCGCCAGCGGTGGCCAGATCATGGCCGGAGAGACCGGTGTAGATGGTGCCCCCATTATCACTTATGACTTCACATTCATAGACAAAAACCCAGACTACAAACGTCAGGTCTTTGACCTCATAGTATCCCGGTTCCGGCCGCATATGGACAAGCTGCTCGCAGACTACAAACCTCTGATAGCAAACTATATCCGCAAGAAGACGGACAATGGTGAGGTACCCCTGCATCAAAACTGGGCCTTTGCAGATGAGCGCAAGTGCTACACCGTATCTATCTGGTGTCCGCTGGTAGACGGCACAGTAGACAATGGTACGCTCCAGGTCGTGCCCGGCAGCCACAAAAAATTTGGCGAGATCCGCGGCCCGATGATCCCATGGGAGCTCGATGGCATCAAGCATGAGATCATAGATAAATACCTCGTACCACTAGAGACCAGGGCTGGCGACTGTGTGATACTGGATGATAGCATCGTACACTACTCAGCTATCAATAAAACCAATGACCTGCGCCTGGCCATCCAGCTGATTTGCATACCATCTGAGCTGCCGTCCATACACTACCATATGAATCCATCTGTCAGTATGACGGAGGTAGAGGTGCTGGAGGTAGACCACGACTTCTATATGCAGTTCAATCCGTGGAAAGATCCCGGCGCTGTCAAGCGCGTGCGCAAAATACAGTACATGCCGAGAGCGATAGATGAGAGAGAGTTTGCTGACCGCCTGCGCGGTCCCGCATTTGACCAGGAGAAACCGGACGGCATATTATCCCGCCTTCGCAAGGTCTTCGCGTAAGTAACAGAGTATGCTATTCAAGGATGAAAAACTGCAACACCGCTTTGACCTTTACGGTTATGTGGTCGTCCCGTTTCTCGATGCAGACGCGGTAGACAGGTTGCGCAGTTTTTTTTTCGAGACCCATCCTGATGTCCCTCCTGGCTTTTATTCCAGCAGCTTCAATACTGACCCGGCGCACAAGGCCGCGGTAAATGACAAGATCGAATCCATCGTCGGGCCTGTCGCTTCTACCCTTTTTCACGATATCAAAAAACTAGGCAGCTGCTACCTCACCAAGAAGCCTGGCGCAGAGGGAGAGATGCCCATCCACCAGGACTGGACCGTAGTAGATGAGCCGGCCCATCAGAGCGTCACCATCTGGATCCCGCTACAGGATACAGATGCGCAAAATGGTGCCATGCAGGTCATAGATGGCAGCCATCATTTTTCAGACGCGCTGCGCTCACCCTCGCTGCCCGCGCCATTTGGCCAGGCAGTAGAGCAGGATATGCGCCGCGATCTCAGGCTGGTACCCCTGCAGGCCGGGCAGGCGCTTATATTCTCACAGGCCCTGCTCCACGCCTCACCGGCCAATCTGGGCACCAGCCCGCGCCTGGCAGTGACGTACGGGCTCATAGAGTCTGATGCACAGCTCATGTTCTATCACGCTGCTGATGGCCAGGTGGAGCAGTATTATGTCGGCACAGATTTCTTTCAGCAGTACAATACGCAGATAGGGCAGCGCCCCGCAGCTGGCCAGCTGCATCGTACCTTTGCCTACACCCCCTCGCAGGTGTCGCCACAGGAGTACCAGCATATGAAACAAAAATTCCTACATCAAAAAGCAGAGGAAATGTACAAGATGAAACCGATCTTTAAGGATAAGGATAAGCAGGCCTTTTTTGAGAGAGAAGGCTACGCCGTATTCCCGCTGCTGGATGCTGCTGAGGTAGCAGATCTCAAGACTTATTATGAATCCAAGCACCTCAAAGATGAGCGCGGCTACGGATTCCATGTCAGTATGGACAATACGGACAAAGCCCTCTGCCGCGAGATACGTGAGAAAGTATGGAGCGTAGCTGTACCGCGCCTCGCCGAGCACCTCGATAGTTTCAAACCCTTCGTAGCCAGCTATGTGGTAAAGGAACATAATCCTAAAGGTGTCGTACCTGCGCACCAGGATTGGAGCTTTGCGGCGGGCGAGGAAGGTGGCAACTGCTCCATCACCTGCTGGATAGCACTCGTAGATACGGATATAGACAATGGTGGCATGGGCGTGATCCGCGGCAGCCACAAGTTCATGCAAAATCACCGGCCATCACCATCGCCGCAGTGCCCGGTGCCGCTCAGTGAGCACATGTTCAGTATCTTCCCCTACCTGCATACTATAGATGTCAAAGCCGGCGAGGTACTGATGTTTGACAATAGGACCTTCCACGCCTCTCCGCCCAATATATCTGGCGCAGTGAGGCTGGCAGTAGGAGTAGGCGTGACACAGGCCGATGCTCCGCTTGTGCATTATTACATGCGGCCCGATGGCGAGTTTAAGACCATGCTGCGGTACAATGTAGATGAGGATTTCTTTTTGAAATATGACAACGCTGCACTCTCCCGCCTCTATGATCAGAAGGGCCTCATAGAAGGCTACGGTGAGCCGGTAGAGGTGCCATATGAGTTTACTAAGTACACCTCAGATGAGCTCATAGAGGTGATCAAGGCTGCGGGCAATACTTTTAATATCCCGATGACGGAGAAACTGGCGAAGATATTTGGGAATATCTCAGCTCCCGCACAGCAGGAGGCACCGGTGCAGCAGGAGCCAGAGCCTGTGGCAGCAGAGGTCCGCGAAGAGCCACAGCCAGAGTACAAGTGGATAGACAACCGTACCTTTGCAGAAAAATACACCCTGCGCAATATAGCGCGCGAGATAAAAATGCGCCTCGTAGGATCATAAGATATAGCCGATACAAGATGTTCAAGTTTCCAGACCATATGCTTCCCGTATTTCGCGACGCGGCCCACCAGGCTGAGTTCGAAAAGAATGGCTATATCATTCTCCCATTCTACAATGATCAGGAAATCACCGGGCTCGTAGACCTCTATCACAGCCTGCATCCACAGGACGAAAAAGGCTTCTTCCCCAGCACCTTCTCTCGGGACAAAAACTACCGCCATACCGCAGACCGCGAGATCAGGCGCGTATGCAGTCGCAGCATAGAGGCTTACTGTCATGACATCAAGGTCATGTGCGGCTCCTTCATAGTCAAAAGCCCCGGCCCTGATAGCGGCATGTGCGTACACCAGGACATGAGCCTCATAGATGAGAGCCGCTACACGGGTATCAATATTTGGGTACCCCTCTGCGATCTCACCATAGAGAATGGTGCGCTCTTCGTCATACCCGGCAGCCACCGCATCATGCCTACTTACCGCAGTAGCAGCATACCGGAGTTTTTCGCACCGGTCATGGATGAGATCATAGATTATCTGCAGCCGGTGCTGATCCCTGCAGGGCATGCTGTATTTTTTGACCAGAGTATCATCCACTACTCACCGCCCAATTATTCTGACAAGATCCGCATCGTCACTAATACTTATTTTGCCCATCAGAGCACCGAGTTTCGTACCTACTATTGGAATGAGGCCGAGCACGGCAAGAATCAGCTGGAGGCATTTGCACAGGACGATAGCTTTATGACAGATTTTGAGCAGTTTGGAGACAATATCCGTGACCGGCCAAAGGTAGGGCGCTCTCTGGGGCTTGTCTCTTATGACTTTCCTGCTATAGATGCGGCTTTCCTGCAGAGCCATTTCCCGCGTAGCGATGCGCGCGCACTGATAGCTGCCGCGAGGCCGTCACCTGTAGCAGAGCCGGCACCGCTATCTCCTCCTGTGGCAGAGACGCCGGTACGAGCGCCGCGTGGCTTATTTCAGCGTATCAAAGACCTGATCAGCTGATGGCCAAAAGAATATTCAAAGATGCTGCGCAGCAGGAGTTGTTTGACCGGCAGGGCTTCATTGTATTGCCTTTCATCACAGCAGAGGAGATCAGTGAGCTGAACCGCCTCTTTGACGAGCTGCACCCCGATATCTCTGCCAGCGGTTTTTTCAGCGGCAGCTACAGCAGTGATTTTGATTACAAGAAAAAGGTCAGCGACGCTATCGTCCGCATTTTTGCCCGTGCGTATGAGGAGCTATTCATAGACTACACTCCATTTGGTGGCGCCTTCTTGTACAAAGTGCCCGGCGCCAATAGTGAGCTGGCAGCACACCAGGACTGGACCATAGTAGACGAAAAAGAGCACGTAGCGCTAAACTGCTGGGTACCACTCCAGGACATCACGCCAGACAATGGCCCGATCATGATCCTGCCCGGCAGCCATTATGACAACTACAATATCATCCGCGCACCTACGCTGCCATTCTTCTGGCAGAGCCATGAGGATATGGTGAAAAGGGAGCTGCTGCCCATGATCGTACCCGCCGGCACAGCTGTCATACTCAATCAGAGCGTGATACACTACTCGCCTGACAATAGAAGCGACAAAGTGCGCCGCGCTATCACAGCAGGCGTCAAAAGCCGTGGCGCGCAGATGCGCTTTCACTACCGCATACCCGGCCAGGATCAGCTGGAGGTGTTTGAGATGGATGATGACTTCCTGATCAGCTTCCGCAATTTTGCTGCGGATATAGGACAGCGTCCCTATCTGGGCCGCAGTGTAGGCACCATCCCCTACACGCTGCCACAGCCAGATACTGCCACACTGGAGGCACTCCTTGCATGTATGAAGACATCAGCGGGATTTACACCCGCACATAGTACATCAGAGCCGTCAGGCTGGCTGGAGAGGCTACGCAGCTTCATCGGCATCTGAGCCATACTATCCCGCACTATCGCAAAAAAGCTTTAGATTGACTGCGATACAAATTTTCTCTATTGGCTACAGCCCTTCATGATCTGTCCGCAGTACCGGAGCTCACCATAGTGATGCCCTGTCTCAACGAGTGCCGTACCGTGGGTCTGTGCATACACAAGGCACTCGCATACCTGAAACAGAGCGACATACATGGCGAGGTAGTAGTAGCGGATAACGGTAGCACAGACGGCTCTCAGGAGATCATACTGGCCGCTGGCGCCCGGCTGGTCACCGTGACCGAGAAAGGATACGGCAGCGCTATCCGTGGTGCTATAGCAGCAGCGAGAGGCCGGTACGTCATCATGGGAGACTCTGACGATAGCTACGACTTCAGCTCGCTGGACCCATTTATGGAGAAGCTCAGGTCTGGATATGACCTTATCATCGGCAATCGCTTTACCGGAGAGATACGCCCCAACGCCATGCCTCCTATGAATCAGTACCTGGGCAACCCTGTGCTCTCCGCCATAGGTCGCCTCTTTATCAGGAGCGAGGTGGGCGATTTTCATTGTGGGCTACGTGGCTTTCGCCGTGAGGCTATCCTGTCTCTCGGCCTCAAGACCACAGGCATGGAGTTTGCCTCAGAGATGATCGTAGTGGCATCACTGCACCACCTCAGGATATCTGAGGTGCCTGTCATCCTCTCGCCTGATGGGCGTGGTGGCCCCTCTCACCTCAGGCCATGGAGCGATGGCTGGCGGCACCTGCGCTTTTTGCTCTCCTTTAGCCCCGGCCCTTTGTTTCTGATCCGTGAGCTGCTGCTGATGGTAGGGGGATTGTTCACCCGGCTTATCCGCTTCTGCCGCAGCATAGGAAATAAGTAGCATTCCGGTTATTTTTATGATAGGATATGAGGCTTAGAACTGTATATGACCTGACCCTGAAAAATCTGCAGCATGGCTACTACAAGCTGACCGGGCAGCGTCACCGTATCATACCCTACAAGCTGGTAGTGGAGCTCACCACTCAATGCAACTCAAAATGCCTCTACTGCGATATCTGGAAAATAAAAAAGGAAAACCTCAAAAAGATAGACCTCCACGACTTTGAGCACTTCCTCAAAAAAATGGATCACCACCTGCTCTGGCTGGCACTGACCGGCGGCGAGGTGACTACAAACAATCAGTTTCCCGAGATCATACGCCTGATCAAAGAAAATAGCCCCAAGCTACGGATCATCACCTTCACTACTAATGGTCTCATGCCGCAGCGTGTGCTGGATTTCGCCCTGCTGATCAGGCAGGAGCTCCGCTGCGATTGCTTTATCACCATCAGCCTGGATGGAGATGCAGAGACGCATGACAAGATAAGGGGCATCAATGGCAACTATGAAAAGTGCATGGAGACCTATGAGCTGCTGAAGGCTAATAATATCGAAAGCCATTTTGGTATCACCGTAGCCGAGGGCAATTATGATTTTATAAAAAATCGCTTCCGCGCCTATCGTGACAAGATCAAGGCTGTCACATTCGTCCACACAGGCGGTATATTTCTCACAGAGTACACGCAGGGCGATGAGGCCCAGGACCAGAAAATAGCAGAGTCCCTGCGTACTATCTACCAGCAGTATCAGGTGTCTACGCTAGGAGAGTGGCTGGTCAAGCAGTATGTGAAGATAGGCGTCCGCTTTTTGCAGAAAGGCAAATCGACCAACGTCATACCATGCGACGTAGGCCAGTCCTCAGCTCATCTCATGGCCAATGGAGACCTGCTCCCCTGCATGTACCTGCCTCCGATCAAAAAAATAGGCGAGGGTTTTGAGCTATCAGACTATCACAGTCCCACCGCAGAGGCTATGCTGGAGGAGATCCGGCGGGACAAATGCCCCCACTGCTGGATGAGCTGCTATGGACCTCACAATATGCTGCAGGCTCCTGTCAAGACCCTTACTACGCTCATTAAACCGATCTGATGAACAGGAGACAGATCTTTTGCTTGCTGGTCGTTTTCCTGCTGCTGCTGGCAGGCCGGCTATGCATAGCCGGCGAGGGATATATGGAGGACCCGGATGAGCTGCTCTACCTCTGGATCCACACACATGCTGCAGGGCTCGCACACTGGTCCACATGGGTAGAGTGTATGATACACATGCAGGGACAGCCGCCCGAGATAGCTATCCGTCTGCTGGAGTATCTGAGCACCACGGGCATCGCATCCATCATGCACCGCTCTATGCTGCATCCGGATGTACTGTATGTCATCGGCCTTTACAATATTGCCGTATCGCTCCTGATCCTGTTTGTCTTCTTCCGCATCCTCCTGAGGCTCAGGTTTTCATTTGGCCTGGCGCTCACAGGTACAGTACTGCTCGGCACCCTTTTCAATTACAACCTGCACACCCGTCACATCCTGCCCTATGATCACGCGTTGCTCTTCCAGCTGCTCGCGCTGTACCTGTTACTGAGAGAGTCCCTTACCTTTCGTATTGTCCTGCTGGCAGGCCTGCTTTCCGCCATCGGCCTCACTAATTACTACGGCGCCTTCATGTTCATTTTTATCAATGCCGGCTATATAGTGCTATCTCTGAGAGCTACACCCACACGTATGCTCCAAATGCTGGCGGCTTTTGTACTGCCATTCATCATCGTCATGCTGAGCTACGAGTGGGGCACACGCCTGTGCGGCATATCCTACTTTGATTTTCTGCGCTACTACTCCGGCACGGTGATCACCGGCGGCAGCTTTGATGAGGGTCTGATATACCTCTTCCTCTACTTCCGGATGGTAGAGCACTTATGGGGTTTACTATTGCTGCTATTGTTTTTTGTCGGGGTCTTTCTGCTTTTCCGGCGGCCTGCCGGGCAGAGTGTACGTCTGGTATTAGCGCTGGGTATCATCGGGTATTTATCCTTTGGCTGCTACGTTTTCTTCTTCCACAAAATGCTCTTCAGCGGGCGTGTCCTGTTTATCTATTATCCATTTATCATCATAGGCGTAGTGCGGGCGCTTCAGGCTATACAGATCAGGCACACAGCCTGGCTACTGGCAGGTATTTGCTGCGTGGCTTTTATACACTATAGTTTTGTCATTTCAGATTTTCGCCAGATAGGCTACCCTCGTGCGGTGATCTACAGCCAGCACCTTTTTGAGAAAGACACAAAAGTCAAATTTGACTATAGCAATGAGATGTCCAGCCCGATGCCCTACAGCGATCGTCAGGTCTTTTGCATAGACACCACCGGCCCCGATGCACTCCCTGCCGGGCGCTACACACTCAGCAATTTTGCATTTCTCGTAGATGTACCGGATAGCGCCCTGCGCTCTTATACACCCCTACAGCTGCATCAGGGTGACAGTGTCATGTTTGAGAAACTCCACTTTCAGTCGCATCCGGCTTATACGCTGGAGTACTGCACCAGCTATGGCAGGGATTTTTACCTGCTGCATCGTTTTGCTATCAGGGTGATCCGCTCTGCTCCACACCCGTGAGCCACACCCGTGCGCTTGGTCAAAATGCTTATATTTATCGTCATGCCACATCAGCAACTATAAGGGACAGGCGATGGATACTTTCGAAACGATAGATAAAGCCGCTATAGTCAATAGCAAGGGGGTGAAATACCTTGACTTCAGAGCTACACTCTCGCCACGCTATGCCGTGGTCTGGAGCGATATTGCTATTGGCTACCTGTCACTCCTGGCCGTACTGGCAGGCGCAGTATATATGCAGTTTCACCTCGGCTACCTGTTTCCGCTCACTATTGCCATCGGTGGGTTGTGTGTCGGCTATATTGTCTCCGCGCTTCATCTTTTCATACATGAGGCCTCCCACTACCACCTGGCTCCCGACCGCCGTCAAAATGACCTCCTCTCCAATATTTTCCTCGGCCTCCTCGTAGGTATGGATGTAGAATTTTATCGTACGGTACACTTCGCACACCACCGCCTGCTGGGTACGGCTACTGATACTGAGCGATCTTATTTTGATGCCATCAGCTGGCGGTACATTGTAGAGTCGCTCACAGGCATCCGTGTACTACGCGTCATCCTGCACCGCAATGAAAACATCAAAAAGAACGCCGGCTCGCAGCCCGGCTCCCGCATCATCCGTCAGAATAATGTACTCTTTGCCGTAGCTGCAGTGCTTCACCTGGCGCTGGTAGGCATACTACTGACTGTAGGCTACTGGCAGGCAGCATTGGTCTGGATAGTAGGTCTGGGTGCGGCCTTCCCATTTTTTGCTACCTTTCGCCAGATACTGGAGCACAGGAGTGAGCAGGCTACGGCATCGGTAGATTATAGCCTGGTAGACCATGGCGTGGTACACCGCATGTTTGGAGAGGGTCCTCTGGCGTCCACGCTGGGTGCCGCGGGTTTCAACAGGCATCTGCTGCATCACTGGGACCCCCAGGTATCCTATACACGCCTGCGCGATGTAGAGGTTTTCCTGAGGGATACGACCCTGCGCGAAGACCAGGAGAGCAGGCAGACCACTTATTTCAAAACCTTTGCTGCACTGATAGGCAAATAACAGGCATAACCCAACAGGAGCATGAAGATCTGCATCATCAGGCCGGCGGTCATACACAGGGAGGTGGCGTTTTCGCACATGCCGGGCGCTCCGCTCGGGCCTGCATATATAGCCGCAGTGCTCCGGGCCGATGGCCATGAGGTGCAGGCTATAGATGCTGCAGTAGAGGGCTTTCATGATGTAGAGAAATTTCAAACTGACAAGCTCGGCTTTGACACCTATATTTTCGGTCTGAATGTAGAGCAGACCATCAGCCGCATAGATCCGCAAACAGATGCGATCTGCTTCAGCTTTATGTACACCAATAACTGGTACTACGATCAGGAGCTGCTGGCCGCTGCGCGAAAGCGTTTTCCTCATGCTGTTTTCATAGCTGGCGGCGAGCACGTGACTGCCGCACCGGATTTTTGCCTCGATACGGCTCCGGAGCTGGACTATATAGTCCTGGGCGAGGGAGAGTCTACTATCTCCGAGCTGCTCACCTGCCTGGCGCAAAAAGAACCTGTAGACGGCATCCTGCGTCTGGCCTACCGCCGGGACCGGCTGCCGGTGGTCAATAACAATGAGCGCCGTATCAAGCGTGTGCAGCAGGTCAATGAGATCCCCTGGCCAGCCTGGGACCTTTTCCCGCTGGAAAAATACTTTCAATACAAGGTAAGCTACGGTGTCTACCGGGGCAACTCACTACCGGTCATGGCATCGCGCGGCTGCCCCTATGATTGCACCTTCTGCTCCAGCCCTCAGATGTGGGGCAAAAAGTATAGCCTCAGAGATGTAAAGGACTTTGTAGACGAGATGGAGTACTACTACAAAAAGTACAATGTGGTCAGCTTTGACTTTTTTGACCTCACAGCTATCATTTACAAAGATTGGATCGTAAAACTCTGTGATGAGATCATGCGCCGCGATATGCAGATCACCTATCAGATCCCTGCCGGTACGCGGGCAGAGGCTATAGACTATGAGGTGGCGCAAAAACTATATCAGTCCGGCTGCAAAAATATCACTTATGCCCCCGAGTCTGGCTCTCCCCGCGTACTCAAGGAGATCAAAAAGCGCGTAAAGCTATCGGATATGCTGACATCTATACGCCACTCCTACCGGGTGGGTATGAATATCAAGCTCAATATCATCGTCGGCTTCCCTGATGAGACACATCTGGATGTGTGGCAGACCCTCTGGTTTCTGGTGCAGAGCAGCTGGTATGGCGCCCATGATATGTATCCGGGAGTCTTCTCTCCCTATCCCGGCTCTGCACTCTATGACAGGCTGGCTCAGGAGGGCCGCGTAGATCTCTATGATAGTAAGTATATCATGGCCATCGTGAGTTCTCACGACCTCTGGCCGGGAGACACCTATAATGATAAAATGAGCCCCACCGCGGTCAAGGTGTATTCCATTCTCATGTATTTCTTTTTTTACGGCAGCAATTTTCTCTTCCGCCCGGTCCGTTTTTATAAACTGGTACGCAACCTGGTGACCCGCAGATATGAATCGCGGGCCGAGTCGGTACTTGCGCAGACCTTTACCAAGCTCCGGCTGTCAAAACGCGGCACCGCTACACTCAAAGAATCCCAACCCCTCACGGGCTGATACATGGCCACTACCTCACCAGCTCATCTATCTGTATGACGCGCAGGATACTCATAGGCCTGGCGCCCATAGCGGGATGCATGCTATACGCCTGTATCATATACATCATGATGGCGCCAGGCAGGTATATATCGCCCTCGCTGTTTATAGCCCTGCAGTGGCTGGCTACTCTCGTCCTGACCGTGACTATCGTATCGATAGTGTATGCCCTCTACCAGCTGGTCATCCGGTCATCTGCATCAGAGTTTATCAAAAACGCACTGCTCTGCATCTCAGTCATCGCCATCTGCCTGCTCAGTGCAGAGGGTGCCCTGCTGCACTATGCCCGCTCACGCGTCATAGGAGAGCAGTGGTGCTATAAACTATGGGATAAAATATACATCCCTACCCGCACGCCATTCTTTTACAAGGATTCGCAGGGTGCAGAAGCATCTGCCAGTCTGCGTGAGCCACCGCAGCGCCGCCGCAAGAAGGCGATCTGGTTCCTAGGAGATTCGTTCACATTTGGTTTTGGCCTCGAGGATACACGTCAGACCATACCAGCTGTAGCCTCCCGTGCCCTGCATGATCAGTATGACTGTATAAACCTCGGCGATGGTGGCGCAGACACCTACCGCGAGAGAGAGAACCTGCTAGGCTACGCACGTAGTACACAGGATACGCCGGAGGTGGTCGTCTGGCAGTATTTTGGAAATGATATAGATATCAATGACGAAGGCCCTGACCTCTACGAGCGCCAGGTGTCAGATCAGCCTGTGGCGCGCTGGGGCCGGCAGTACCTGCGTGGTCGTTCCTTTCTGCTGGACTATGTCTATTGGAATAGGGTGATAGCACGCGATACGCGCTGGATGGACTCTTACTATCGGTTTCTCGAGCAGTCCTACACTTCAGACAGCCTGTATCGGGCCCATCTCCGGCCCATCATACAGTCTATGCAGGATTACCAGGCGGCGCGGCGCAGGTTTGTAGTTGTCATCTTCCCTTTCCTCTGGGCCGATGGCCCGGAAAACTCTGCGCGTATCTATACGCGGCGGCTAGCGGCAGACCTCACCGCAGCAGGCATAGAGGTGATAGATATGACACCGCTAGTAGCCCGGGTGCCGCTCGCAGACCGCATGGCCGACCCACAGGACCCTCACCCATCTGCACAGGTAGCGCGTATCACGGGAGATACAGTAGCGGGATTTCTGCGCAGCAGATACGGGCTTTAGTTTTTTTAAGGTGGTTTACATCGTTGTTGGCTAAATTGCCATCCGGCCGGATATGACTATGGTGGAAAGGATAAAAGAAATATTTGTTGCGCGACGTACCGAGCTTCTGCTCACATCGCTCACGTTTATCCTTTGCATCTTCCTTTTTGATTTTGTCTCTGACGATTATGCTTATTTCATGAGCAGCCTCGCCACCCGCCAGTTCAGCGACTTTGCATACTTTGATGTCCACTTCCAGGGTTTCATCGGTATCCGGGAGGTGTACAAACTTCTTTACCTCCTCTTCCCGCGTATCAACTGGCATTTTGCTTTTATGCTTCTCTATGAGTTTGTCAGCCTCTACCTTCTGCTGCGGCTGATACGCACCGTGATACTCAGAGATGTACCACACCCTTATTTCATCATAGCGGCGCAGGTGCTTACCGCTATATACTACTCTGACTCTATCATCTCAGTATCTCATACGCGCGTCTCTATTATTTTCTGCGGCGTGGCGCTCATCCGCCTCATCCTCTCACACGGTCTCTCACGTGCTCGCATGCTTTTATACGGAGGCCTTTTCATATCTGGTATGCTGCTGCGCCCGGAGAGTGGCCTGGGCACACTAGCCATCGTCCTGCCGGGCACCTTCGTACTATATGGTGGCCTGGTACACCTGGTGCGGCGCGTGTGGCTGCCGGTATTGGCCATGGCTGCATTTCTGGCCGTATTCACTATAGACCTGCACTACACACAGATATACTCGCGCCGCGTAGAGCCGGAGATAGAGTACAAGATGATGGCCCGTAGGCTCATGCCACTCTCTGCCATGCACTCCCCTGCGGATTCTGCCCGGCGTGATGCTGCCCTGACAGGCATGTGGTTTGACATGCGGGTCATGAGTCCGGAGTATATGCGCTCCATCATCCTGCCGGGCTCAGATATGAGCCTGGCGCATATGCGTGAGGTAGCTGCTCACCTGACAGAGATGTTTCGTTTTTACAGCCTCCTTTTGTGGGTAGGCCTGCTGCTATGGGTAGGCGCGGTCATGAGGCGTACCAGCCCCGCTGGCCCGCTACGGTTCGGCGTTTTCCTGCTATACAGCGTGGCCATCATCTATGCGCTGGACTACAATGGCCTCCTTGTATCTCATCGCCACTTCATGTCCCTGCTACTGGTGGCAGTGCTGCTCGGGGCAGCATTTGTATTTCGTGCTGTAGGGATGCCACCTGTGCCGTACGGGCGCACACGCCTCTGGGGCGCCATTGTACTTTTGTACCTGCTTGCTATTCCCCTTCTGTCTGGCTACCGCCACGAAAACCGGCTGCTGAGCGATCAGGTTTGGGCTATGGAACAAACAATGGCCCGCTTTGAGCAGCGCTATACAGGCCGTATCGTAGCTATCACTATAGACGGGCGCTTCCTTTTTGACCGTCACTTTTCACTGATCAATCAGGTGTATCAAAAAAATACCTACATCATGTTTGACTGGTTTACCTTTCACCTCACGCCGCGGTATATGGACTACCTCCACAGGCTCTGTGGCTGTGACTCTGAGGACCCGGTAGCCTTTTTTCGCTGGCTCGGTGACCAGCAGGCACTATATATCACAGAGCCCTATAGGTATGACCTCACATCACGCTACATGCGTGCTGTACATGGCATAGGTGTGTCATTTCAGGCGCCAGTCCGTATCAATGATCTCAGCAATATAGAAGAGGGAGTATCAGGTCAGCTAGAGGTGCGCACAGTCTCGGTATCCAAATAGAATCAACAACCATCATTTTTCCGTTCCTGTCATTGTCTATAGACTCGATAATTTTTACATTTAACCAATGGAGATCAAAGACTTTTCAGAAAAATTTGCCGGCTGCCTCAATACCGTCCCATCTAGTGGTATCAATGCAACCACGCAGTTTAAAAAACTGGAAGACTGGAGCTCTATCATGGCCCTCATCGTCATAGCCATGATAGACAGTGAATATGGCAAAACGCTCACAGCAGATGATATACGCAGCTCAGAGACGATAGAGGATCTGTTTACTATCATCCGATCAAAGTAATGGCCCTCCTTTCGATAAACAATGTAGCCATAAAGGGCATCAGCGCCAGCGTACCACGCCACACAGAAGATAATGCCCACCTGGGCCTCATACCGGAAAACCAGCGTGAAGCATTCATAAACACCACCGGCATCCGCTACAGGAGGATAGCACCCGCAGGCATGACCGCAGCAGACCTCTGCGAGCATAGTGCGCGCCACCTCATGCAGCGTCTGGGATGGACTGCTACAGATGTGGACCTACTCATACTCGTCACCCAGACGCCAGACTATACCATACCAAACTCGGCCTCTATCATACAGCACCGCCTGGAGCTGCCACATAGCTGCATCGCCTTTGATATCAATCTCGGCTGCTCGGGGTATGTCTATGGCCTATCCGTGCTCTCATCCCTATTGCAGAATATGCCCGGCAAAAGAGGATTGCTGCTCGTGGGAGATTGCTCCTCTGCTATCGTATCTCCGGCAGACAAGGCTACGTATCCGCTCTTTAGCGATGCGGGATCTGCCACTGCTCTGGAGTACACAGGAGGTGATACATGGCACTTTCATCTGCAGACAGATGGCGCGGGCCATGAGGATATCATGGTGAGGGGTGGTGGTATGCGGCATCCCTTCTCAGCCACATCATCCACTCCTCATGAGTACGGGCCGGGAGAGGTGCGCTCCGACCTGCAGATGCGGCTCGATGGTGTCAATATCTTCAACTTTGCGCTCCGTGAGGTAGCGCCCAATATCTCTGCGCTCCTCTCATACGCACAGGTGCCGCAAGAAAGCATTGATAGCTTTGTGCTCCATCAGGCCAATAAACTCATCATTGATTGCGTACGCAAAAAACTAAAAGAGCCGGCAGACAAATTTCCCACCTCCCTGTATCATCTCGGCAATACCAGCTCAGCCTCTATACCCGTCACCCTCGTATCCCGCCGCGATGATCTGCCTGGTACCGGCATGGTCCTGCTCAGTGGTTTTGGCGTAGGTCTGTCATGGGGCTCCGTGGTCCTGCCGCTGAGCCACGCGCTCATCACAGACCTCATAGAGGTATAAGCGGGAAAAAGCTATCTTAGAAAGTGCATACGTATGGCAGCAGCTCTATACTCTATCATCATACCGGTTTATAATAGTGAGGCGACTCTGCCAGAGCTGTGTGAGCGGCTGTGCGCCATGTTTGCCGGTATGGAGGCGGGACTCCAGATCATCATGGTAAACGATGGCAGCGCAGACCAGAGCTGGCGCTGTATCTCCGAGCTGTGCAGTCGCTATCCGGGTATAGTGACCGGCATCAATCTCTCGCGCAACTATGGCCAGCACAAAGCCATACTCTGCGGGCTACGACACTGCACAGGAGATTTTGCCGTGACTATAGACGATGACCTGCAGTACCACCCGGAGGATATCGCCACACTCATGGGGTGCCAGCAGGGAGACTGTGCAGATGTGGTGTACGGTATCTATACGCGCAAAAAGCACTCTGCCCTGCGCAATGCTGGTAGTAAAGTAGTAGCAACGATCTTTGAGAAGTATGCCAATATGCCTCAAAAAGGTTCGTCCTTCAAAATGATCTCGCGCCATGTCATAGACCAGGTCAAAGAGTACAATCACCCCTACGTGTTTCTCGATGAGGTACTGGGCTGGTATAGCCGGCACACCAGCTATGTGACCGTGCGTCACGAAAACCGTAAGGCTGGGGCCTCCGGCTATAGTTCGTTGAAACTACTGCGCTACACCATGCAGATCATTCTCAGTTATACTACCCTGCCCCTGCGGCTCATTACCTGGCTCGGATTGGTATCCTTTTTCGTCTGCCTCAGCATTATCGTATATTTCATTTACATGAAATATGCTTATGGCGCGGAGATCGGTTTTACCGCGCTCATCGTCTCCATATTTATGTCCACAGGGCTTATCCTCTTTTGTATCGGCATCATAGGAGAATACCTGAGCCGCCTGTTCATTATCCAGACAGATAAACCTATCTTTATAGTCAAAGAGATAATCAGGTGATCATCAGGAAATATGGCTTAGAGTTGGTCCGGCTACGTGCTGAGCACATAGAGATGATACGCCACTGGCGCAATGATCCCAAGATACAGAAGCACATGTTCTTTCAGGCCACGATCACGCCAGAGATGCAGCAGCGCTGGTACGAGTCTATCAATAATGACCAGAACTACTACTTCCTTATTTACAAAGATCAGGTTCCTTGCGGCCTCATCAGCATTTCTTCTATAGATTTTGATACACGCAATGCTTTTGCCGGGCTCTTTATCTATGACGATAGGTATATAGGCACCGATGTGCCCGTGCGTGCATCGCTGAGTATTCTCGATGTCTTTTTTACTTTTACCAATCTCGAATCTATCTACGCAAAGGTACGTGACTCCAATCTCGTCGCGCACCTGTACAATACGTCCCTTGGATTCAAACGCATAAAAAAGATCGAGCTCGGCCAGGGCTATGAGTACTGCCTCCGTCGGGACCAATACCTGCAAAACACCACCTTGCTGCACAAGGCTACCCAAAAACTGTACGGCGAAAAAACAGTAGTAGAGTTTGATCCCTCAGACACTGTAGATATCAGCCTGAAGAAAAGCTTTGAAGCGTCACTCACACGGCAGGCACGCCCTGCAGACCTTGAGGTGATCTAGCGCGCCAGTAGCCGCCAGCGGTATTCATCCAGTATGATCTTGATTTTGCGCATCAGGCCCTTGCCCTCCAGTTCCAGCATGAGTGCGGAGGAGTAGCAGGGATTGAGGACATACTTCATCAGCCGCTGCCTGGCAGATAGCGTAGCATAGGGAAACTTGCTGCTGTCAAAACGCTCCTTGATCTTTGGGCGTATCTGCTGCTCATAGGTAGCCCGGTTATATTTATACAAGTCCTGATCTACCGGCGGCATCACCTCCATGCCTATATGAAAGGTCAGGTGCATATCATCTACATGCCGCAGGTTGGCGGCAGTTGCGATGATATTATGCAGCAGGCTCACTTCTATAAATGGTACACCGATACAGATGCCATCCAGCACAAAATTTGGCAGCAGGTCTCTGCGGAATACAAAACAGTCGTAGCCTGGATGAGAGCCACCCAGCTCTGCATACATCATAGGCAGCTGCGCCACAGAGTCATAGTGGCGCGATATCCTGCGCCTGTTGATCAGTATGGCATCGTGGCCTTCGCTGATCATGTGTGCTACAGCAGTATAGAAATAAGGCATCAGCCCTATGTCGGCATTGGTATATATCAGCCACTCGGCACTCGTACCGTCATAGAGCCGCTGCAGGATGTCATTTATGAAGGGTAGCTTCTTCTTAGAGTCCAGTCCTGGTATATCCCTCACTGAGCGCTCCAGGTCTGGTGTCTTTTCAAAGTAGTCCGGGATGATCTGATGATCCTCGGGATAAGATGTAGACAGCAGCTGTACCGGGATATCTATAGCCTGGTCCCGTGCCACGCGCATACTCTCAAATGTGATAGGCTGCACGATAGCCAGCTCTGTGCCTGGAGCTACTTTTACCGGATTGATGATGTGGGCTATACGGATCATGTGCTGCTACTAAGCTATCAAAACAAAAATAAAAAGGCGCTCCATTTCAGAGCGCCTTTGAGATTTTAGTCAGTTATGATCACCTCGTCACCACGAGTTTCTTGGTCGTATAGGTATTGCCTGCATAGACAGTGACAGAGTAGGTGCCCTGTGCCAGGCTAGAGATATC
>CAZNDJ010000008.1:0-64695 GCA_964571705.1 uncultured Chitinophagaceae bacterium
TAGCTGCAGGTATCACACTAGGGTTATCTGATCGCGCTACGTTTGTCAGTCAGGTATCAGAGCTGATAGGCAAATATCAGGAAAATCCGGAAGAGGCTGATAAATGGGCAGAGAAACTGGCGGCGTACCTGGAACAAACAAAGAACAACATCAACCTGGAACACGCCATCAGTAGTGCAATAGGTAGGGATGGCCGCCCAGACAAGGCTGATATCACTAACCTTACCCAAGCCATCGAAACTCTGACCCATCAACTAAAACAATCCCAAAAATCCTGAGTCAATAGTGCATGTTTAAAATCTTCCATATCCGCCTATCTTTCCTGCGCCTGGGGCGTGGCATGCATATACTAGCCACGCTATCCGGCTTTTTTATCATCAACTGGTTGAGTCAGCACACTGCTCTGAGAGGTTTGATACCTGCCAAATACAAAAGAAGGGGCAGTGTACTTTCAATGGCTGAGAGATTGCGCCTGGTCATCGAGGAGCTGGGACCGACCTTTGTAAAGTTTGGTCAGATACTGGCAGACCGGCCCGACATCGTATCTGACAAACTGCGTACGGAGCTAAAAAAACTGCAGTCCAATGTAGAACCAATCCCTCATGATACAGCTATGAAGCTGATAGAAGAAGAACTGGGCAGTCCTATTGAACGTTACTTCAGCTCTATAGGTTCTGATGCATGTATAGGGTCAGCTTCCATAGGTCAGGTTTATAAGGCTACACTCAATACCGGTGAAGATGTAGTGATAAAAATACAACGCCCGGATATCCAAAGTAAAATAGAGCTGGACCTACACCTCCTGAAATATCTGGCTCAGCAGCTAGTGGATGAATATCCGGGACTAACAGCTATAGACATAGTAGGCTTTGTAGATGAGTTTGGCGAAACACTGAAAATGGAAATGAACTATGTCAATGAAGCAGCAAACGTGACCCGCTTCTCAGAGATCTTCAAGGATAGTCCATTTTGCACCATTCCCAAAGTGTATACGGAGCTCTGTACACCGCAGATGCTGGTAATGGAGTATGTGACAGGACTACCAGCAGACAACGTAGCTGAACTGGTCCAGGCCGGACTTGATCCCGTACAAGTAGCAGAAAATGGCATCCGCATCATGCTGATCATGATCTTTAAAAATGGTTTCTTTCATGCAGACCCTCATGCGGGAAATCTCTTTGTACAAAAAGACAACAGGATCGCGCTTATAGACTTTGGTATGGTGGGCACTCTGAAACCAGCGCAGATGCAATTTCTAGCAGGCTTTATACTCGGGCTGGCTACCAGCAATGCGCGCATCATAACGGATTCACTGCTGACCTTGTGCGATAAAAAGTTTTTTGCAGAAAAAGATGATTTAGAGTTTTACATCCACGATATGCTGACCAGACATGGCTCCTTTCACTATGACCAAATGAATTTTTCGCAGATACTCAATGATAGTATAAAGATCATCCTGCGCTACGAGCTCAGGATCCCGGCCAGCATTTATCTTCTGCTAAAAACAATTGCTACCATAGAAAAATTTGGAGCGCAGCTGGCGCCAGGCCTATCGCTCCCTGCCATCATACGTCCATACGCTGAGACGCTGGTCAAACAGCGCTACTCTCCTACCACTATAGCTGGCGAGATCTATGATACGATCAGAGATTATGGCGCATTGATCCGGGACTTTCCAAATGAGATCAATGAGATCTTATACAAAATGAAACACGGTAAGCTGACACATGAGATACACCTCAGTGATCAGGCTACACTGGCTCGCTCAGCCAGGAGCATAGGGCAATCTATTGCGATCGTCATTTTACTCTCTTTCCTGTTTGCTGGCAGCATCATTATGAGCATATGGGCGCAGCCATCGTGGATAGGCCATGTACTGCTCGGCCTGACTTCCTTTATCACCCTGGCCTACCTGCTCAGGCTCATATCCAGAGATTAGCGACATAAAATAGAAAACCCTCCAGTGAAGTTGGGAGGGTTTTGCTAAAGGAGGATAATTACAGAAAGGAGTATAACGTGTAGATATATATAGAAAGGAAATTTCGTTTAATCCCAGTTTGCATCGTGCGTAGGACAGATCATACCGGATCCGCTACAGAGGCTGCATTTAGACTTGCCAGTCTCTGACTTACCGTGACATTCAGCGCAGCTTTTTAATCGCTGACCGCACCAGTAGCAGTAGTTCCTTCTTTCAGATACGATCATCATCAGTTGAAATAACTTTGGCGGCCGGGGGTTAATGAGCTTCATACTGCGGATTTTCCTTATACAAGACCAAGGACGTGCCAATAAAAGCTATCATGATATACAGCCTGATACGCTATACAAAAGAGGTAGAAGTGTGGTATTGGGGTTTCCCAGGGGCAAAAGATACCCCAAACGTTTTAGCCCTTTGGGGAATACATCTACAAATAAGGCGACGTCATTTAGTGCGCCTAGTATTGCTATTACAGCGTATCCAGAATATGTATTACCCCAAGCTTTACCTATTGGCATGCTTTTTTAAAAGGTAAGTAGAAACTGCTAGTGATGTACTAGCTATTATTCACTTTAAAAATTATACAATGGAAAATCTACTCTATCTGCTGGCCGTTATTCTTGTAATAGGCTGGCTCATCGGTTTTATCGGTTTTCATGCCGGTGGACTGATTCATATTCTATTAGTCATTGCGGTCATAGCAGTACTTCTGCGCCTGATACGTGGTGGCCGGGTAGTTTAACTAATTTATCTCACCAAAGTCAATATCATGAAAAGCAAACTCATCCATCTCCTTTTGCTTGGCATATCATCGGCGATTCTCATGGCGGCATGTGATCGTCAACCTCGCAAAACTGCAGAGCTCCAAAGGATAAACGATTCCATGGAGCATCCGCATAACTACGCCGACACCTTTAACGCGGATCGTCAAAAGTGGGAGGAATTTAAAATAGAAGCCCGCGCCAGGCTCAAACAAAATGATGACAGCCTGAAATCCATGAGCGCAAAAATCGATAGGACCAAT
This sequence comes from uncultured Chitinophagaceae bacterium, assembly GCA_964571705.1. Taxonomy (GTDB): domain Bacteria; phylum Bacteroidota; class Bacteroidia; order Chitinophagales; family LD1; genus UBA1941. Next base: position 3,003 of record CAZNDJ010000008.1, read on the forward strand.
GCTAAAGTAAAAACTGAATACCAGCAGAAAATGACAGCCTTGCAGACCCGCAATATCGAACTCCGGTCCCGTGTAGATGACTACAAAGAAGAAGGACGTGAGAACTGGGAAAGTTTTAAGATGAAATTTAATAATGACATGGACACTATGTCACAAAATATCAAGCTGTTCTTTGCAGAGCACCGCTAGTAAACTTGTTTTTGTTTGGGATTATTGATTGACAAAGAACGGCCATGTGGCCGTTCTTTTTTAAATCCACGAAATGACTGAAACATACATACGGCTTCCGTTTTATGCCAAGATGACCTTTGTGCTTATTGGCATTTTTATCACTATATATATGCTATATGTGGGTGATGAAATACTTGTCCCATTGATATTCTCCTTATTCATTTCCATCCTACTGAATCCTATGGTAAACTGGCTGGAGAGAAAAAAGGTCCCGAAACTCATCTCTATTAGTCTGGCCCTGTTAGTGGCCATCATTGTCATACTGGGGCTGGTGGCTGTGATCGGCGCGCAATTTACCATGGTCGCTAAAACTTATCCTCAGCTTCGAGTCAAATTCGAGGCTTCTATCACAGAATATACGAAGTGGATAGGCGACAGGCTAAATACAGATCCTGCTGTGATCCTCACCTGGCTGCGCAATACGCAACACCAAGCTATGACAAGCCTCAATAATAGTCTCGGACAGACGCTACTGACAGTAGGCAATGCATTTGTGGTCATAGTGCTGGTGCCGGTCTATGTTTTTCTGATTTTGTTATATAAACCCCTATTCCTGGAGTTTGTGCGAAAGCTCTTTAACCCTCATCACCACAAAACAGTAGTAGAAGTACTAGCTAGCATTAAAACAATCATACAAAGCTACCTTGTAGGTCTGATAATAGAAGGGGCAATAGTGGCTGTTCTGAATTCTATAGCATTGTTGATTTTAGGAGTCGAATATGCCATCATTCTGGGTATCACCGGAGCGATAGTAAATGTCATACCTTATATAGGTGGGGTTATCGGGTTTGGTGTGCCGATGGTGATAGCGTTTCTTACACAGTCTCCACTTACAGCGCTTCTCGTATTAGTATTGTATTCCGTAATCCAGTTTGTGGACAATCACTACCTGGTGCCCTATATAGTCGCTTCAAAAGTAAAAGTCAATGCGCTGGTGGCTATAGTAGTAGTCCTTATGGGTGGTATGCTGTGGGGAGTGATGGGTATGTTTCTATCTATCCCACTCACAGCTCTGGTCAAAGTTATATTTGATCATATACCTGCCTTACATCCGTGGGGATTTCTGATAGGAGATGATATTCCTACTCTGATCAGGCTACCTTTCCATACTCCCAAGACACGGCAAGGAAAAAGTCAGAATTAATATAAGTTACTTCCTACCGGTCGGGCCTGTGATACCCGTAGGCCCTGTCTGACCCGTATGGCCACTCGCTCCAGTGTATCCGGTCGGTGCAGTGGACCCTGTCCAGCCTGTAGTACCTGTGCGCCCAGTACCAGGCATACCGCCGGTAGTAGCTATAGCGCCACCTCCCAGTCCGGATGGGCCGCTGCTACCAGAGACGCCGGTGGCTCCCTTCATACCAGCTCGATCATCTTGACCAGTCTTTGGGTGCTCCTGCATATGGGCGGTCAGCCATAGGGAAGACAAACTCAACATCGTAATGAGAATTATTGATTTTGTTGGTGTCATGGTATTACATTTTACAGTTTCAGGATTTCTTAAGGGTCTTCCTTTTGTCCCGCTTTTAGCCTTATGATTACTCTCCGCCTCATCGATAGAGTGAGACTGATGCAGGCTCTGACCATCCCGCGAAAGCGCGGAAAGCCTGGTATAAAATTCTTTTAGCACTCTCAGCTCCTCTTCGGTCAGATCTTCTGAGCACACGAGTCTGTTGCTTGCCTCTCCATTAGCGGCTATCAGCTCATTCAGTTTGAGATGTATGGCCAGAGTATCCCGGTTTTGAGACTGCTGGATAATGAAGACCATGAGGAATGTGATAATGGTCGTACTGGTATTGATCACCAACTGCCATGTATCAGAAAAGTGAAAGATAGGGCCGCATATACTCCAGATGATGATCGTAGCGAAGGCTATGAAAAAAGCCTTGGGGCTACCAGTGAAATGCATCACCCACTCACTAAACCGGCTAAAAAGGTTACCAGTCTTTTTGATATTGTCCTTCATGATAAATTCTATTTTCTCAAAGTATCCCGGACTTCTCTTTTCGCTTCTTTCTCCAGCGCCTTTGCTTTCTTCTCCTCCTCACGTTCCTTCTTTTTGAAGTATCCCTTCAGCAGGAAATTATGTTTGGCAGCCTCCATATTTTCTTTCAATCCTCCTGATGCTTGTTTCACATTCACCATGGTAGCATCGAGATTGCCGGCAAAAGTGGTGTCCATCAGGAGTTTGCCGATAGTACCTTTACCAGTCCGTATAGTACCTACTACGTCTGCCAGATCGCCAGTGATATGGGCCGCATTATCAGCGGTGACCTTGACAGACTTCATGATCTCGTCTATGGTGGAGCCCTCCATGGCGAGTACCACATCCCCATTTTCTATCTCAGGGCCACCCTCGGTACCTGCAGAGATGTTTACGATCTTATCTCCCATCAGACCTTCAGATCCTATAGAGGCTTTCGCATCCTTTTTGATAAATTTCTGTACCGACTTGTCTATAGCAAGCGTGACCCGTACGGCCGTATCAGATATGATGGTGATATCATCTACCGTACCTACATCTATACCAGAAAATCTGACATTATTGCCAGCCTGCAGGCCATTCACATCACGGTAGATTGTTTTCACCTTGATAGTAGAGCTAAAGAGCAGTCTCTTCTGTCCGATAAAATAAATCCCAAGAAGGAAGATGAATGCTCCTCCTATCACAAACAAACCTAACCTCAGTTTATTACCTGTATCCTTTTTCATTTTTTACTATTATTTAAAAAAGTCGCAAACGCGGCTATCCTTTGAATTTTTTAGTTCATCATAAGTCCCTTCGGCTATCACCAGACCCTCGTGCAGGAGTATGATCCTGTTTCCTGTGATCCGTGCACAATCCAGATCATGAGTGATGATCAAAGCCGCCGATTGATATTTCTCCTGTATATCCACGATCAGATGGCTGATCTCACGGGATGTGATAGGATCGAGCCCGGTAGTAGGCTCATCATAGAGAATGATCTCGGGCCGCTGTATCAGCGTGCGCGCCAGACCTATTCGCTTCCTCATACCACCGGATAGTTCAGATGGCATTTTATCTTTGGCCTCGAGTAGCCCCACATTGTTCAGCACCTCATCCACCAGTTTATCCAGTTCTGCCCGCTCTACTCTATTATCCCTGAGGGGAAACTCCAGATTCTCTCTCACCGTCATAGAGTCATAAAGGGCCGCCCCCTGAAATAGGAATCCTATCCTCTTGCGCACCGCATTGAGTTCCTTTTCGTCCAGCTCGGTAATACTTTTACTGAGGATATTCACGGATCCTGCATCAGGCTCTATCAGACCTACCATACACTTGATCAAAACGGATTTGCCGGTGCCAGATTTGCCCATCACTACCAGGTTTTCACCCTTATTGAGATGCAAACTCACATCCTTTAAAACCTCATGAGCACCAAAAGATTTTTTTAGGTTTTCTATATGCACCACGTCGCCGTCCGCTTTTGCAGGCGGGCTTGCTACTGCCCCTTGCTTGATATATTCCTCTGTCTCCATTCTAAAACAAATTTGCGATCTGAACAGCCATCATATCGATAATGAATATGGCCAGGGAAGCTATCACGACAGCAGAATTTGCTGCGCGCCCCACCCCCTCTGTGCCCTCATTAGAATTATAGCCCTTGTAGCAGCTGATCAATCCTATGGCAAAACCAAAGAAGAAAGTCTTGACAAATGCCGGGAAGACATCAATGAAATCAAGCTTATTGAATACGTGACCAAAAAAAACATTGAAAGATGTATGCCCGGATAGATTCACCCCCAGAAAAGAGCCCATCAAGGCGATACCATCAGAAAAGATCACCAGCAATGGCACCATGAAAACGGCTGCCATGATACGGGTCACTACTATGTAGTTGAAAGGGCGATTGCCCGCTACCTCCATCGCATCTATCTGCTCTGTGACGCGCATAGATGCCAGCTCGGCTCCTATACCCGATCCTACTTTGCCCGCACAGATCAGAGCTGTGATCACCGGAGATATCTCACGGATCATAGCCACCGACACCATGGCCGGCAGCCAAGACGTAGCGCCAAACTTCGCTAAGGTAGGCTGCGATTGCATCGTAAAAACTAACCCCATGATAAAGGCAGTGATACCTACCAGTGGCAGCGACTTATTGCCTATCAGGTAGCTCTGCCTCATAAACTCGCCAAATTCATAAGGCGGAAAGAAAGCTTCCTTAAAAAAACGATAGGCAAACTGAGCCAGGGACCCTATCTCAATTATTATGGCTTTAAACCCAGTGGGAACACTGTCGGCAGTGGATTCAGTAGGTTGATTTTCTGATTGGATTTCCTTTGATGCGGTCATAGCTGCTTTGTCTATCAATGATTATGACAAAGTTTGAGCCATAGTAAAAAAGCATCTTCCAGTGGTAAAATGGTCTTTATAAACTAAAAGCGGGGAAACTAATTCCCCGCTTTTGCTCAATTGTTATTTTTCTTGTTTCTTTCTGTGAAAGAACCCCTTGATTTCTTTCAGTACACCTCCGTTTTCACGTCGCGCCCGCTGGTAGGGTTTGCGTGGGTTCTCGTCATTGAGCTGTACTATTTCATCATATGAGTCGCGCAGTTTCTCAGGTATCTCTCCTTTGTATTCTATGCGGTAGTAGGAGAAGCCATTTTGAGGGATAATGGTCTGCGGCGTACCGACATACACCCGTGAGCGGTTAGCTTCATCAAATTCGCTCAGGAATTTATCCCTCCTGCTCTTCATGAGCTCGGCAAAGCGGGCCTCTACCACTCCATCTCCTACATACCTCCTGCACTTTTCCTGAATAGTGAAGACAAGTTTATCTTTGATCAGGCCGTCGAGGTAATGTACAAATGCAGAATCCTTGATAGACATGCGGTCTATAGCCAGAGAGTCCTCGCGGCTGATGATGCGCTTAGGGTCATTGCGCAATGCATATTTCTTCTTGGCCTCAAAGAATAGGATATATTCTTTCTCTTTATCTGTATACACCTGCGGCGAGACCTGGAGCTGTGCCTGCGGATTGTCAGTAAGGAAGTCATTCATCTTATCCAGAAACCTCTCCTGCCCGTATTGCAGCTCATCATAGCGCGTCCTCCATTTTATTACCAGGTATTTCTCAACTTTCTTCTCCACGTCCTTCACATGAAAGATGTAAGGCGAAGTCACCGGCTTCACAAAAATATTGCGAACTATGTCCAGTATCACTGATTTTAGTTTGAACTTAGGATCACTAAGATTGCCCCGTATCGGCACACTAAAATCAATGACTCCGCTCCTGTCTTTGACAAAAGAAAGAATAAGTGGTACCGGTATCCACGACGCATCCTGATGTTTTTTGAGACGCTTGCCGACCCTTGGATCCAGTATGAGTAAGTGATTTTCACCGATCAAATTACTATCAGCAGCATTCAGCGTTCCCGTAAACTGCAATGTACCGCGATCCAGAGGGAAAGATGTGTAAGTGAGAACATATGGGTTGAACATCGGCAGAGGTATCTTATCAATGTTATATCGAATGTTGAAGGTACCATAGTTATTAGGGTCCAGGCTGATACCTACGTAGACATCACCATATGGCTTCACAGCTGTAGTGAGGTTCAAATTCATTCTCTTATGACTCTTATCTATAGAATCTGCCATAAAATTCAGCGGGTTGGCAGCCACTGCGAACTGCTCCCTGAGGGCAAAGTCATTGAACTTGATATCGCCATTGTAGATAGCTACCCTATTGATCTTATAATAACTCTTGAGGAAGTTGTTTATGATATCATTTACATACTTGCCCACTTCTATCACGAGGTTAAATTTAGTCGAGTCCGCCTTTGCCTCTTTGATGTTTTCGAGGTTTTTGCCAAACAGTGCAGATACGTTATCGGCATTATCATACCTTTCATACTTGAAGTATGGCTTATCTACCATGATCGTATCTATATAGTAGCTAAACTGCCTCGGATTGACATCTACCATAGCGATCTGTAGTTTTTTGAAAGCTACATAGTCATCATCCACACGTTTACCAAAGTGGAAATCATTGACAGCTATCCAGCCTGTAGCCTCTACAGCCAGCTTGATCTTGGCGTTACCCTTTGCCTTGATATCTCCATCCAAGCTGGCGCGAAATGTACCATAATTACTAAAGTCCCTGATGTAATCCTGTATGAAGGCGAGGTCATACTTATCGATCTTTGCAGCTACTCTATACTCCAGACTCTTGAGATTGACTGCTGCATCACCTGCTATTTTCCCCGATGCAGGGCCAGCCTCCAGTGCATACTTGACCTGCATGGTATCTACGTCCCACCTCATACCGGGTGTCGACACGTTTACGTTTTTCACGAAATAGTTTACCGGTATTGAGCGCTCCTCATAGTGAAACTCCCCGTCTTCGATGGCTACATCCAGCAGATTAAAGTGAACTGGTGGTTTCTCTTCCTTCTTGACTGTATCTTTTGGAGCAAACTTCTCGATGATGTCATTGAAGTTAAACCACTGCCGGTTTTGTACGATGCGGGCATATGGTTTGGAGATAGTCAGGTTTTCTATCTCATAGGTTTTACCTATAGCTTTGAATATGGCAAAGTTCACACTTACCCCATTTGCGGAAAAAAATACGGTATCCATGCCTCCTGCTTCGTAGAGTTTCAGATTATGGAGGTGCGCATAGCCGGTAAAAGGGTTGACATATACCCAGCCTAGTGTGATCTCCCTGCCCAGGTACTTTGTATCATATTTCTCGATCAGATACTTGGTGATAGGTGAGATAAAAATGATGACCAGCGCTATGAATGCTACTATACCGATCACGATGCCTAATAGGATCTTGCGGAGTTTTGGAGTTATCTTCTGCATGTAAGGATGAATTTTCATTTTCGTAAAAGCCAATAATTGTTCCATTCCCCAATCAAAACACATCAGATCATATAATAAAAAAAGCCCCCGGAAAACCGGAGGCTCTGACCACTAGCTCGCCGGGACCCACGACCCGTTGAGCCAAATGGCTAAAACGTTTTAGATCTTAGTAAACTTCTTTACAGCTGTACCATTGCTAGTCATCATCTTTACGAAGTAGTTTCCTGCTTCGAGATTTGATACACCTATGGTATTGTTGCCAGCTGCTATATCGTACTTGCCTACTACCTGGCCGCTGATATCAGTGATCTCTATCTGAGTCTCTGCTACAGCAGCGATGGTGATCTTATCTACAGTAGGATTAGGATACAGTTGGATGGTATTGTCTGCATCCACAGTCTCTATACCTGTAGCAGTATTCTTATCAAATACTGCAAATGGGCTGAAGCTGCTGATATTGGCGCGTGTCATAGTATATACGCTGCCATTGAGCGTAGCTGCAGCCATAGTGCTGTGATCCCATGCTCCACCGGTAAAGTGAGCTATGTAAGCTTGAGTATTATCAAAACCATTCACTTGTGCAGCAGCAGTCCAGCCGAGGCTCAGGTTCAGGTTTGTGTTAGCTGTGATATCCGGCTCTACGAAGTACGTATTACGCACAAGAGAGTGTGATGCTGCCATGTCAGAGCCTGTAGTGCCCTGGCTCCATACACCTGAGCTCACACCTACATTGATACCGCCGCTTGTAGAGCCACTATTCAGCTGGATACCTACCGGTGCATAGCCTGCCATAGTACCTACGTGGAAAGTAGTCGCTGTGCTGGCACCAGCGGTCACCTGCATATTCACATGGCCAGTACCTGTAGTGATGATGTAAGAGTTGATACCGCCACCTGTCACTGAGCCAGAGGCTGCGATGGTCAGCTTATTGGTATCTATATCCAGGCTACCCTGAGTGAAGCTAAGTGTACCATTCACTGTTAGGTTAGATCCTATATGCAGGGCACTGGATGAGCCTGCTGTTACATTGACAGCGAGGTTGCCCACAGTATTACCTGTACCAGAGAAGCTCAATGTACCATTAATAGAGCCTGTAGTGGTCACGCTGATATTAGAGCTAGATGTAGAGGAGAGTGATCCGTTGCCTGATGCTGCGATAGAGCCTGTGACAGACAGGTTATTGCCATTGAGTACAAGCGTACCGTTTTGCAGTGAGAGGGTGCCGGCTACGGTCAGGTTAGAGCCAGAGCCGAGTGTCACACTGCCATTGCTTCCTGTATTAATGGTCAGATTGCCTACTGTATTGCTGCTACCAGCGAGGTGCAGATCAGAGGTCAGACCTGTAGAAGATGTGATATTGATATTAGAATTGCTTCCTGTATTGAGTGAACCAGAACCAGCCACATTACCAGCTATGGTCAAGGTGTGGGCTCCTACACCGTATTGGCTGCCACCGGCAATGGTGAGTGTGCCGTTTACAGTCAGGTCAGAGTTTACATTTACACTGTTACCGGAACCAACGTTGATGGTCAGGTTATTTACAGTCTGGCCACCGCTGACAAAGGTGAGACCACCTGCCAGAGAGCCGCTACCATTGATGGTCAGGTTAGACAATCCATTGCCGCTCAGAGAGCCCGAGCCTGTCACTGTACCGCCTATGGTCAGGCTACCATTATTAAATGACAGCGTTCCGCTGGTGAGATCCAGAGAGCCAGTCACGGTCAGATCACCACTGATGTGTGCCTGATTGCCGCTACCTACATTTACTGAGAGAGAGTTTGCAGAGCTGCCAGTAGTAAATGAGAGTGTACCTGTAGTACCCGATGTACCACTAAGGGTGATGCTGCTACCAGCACCTGAGGTCACAGATCCGCTACCAGATGCGCCTACAGTGCCGCTGACAGTGAGGTCATGTCCATTCAGGTTCAGATTGCCACTCTGCAGGGTGAGCATACCGCTCACTGTCAGGTCAGCGCCGAGGCTGGTAGAGCTGCCATTGCCAGAGTTGATATTCAGGGTACCGATCACACCACCAGTGATAGACAGGTCAGCGTTGGAGTTTCCAGTAGAGTTATAGTTCAGTGTAGAAGATGCATTTGCCATCAGAGAGCCAGAGCCAGAGGTAGAGCTACCGGAACCGAGCGTCAGAGACTGACCACTGATGTCCAGCATGCTGCCGCCTGTCAGGGTCAGAGCGCCATTCACAGTGAGAGCAGAGCCGAGGGCTGCTGAGTTCCCTGAGCCTACATTTATATTGAGATTATTGACCGTCTGGCCACCCGCTGCAAAGTGGAGAGCCGTAGACAAGCCACCAGTCGCACTTACTGTGAGGTTTGAGTTGCTATTGCCGCTGAGTGTGCCTGAGCCAGCCACTGAGCCACTGAGGGTCAGGTTGCTGTTATTAAAATTTAGTGTACCAGATGTCAGCGTGAGTGTGCCTGTCACATTCAGGCTGCCGGATATCTGCGCCTGGCTGGATGATCCTACATTTACTGTGAGGTTTTGAGCAGAACTGCCGGATGTAAAATTGAGGGCACCAGAGATACCACCGCTCGTATTGATCACAATGCTGGAGGCTGAAGTAGAAGAAATGCTACCTGAGCCTGCAGTGACGCCGCCACTCACGGTAAGATTGTTTCCATTCAGTACGAGTGTACCGGAGGTCAGATTCAGCGTGCCTGTAGTGTGCAGGTTAGAAGAAAGTGACACGCTGCCGCTATTGCCGGCGCTGATGGTCACATTATTCAGTCCACTACCACTGAGCTCGAGGCCAGCCGTAGTGCTGCCTGTACCACTATATACTACATTGTAGCTATTGCTCAGTGAGAGTGAGCCACTACCTGTCAGTGAGAGGCCACCACCATTTACATTGATCGTACCACCATTAGTCACTGCGAGTGAACCACCAGTACCGATACTGAGTACTCCTGATGTGAGATTGAGGTTTTGACCTACAGTGGTCTGCGATCCCAGTGTGAGAGCCAGAGCCGAGTTGCTGAAGTTTTGAGCGGTGAGTGAACCTGTGAAAGTCACGACTGCACCTGTATTGAGCGTTACCGTATTCAGATTGATAGTACCAGCACCGCTCACTGTGCTGAGTACGCCTACAGAAAGATCATGTGTAGATGAGGTCAGGGTACCCTCTACGTCCATAGTGGCGAGTGCACCTGTCATAGTATAGTCCACATCCAGATTGACAGTCACGCCTGAGGCGATTGTGATCTGATCTGCAGAGTTAGTGGCAGAAGGTGGTACCCCTCCTGCCCATGTAGTAGAGCTACTGAAATTGCCCGAGGTAGTAGCCGTAAATGCGGTCGCAAAGACCGCACTGGCAGACAGGACTGTCAGAGCGACTGACAAGGCTATCTTTTTTGTAGAGAGTACAAAGCTGTTCATGATTTAATTTTAATTGCTTAATGATAATGGGGAGACACTATTGTCTCCTACAGCTATGCTTGCAGCTATTGTGCCAAGGGCTTTTACCTAGGTATCATGTGAGCAGTGCGCGTGACTGGTAGAGATTTCCCCAGTTTGGCGCCACAGCTTTGTCAAAGAAACCAACAAACTAGCGGAGCATGTTCCCCATTAACTTAAAAGTGTGATTGTTGCAATCAGTTCTTAGCCCCAATAGCATCGTGGTACAGTTTTCCTGCGATGTGTAGTTTTTACACTAAAACAAAAAACAAATGGATAAGCTGGAAATCACAGGCAAATGGAATGAGATCAAAGGAAAGGTAAAGCAGGCATACGCAGACCTGACAGAAGATGACCTCAAGTATGAGGAAGGACAGGATGAAATGTTGCTGGGCAAACTGCAGCAAAAAACCGGTAAGAAGCGCGAAGAACTGGTAAAATGGATCAACAGCCTCTAACCTACTTGTGACGCCTCTGGATCAGAGGCGTCACTTTTTTATATGCATTATGAAGACTGAAGATATATCAGAGCTAAGAAAGGAAGCCAGGGCGCTGAAGCTCAGCTATACCTCTGATGCCGCCCCCGGATACACCAGGCAGCATCAGAAAGGTAGTTTCAAGTATTATGACACGGACGGAGCTGAGATCACTGATGAAGAGGTACTGGCCCGGATCAAATCCTTGGTCATCCCACCGGCATGGCAAAATGTGTGGATATGCGCCAAAGCCAATGGCCATCTGCAGGCCACCGGTACAGACGCCGCAGGCCGTAAGCAATACAGGTATCATCCCCAGTGGTCAAAATTCAGGAATGACCGCAAGCACAGCCGTATGGCAGAGTTTGCAGAAGTACTGCCGCTGATACGGGAGCAGGTGGAGAAAGACCTGAATCAAAAAGAGTTTTCCAAAAATAAAGTAGTAGCGCTGGCAGTGAGTGTCATAGACAAGACGCACATACGCGTCGGTAACGCTATCTATGCAAAGCTATATGGATCCTTTGGGCTCACTAGCCTGCGCAATAAGCACCTGAAAATAGAAGGAGCAAAAATGATCATCTCATTTCGCGGCAAAAAGGGTGTGCAGCAAGAGGTAATACTGACTCAGCGCCGGCTGGTGAATATGCTCAAGAAGCTAAAAGATATACCCGGACAGGAGTTATTTCAGTTTTACGATACCGATGGCAGCAAGAAAATACTGGACTCCGGTGCCATAAATGAGTACCTGGAGATCTGCACAGGCAAAGACTTTACAGCCAAGGATTTTCGCACGTGGTGGGGCACTGTGACTGCGGCTGCCTATCTGGCCACCCTCCCACCCTTTGACACCAAATCTGATGCACACAAAAACCTCGTAGCTACCCTCGATGCAGTAGCAGACAAGCTAGGAAACACAAGAGCCGTATGCAAGAAATACTACGTGCATCCGCAGCTATTAGATCACTATGAGAATGGGAAGCTGGACACCTACCTGAATAAACTCAAATCCAGCACAGAAAATGCTGAAGAGCTACTCAGCTATGAGGAAAAAATAATGCTGGAATTTATGCGCAAAGAGTGCTGCTAGGTTAGAGGTTTACCTTTACTTCATTGCGGAGGTAGGGCGTGAGTCCATGGAGGAATGCATTGGCCAGAACCTCACCTACGGCCTTGCCCACCTGCACCTCTGGGTCTTTAAATGGCTTTTCAAAATTGATGCGGGTCTTCAGCTCATCTGTGTGGTGGTCTTTGAGCACATCCAGCATAAAGCCTACCAGCCCCTCCCAGAGATAGCGCAGGATATTATCTTGTTTGTCTTCGGGTCCCAATATGTGCAGGTCCTCGATGACGGACTCTACGTATCCACCAAACTTTCCTGCCATGGCTCTGATCTCGCTGGTCATAGCCATCGTCCCACTGCTTACATCAAAACGGCCATAGCGCTGAAAGAAGTCATTGAGCAAAACCATATTGACCCCGGAGAGGTTTGTATCCAGCACAAAGTCCGGAGTGCGTGAGAGTAGATCTACAGTCATAGCAGCCTGAAATACTCCTTCGTAAACCTGAGCACGCATATTTATATCTGCATTGGACTGGCGATGGGGCACAGTGGAGATATCTTTGGCGCTGAGGTATGTCTGATCTATCATGACGGAAAGAGCGGGGGACACTGTTTCATCTGTGTATTGTAGCCTTGCATTTGAGATATCCAGCCTGCTGATCGTGATATCCATGCCGATATTCAGGCCTATGAGTGGGTTACCAGGTGTCATCTGAATCTTTGAAACCATCTCCTTGTAAACAGATACTGACAGATCTTTAATAGCTACGCTGCCACAGACCTCGCCCCCCCATAATTTAGCCGATACGATGCTTATCTCCACTGTTCTTGCAGACAAATAAACCTTAGGATCATCGAGATCCACCTGTTCTTTGAGCATCAAGTCTTCAACCTTGATCTTGAAAGCTAATGGTGTGATCCTGATACGTCCTACAGAGATCGCTACACCCTTGACCCTACGCAGGCTGCGCCGCAATACATACCCCGGCAGGAATGGAAACAGGAAACAGATCAGACTGACCAGGGGATAAAATATCCTGATGAGCCTGAGCCATTTCCTGTTGTATCTATCTGTACGGTTCATTTTTACTATTGCTGCAGGAGCTTGTAGAGCTCAGTCAGGTTTGGAGACAGGATGATCTCTGTACGGCGATTCGCAGCCTTACCCTCCTGTGTATCATTAGTAGCTACGGGATGAAACTCACCCCGGCCTGATGCTGTAATCTTATGTGTATCTACACCATAGTCCCTGGTGAGTATGCGCACTATGGATACAGCGCGTGCGGTACTCAGTGCCCAGTTGTCCGGGAAGAGTTCCTTGCGGATAGGCACAGTATCAGTATGGCCTTCTATATTGACATTGATATCCGGTGTATTATTCAGCACTTGCGCTAGCTTGCCCAGCGCCTCTTTGCCTTTAGGATCTACTGCCGCACTACCGGACTTGAAGAGGAGCTTCTCTTGCAGGGACACATACACATTTCCATCTTTGATATTTACGCTGAGCTCATCAGGTTTAAAATTGACCAATGCATCAGCGATAGACTGGCGGAGCCTGTTCATCACGTCTTTCTGTGATTGGATCAGGTCCTGCAAATCTTTCAAACGCTTGGCCTGCTCTGCTATCGTCATTTTAGATTGTGCTATGGCCTGGCTGGACTTAGATGATACATCTTTGAGATTTCCCTGCACATCAGACAGCTGCTTTTCCAGATTGCCGTTTTGGTCAGTCAGGCTCCGCACCTGATCGTTGCAGCCGTCGAGCTGCTTATGAGTGATCGAGCTGTCCTTCTGGAGCTTGCCCAGCCAGTCCTGAGAGGCATTATATTTCTTCTTAGTGACGCAAGACGAGAGAGAGAATAAACAAAGCAGCATAGCGGCTGCTACTGAGGGTAGGATGATCTTTTTCATGTGAAAGATTTATGAGTGAATGATGCCATACATAAAATATGTCAGGAGCGTAGCCGCTCCTGACATGATCGGAATATCCGGCACTACCGGATCAAACCGTAGGACTTTTGCTGCCTCCTATGAAACTGATGATGATAGAAATAAGAGCCAGCACCAATAGGATGTGAATGATGCTACCGATGTTGTAAACGAAAAGTCCGAGTGCCCAGCCTATGACCAGGATGACTGCGATGACATACAAAATTGAGCGTATCATGATTTTATGTTTATGGTGACCTGCCTGTGGCAGAAATAGTTTCCAATAATTGCGGGACCGACGAATCGATCCCGCAATGCGGAGAGGTATCGCTACCTCTCCCTTCATCCATCTCACTGTCTTTCGCTACGTGGGAAACGGATAATCTCTTGGTCCTGACTGTAGGAATCAATATCTATTCCATGCGTGACAACCGCGTATTTGGGGTCAAATGAGGTCATAACAGGAAAGTGACCTTGCGACGCTCATATTAGTTGAGGTCTGGCTTCCTCATCAGCCTTCTCAGGTCTGTAGTCATTCATAGATTACCTCATCTGAGGAAAATTATCAGCATCCCGTCGTCCATGTAGCTTTGTAAGCAATCAAAAATGAAGGGTATAACATTTGCTCAAGGCATAGAGCAAATTATTTATATCACAAAACTCAACATCATGAATCCAAAGAACATTACCCAAAAACTCTCCGGCACGGGACTACTCGCCTTGGTCGCTCTCGTACTCGGCTTCTCATCCTGCGATAACGGCGCGAAAGAAAAGCGCCAAAAAGATATGGATGACCTGAAAGCCTATATCAGAAATCAAAAAGACTCTATAGATCAGTACACAGATCGCAAGTGGGATGACCTGCAGGCATCATACGAGGCCAAGAAGGCTCAGCTGGAGCAGGACACCGCTAAAATGGATGCAGAGATGCGCGCGCAGTACTACCAGACTGTCAGCGACTGGGATGCTTACAAATCAGACTTTGAGCGCAAGGCTGAAGAGAAGAAAGCTCTCTCAGGTATGGACGCCATCCGCAAGCAACTGGCTATGGATGGTATGAGGACTGACTTTACAGACCTGACTGCAGCAAATATATTGCCTGCCTATGATCACTTCGTAGCAGTAGTGGACAGCAATCGCGACAACTATACCAAGGAGCAGTGGACAGTAGTAAATGTAAGCTGGAAGGCACTCAAAGGCCGCAAGCGGGAGATATCAAAGGATATCAGCGCTGACCTGATGGGCAAAATAACCAAGAAAGAAATCCAGTATGTAGGCATCAAGGCTGTGAACAGGCCATTTGCTGATAGTGAAGACGAGAAGTAAGCTATAAAAGCTGAGCCGCAGCGGCTCTGTCAATAAACCAGTATAAACCCCCGCTATGGGGGTTTATCATTTGTGCCGGGTAGGGCTCATGGCCGGGAGCATCATGCACGATGCTCTGCACGATGCTCGCCTTAGATTTCCCCGACACGAGGAATATCACTTTTGCAGCATCGTTGAGCAGCGGTAGTGTCATGGTGATCCTATTCATATCCTGTGCGGGGATAAAACCTGCAGTGACTATGGCCTGCCGCTCATCCAGCAGTCCGCTCCGGGGGAATAGTGATGCTGTATGGCCGTCAGGACCTAGTCCCAGCAGCACGAGGTCAAAAGATATTTTTTGCTTTCCGAAAAACGTCCTGATATCGCGTTCATAATCCTGTGCTGCCTCCTTTGCTGGCCTATCCGATTGTATCCTATGGATATTGCCTGAGGGTATAGATATTTTGCTCAGCCAGAGATCTATGGCCACCTGTGCGTTATTCCGCTCATCATGCAGGGGTACGGCCCGCTCATCTCCCCAGAATATATGCACTCCCGCCCAATCCAGGCCCGATACGTAGCGTGGCTCTGCCAGCAGGCGAAAAAGCGCCTCCGGTGTGCTGCCACCAGACAGTACGAGGCTATACCGGCCTGTATCAGCTATGACCTGTGCAGCATCACGCATGATAAAGTCGGCAATGCCTGCAGCCAGTGCTTCTGCAGACTCAAATACCTTGATGGACCCTTTGCTCGACATGTGATATAGATTAAAGCCAGTTATGACCATCCTTTGCGATCAGTGCCTCAGCATCCTCCGGTCCCTGAGTGCCAGCCGTATAGTTAGGGAAGTTGACCGGAGGGTTATTCTCCCATACTTTTATGATAGGCATCATCACTGCCCACGCAGCCTCTACCTGATCAGCCCTCATGAATAAAGTAGAGTCTCCCTGCATGGTATCCAGCAGGAGTGTCTCATAGGCCTCCGGTGTACCGGATGTATAGGTCTCCTTGTAGTCAAACTCCATATCCACAGGATTGAGCAGCATCTCGAGTCCCGGCCGCTTGGCCTGAAAGCTGAGCGTGATACCCATATGCGGCTGTATGCTCATCGTAAGCCTGTTTGGCGGCCAGCTGCCGGAGGCATTGGATGGAAATAGTTTATGCGGCACATCCTTAAACTGGATAGTGATGACAGAGGTGGTTTCCTTCATACGCTTGCCCGTGCGGAAATAGAATGGCACATCATGCCAGCGCCAGTTCTCTACAAAGAGTTTGACTGCAGCAAAAGTCTCGATGTTTGAGCCTGGCTTGATGTCCTGCTCCTGCCTGTATCCTTTTACCTTTTTGCCTTCTATCCAGCCCTCTTTGTACTGTCCGCGCACAGCTACGTTATGCACTTCGTTTTCCGGTATACGTTTGATGGCATTGATCACATCCACCTTGCGGTTGCGCACTTCATTAGCCTCAAAGGATACTGGTGGCTCCATAGCTATGAGGCACATGAGCTGCAGGATGTGATTCTGTATCATATCCCTCAGCGCACCTGCGGTCTCGTAGTAGTTGCCACGATTTTCTATTCCCAACTGCTCAGACACGGTGATCTGCACGTGGTCTATATAGTTACGGTTCCACAGCGGCTCAAAGAGCAGGTTGCCAAAACGAAATGCGAGAATATTCTGTACGGTCTCTTTGCCCAGGTAGTGGTCTATGCGGTATATCTGGCATTCATCGTACATGCTATGCAAGAGCGTATTCAGCTTCCGCGCGCTATCGAGATCACGGCCAAAGGGTTTTTCTATTACGATCTTATCCCGCTGATTATCCCTGCCCAGTCCTGCCTGATAGAGCTTCTTAGCTATCGTCTCAAAGAAATCCGGCGTGACGGCCATGTAGTAGACATGATCGGCTGTGGTCTTCCATGCCTTTTCTATCTGCGCTATTGTTTTGCCTACAGTGTCATAGGTCTTCTTGTCATGCACCTCTCCGCGCTGGTACATGATATTTTTGGCAAAGCTCGCCCACTGTTTTTTATCTGCAGGGCCGCTACGCGAAAACTGATTGACCCCATCCAGCAGAGATCTGCGAAACTGCAACTCTGAGATATCCCTTCTGCCGATGCCTACGATGGTAAACTTGTCCGGCATCCATTTATCCAGATACAGATTATATAGGGCAGGCACCAGCTTGCGCCAGGCCAGATCACCCGTAGCGCCAAAGATGACGATGATACAAGGACTGACTTTCTCTTTTTCTTCCATTGCTTATTGTTTTTGCTCCCAGTGTGTGTGAAATACACCCTCCCGGTCTACACGCTGATAAGTATGAGCACCAAAATAATCCCGCTGCGCCTGTATCAGATTGGACGGCATCCATGCGCGCCTGTAGGCATCATAGTATGCGACACAGGCCATCATATCCGGCATAGGCACGCCTGTCTCTACAGCTGTGGCCAGAACTTTACGCAGGCCCTGCTGATGCGTATACAGTTCATGCGCTATCTTTTCATCCAGCATGATGCTGATGAGGCCGGGGGCCTTATCATACGCAGCGCGTATATCCTCCAGCAGAGACGACCTGATGATACAGCCTCCTCTCCATATTTTAGCCACGTCCTCCAGCTTCAGCTCATAGCCGCATTTGGCAGATGCCTCATGCAGCAGCGTCAGGCCCTGCGCATAGGAGATGATCATAGCGAAATATAATGCCTCCTCTACAGCATCTATGAGCTCCTGCCGGCCTATCTGCGCTTGCGCCTGCGGTCCTTTCAGCACTTTCTCGCCCTGTGTACGTTGTGCCTTGTCAGCAGAGAGATAGCGGGCGCTGAGCGCTGCATCTATAGCAGGTATAGGTACCACGAGATCCATGGCATCCTGAGAGGTCCACTTGCCCGTCCCTTTTTGCTGAGCGCTATCCAGTATCATATCCACCAGCAGGTTTTGCGTCAGATCATCCCTGCGGGCAAAAATATCGGCCGTGATCTCTATCAGAAAGGATTTCAGCTTGCCCTCATTCCACTTTGCAAAAGTAGCATGCAGCTCCTCATTGCTGAGGCCGCCTACTTCCTTCAGGATGTGATATGCCTCTGCTATCAGCTGCATGATGGCATACTCTATTCCGTTGTGCACCATTTTCACATAGTGGCCTGAGGCGCCAGGGCCGAGGTATGTCACGCATGGCTCATCATTGACCTTGGCTGAGATGGCCTCCAGCATGGCGCCTATGCGCTCGTACGCGTCCTGCGCACCGCCGGGCATGATGCTCGGTCCAAACCGTGCACCCATCTCACCACCGGAGACACCCACTCCCATGAAGTGTATATTGTCCTTGGCCAGGGTCGAGACCCTCCTGTCTGTATCTGTATAGTGCGAATTGCCGCAGTCCATGATGAGGTCTTCGGGGGATAGCAGCGGTTTCAATCCCAGTATTACTTTATCTACCGGATCACCGGCCGGCACCAGCAGCAGGATAGTGCGCGGCGTCTTGAGCGCATCTACAAATTCCTGCAGCGTGTCTGCTCCCAGTATCTTGCGTCCCTCTCCTTCCTTTTTCAGGGAGGCCACTTTGTCCGCGTCCAGGTCAAAACCCGCCACAGCATATGAGTGATCGCTCATGTTCAATAACAGGTTGCGCCCCATGGTGCCGAGGCCGATCATCCCGTAGTCATATTTTGCTTCTGCCATATCTATATATTAAACCCATATTTTATCAATTCCCGCCTGGCCGCCTCTATACCTGTGTAGTGGAGGCACTGCAGGCCTACCTGGGTAGCAGTAGGCATGTAGTATGCTCTATCGTCTATGTACAGCCCTTGTGCCGGCGCTATGGCGGCCATATCACATGCCAGTCTGTACATCCCGGCCTCAGGCTTGCGCATATCTATATAGCAAGACGAAATAAAGAAGTCAAACAATGAGTCAAGTTGAAATTTTTTTATCCGGTAGTCATTCAGCTCGCGTGGTTCATTATTCAGCGCGGCTATGGGGAGGCCTGTCTTTGCCTTCACCTCGTGAAAAAAATCCAAGGCCCCCGGCAGCGCCTGCGACTGGCTAAACATAAAATCCCTGAACGCTGCGCGTGAAAACGGCCTCTCGGTATAGAACACTGTGGCATCGAGATAGTCGTCCAGCGTGATCCTCCCCCTTTCATAAATATCAAAGGCCATGGAGTGCCGTTTCTCCATATCTTTTTCATCCAGGTGATACTGCTCTACAGCTCTCCTGCGCGCATCGGTATCCCAGCCATTGGTCAATAGCACTCCGCCTATATCGAGGAAAATGGTCTGTATCTTATCGTTTGGCATTTGCTCTCACCTTTAGCTTGATCTGAGCCATCAGCTCTTTCAGTCCTGCATCTGTATCACCTCCCAGATGGATGCGTATCACCTGCCTGCCTTTGTCACTCAGGGACCGGAAGTCTCCCATGGCCTGAGCGTGATGCAGCGTATCAAATCCGTATGCCTCTCCAGGTATAGACAGGGATATCGCTTCATCAGCAGTCAAGATAATATAAAACCCGCTATCAGGCCCGCCTTTGTGCAGCTGCCCTGTAGAGTGCAGGTAGCGCGGACCATGCAGTAGCGTGGTGGCCAACCGGTACTGATCTCTTATGGACATTCTCCATGACTGTAGTAGCTCTGCCCTGGACTCTGTACGGTGAAAATATGGCAGCATAGCTACATAGTCGCCGGCCTTTACCTGCCGCAGAAACGTATCTATAAAATCTGCGATGGAGGTTGCATCCCCCTTTAGCTCATGCGCCGCACCGCCGGTATAGATACTGATATTCTCTATGCGCAGCACGGGAGACGTTTCTTTGAATTTTTTACTGCGCTTCCATTCATCCAGCAGGCTTTCAGTGTTTTTCTTGCTTTCTGCTACATTGGGCTCATCAAAGGGATTGATACCCATCAGCATGCCGGCTATAGCTGTGGCTACCTCCCAGCAATAGTACTCGCCTCCCAGCGAGATGGTATCTGGTATTTTGATCCGTACCACTGGATGGCCAGCGTCTTCCAGTACTCTTAGTTTACGCGTCTGCGCCGAATCCTTATCACCAGTGACCCGGACCTGTACAAATATCCTGTCATCTGCATACACCCCAGGAGAGCCGAGAGTTTCGCCATTGACTGGTATGATTCCCTTACCTTCCTTTCCGGTACTTTCAGCTACCAGCTGCTCCACCCAGTAGCCAAATGCCTCTATAGAAGGTGACAATACAAATGTGAGTTTGTCTCTACCAGTTTTCTGCGCCACGCCTATCTCTACACCCAGGTCCAGCCCCGGATTGTTCTCCGCTTTTATATCCCGGCATAGCTTTACCATTTCACGAGCACTATGCATCAATGCTGAAATATCCACCCCCATCAGCGCCATCGGGATCAGGCCAAAGTCAGATAACACTGAGTACCGTCCCCCGATGTCCGATGGATTGATAAAAACTCTTCTGAACCTATACTTCTCCCCCAGCTCAGCGAGCGGCGTGCCTGCATCAGTGATAGCGATAAAATGGTCACCAGCAGCCTTACCGGACTTTGGCTGCATCTGAGCATAGAAATATTGAAAAAAACTTAATGACTCTTTGGTCGTACCCGACTTGCTCGCTACAATAAATAGCGTCTGGTCTACTTGTATCTGCTTTTCCAGTGCCTGGATAGCAGCTGGGTCAGTGTCATCGAGCACATATAGTTTCAGATAGCTGCGCCTGCTACCGAAAGTTTCTCTCGCCACCTCCGAGCACAAACTGCTTCCACCCATTCCCAGCAGGACCGCATATTTTAGTCCGTCCTTCCTCACAGCATCAGCAAATGATACGATATCAGCGACTCTCCTATCAGCATGATCTGGCAGCTGCAGCCAGCCGAGCCTCTCCACTATTTTGTCTTGCACTTCCTTTTCAGGTTTCCAGAGTGTGGCATCCTTATCATAGAGACGCTGCTGTATATGCGCTGCATCCATTTCAGATAGAGCATTTCTGATCTCAGTTTTATAGCCGGAAATCATATTCTGCGGGCTATCTGGTATCACCGAAAAAACTTTCTTGGCTGATGGCATTTTACTTGCGTTTATATTTTATGGTTTCATATTCTGCTCTTCCAGGAGGCGTATTTTGTCCAGTCGTCTGAGGTGGCGGGGCTCACCAGAGAAACGTGCGTTTAAAAACGCTTCCACAAGCTCAAACATCAGATCGATACCGACCACTCGTTCCCCTATGCATAGTACGTTGGCATTATCATGTTCTACACATTGATGCGCAGAATAGGTATCATGGCAAACGCCGGCTCTAATACCTTTGAACTTGTTTGCCGCGACGCTCACGCCTACACCACTACCGCAGATCAGTATACCGCGCTCACTCTGGCCTGCTATGATAGCTGCCGCTACATGAGCAGCGTGATCAGGGTAGTCTGAAGGCTCAGTAGTACTGGTACCCAGATCCCGGACCTCATGTCCTTCTGCGGTCAGTCTATCTATCAGCAACTCTTTGTAGCTGAACCCTGCATGATCTGATGCTATAGCCACTCTCATTTTATGATCATCCGTTTGGTCATACTTACCAGCGTCTCTGCGGTCAGGCCGTAGTGTTGATACAATTCTTTGTCAGGAGCGCTGGCCCCAAATTTTGATATAGCTACTACACGGCCCTGCTCTCCTATCCACTCTTCCCAGCCCTGTGGTGATCCGGCCTCTATAGCTATCCGCGCCTTGACCGATGGGGGCAATACTGCATTTTTATATTCCTCCGACTGCACGCGGAATAGCTCCCAGCACGTCAGACTCACTACGCGTACATTGATATCGCTTTTGAGTAGCTGCTGCTGTGCCTCCAGGGCGATATGTACCTCAGATCCCGTGGCTATTAGTATCGCATCCGGTGGAGACAATTGCTCTTTTTCATTGCCCCTGTAGAGCATCATAGGCTGCTCTGCAGAGATCACGTAGCCTCCGAGCAGTACTCCGCTTGCCTCTCCTGTTTTGCTCCGGTCTATTATCGGCAATTTCTGGCGGGAGAGTATCAGCATGGTAGGCCCTGTAGTACGCTCTATCGCCGCCTGCCAGGCATAGACAGCCTCATTAGCATCTGCTGGTCGTATCACGCACATGTGTGGCATAGCGCGAAAAGAAGCCAGATGCTCTACCGGCTGGTGCGTGGTACCATCCTCCCCCAGGCCTACGGAGTCATGGGTCATCACATAGATCACTGGCAGCTCCATGATACAGGCCAGCCGTATAGCCGGTCTGGCATAGTCGGTAAAGATGAAAAACGTAGAAGCATAGGGGCGGACACCACCATGTAGTGCCAGGCCACTGCTCGCAGCACACATCACATGCTCACGCACGCCCCAGGCTATATTCCTGTTCTCATATTTGCCAGCGGCAAAGTAGCCTGACACCTTTATCATCGTCTCGGTAGACGGCTCCAGGTCACCACTGCCACCCATCAGCCACGGCAGCTGTGGTGCAATAGCCTTGATCACATCTGCCGTCACTGACCGCGTCGCCTTGGGGCCATCTGTAGGTGCATATATAGGGAGAGACTTTTCCCAGCCAGTTGGCGACGCTTGCTTCTGATATTGGGCCAGCTGTTTCGCTTCATCAGGATACTTCTCGTTGTAGTCTGCCATCAGCGCCTCCCATTGCTGCTGCTTTTCTTTACCTGCATCTTTTGCTGATATCATATGGGCAGCCACATCATCAGGCACCAGAAACTTAGCATCCTCCGGCCAGCCATAAAACTGTTTGGTCAATTTGACCTCTTCTTCTCCCAGCGGTGACCCATGCGCAGCGGCTTTATCCTGCTTGTGCGGAGAGCCATATCCTATATGCGTGCGGAGAATGATCATTGAGGGTTTATCTTTTACATTCTTTGCAGCATCATAGGCGGCAGATATGGCTGCTGTATCATTTCCTTTATCGCCTATATTGACGACATGCCAGCCATAGGCTTCAAAACGCTTCGCCACATCATCAGAATACGTAAGTGCGGTATCGCCCTCTATGGATATATGATTGTCATCGTAGAGGCATATCAGTTTTCCCAGTTTGAGGTGGCCCGCCAGTGAACCAGCCTCATGCGAAGCTCCCTCCATCAGGTCTCCGTCACTGCAGAAAACATATGTATAATGATCGATGACATCATGGCCCTCCCGATTAAAAAGAGCCGCGAGATGCGCTTCTGCCATAGCCATACCCACAGCAGTCATGATGCCCTGTCCCAGAGGGCCAGTAGTGGTCTCTACACCGGGAGTGAGGCGATACTCCGGATGTCCTGGGGTTATACTTCCCCATTGTCGGAAGTTCTTGATATCCTCCAGACCGATATCATATCCGGTCAGGTGCAGCATTGCATATTGCAGCATCGAAGCATGCCCATTTGACAATACAAACCTATCGCGATTTATCCATTGAGGATCGGCGGGGTTAAAATTCATATGCTGCATCCAGAGCACATAGGCAGCTGGCGCCAAAGCCATAGGTGTGCCTGGATGTCCGGAGTTTGCCTTTTGTACGGCATCTATAGCCAGGCATCGGATCGTATTGATGCTCTTGGTCGCTATTGTGATTTCATTCATGTCACAAGGTATATTTCTATCGAAACGAGGATAAGGTGGAGCTATTCCATTTCATCAAATCTCATTCCAATGACCACTCCCGTTCCATCCTGCTTTATACCGTAGTAAAACCAGATTGGCATGACTTTTTAAAAATGTTATAGGATTCACCTTCTCACTTAATGTCTTTTACCCACGACTGATGAAACTTAATTTTCCAGGAAATATTTTTGAGCAAAACACTACTACTGAAGAACCACTCCGCAGGGAGCTCTTCAGCTCAGAGCAAATGGATGCACATGCACGGGCACTCGCGGGTGCCCATGTGCTCAGTAAAAAAAGCAGCCCGGACCGTCTGCTCGGCCGTCTGGCAGATAATGAGCACCTGCTGCTGGAGGTACATGCGCTACTCACCCAGACTGTAAAGAAGCAATACCAGATCACACCGGCTGGTGAGTGGCTCCTCGATAATTTTTACCTCATAGAGGAGCAGATACAGACAGCCAAGAAACACCTGCCCCGGCTCTATAGCGAGGGACTGCCTCAGCTCACATCGGGGCCGTCTGCAGGATTGCCCCGCGTATATGATATCGCACTGGAGATCGTATCTCATAGCGATGGCAGGCTGGATATGGATACGGTCAATAACTTTCTCCGCTCCTATCAGACAGAGACGCATCTACGCATAGGTGAGCTATGGGGAGTACCTATCATGATACGGCTGGCCTTGATAGAAAACCTGCGTCGGGTATCTGCCTCTATAGCAACCGAGCGCTTATACAGGAATGAAGCTGACTATTGGTCCAAGTTGATGCTGGAGACTATAGAGAATAATCCGCGTGACCTCATCCTGGTCATAGCAGATATGGCGCGCTCCAATCCACCCCTAGAGCGCTCTTTTGTAGCTGAGATCACCCGTCAGCTACGGGGCAAAGGTCCCAGCGTAGCACAAGCATTGACATGGCTGGAGGACCGCCTCGCGGAGAGTGGCTACACCAGCGATGAGCTGGTACAGGCTGAGAATCAAAAACAAGCAGCTGACCAGCTATCAGTGAGTAACGCTATCAATAGCCTGCGCTCTCTGAGTACTATGGATTGGAGGCTCTTCGTCGAGACCAATAGTGTAGTGGAGCAGGCGCTCAGATCAGATGCGCTGTATCCTACCATGGACTTCAATACGCGCGATAGATACCGCCACGTAGTAGAGGAGATAGCAGAGAAATCAGAGAAGTCGGAACTGGAGGTAGCCCGGATAGCGCTACAGCTGGCATCACAGTCCAAAGCAGATCAACGACAAAATCATGTAGGCTACTATCTCGTAGGGCCTGGCATGGCTCAGACAGAGCGCCTCGCTGATCGCAAGTTGAGTTTCGCGCAGACGATCAGGAGGTTCATGGCACGCCACCCGCTCAGTGCATATCTCTGGCCTATAGTACTGATCACTGCGGGTGTGACTGCAGCGATCACCTATGAGGTATGGCGCCAGCAGGCCCATGATGTAGCATTGATCGTAGTCTTCGGCATCGTCACAGCTATCTCAGCCAGCCAGCTGGCAGTAGCCCTTATCAATTTCATAGCCACGCTGACAGTAAAACCTGAAGTACTCCCGCGCATGGATTATAAGGACAACATACCAGCCGAAGCTACGACCCTGGTAGCGGTGCCATGTATGATCACCAGTATCGCGGAGATAGACAGACTGATAGAAGCACTGGAGATCCGCTACCTGGCCAATCAGGACAACAACCTTTACTACGGATTACTATCAGACTTTAAGGATGCTGACAAAGAGCACCTGCCGGAAGACGATGAGCTGACGGCCTATGCCGTGGCCTGCATCGAGAAACTGAATCGCAAATATCATCGGGGCAAATACACTGTGTTCTACCTCTTCCACAGGCCCCGGCTGTGGAATGCGGTGGAGAAGAAATGGATGGGCTATGAGCGCAAACGCGGCAAACTCTCAGACCTTAATATGCTGCTCCGCGGCAAAGGCGCAGACAAATTTTCGGTGATCACGGGAGATCAGGCTATACTCTCATCAGTGATCTATGTGCTCACCCTCGATGCTGATACACAGCTGCCGCGGGATAGTGCATGGAAGATGGTGGCCACTATGGCCCACCCTCTCAATAAAGCAATCTACGACGAGCAAAAGAAGCGTGTCACAGAAGGGTATGGCATACTACAGCCTCGGGTATCTACCAGTATGCCGCGCGAGGATAGCTCCCGCTATGCACATATGAATGGCAATGAACCGGGGCTGGATCCATATACCCGCCTCACCTCTGATGTATATCAGGACCTCTTTCATGAGGGTTCATTTATCGGCAAGGGTATCTATGATGTAGATGTATTTGAAAGAACGCTGGGCGGTAGATTTCCGGAAAACCGTATCCTGAGCCATGACCTGCTGGAGGGATGCTATACACGCTCCGGCCTGCTGAGTGATGTACAGCTCTACGAGAAATATCCCACACTGTACAGTACCGACATGAAGCGGCGCCACCGCTGGATACGCGGAGACTGGCAGATAGCAGCCTGGTGCCTGCCCTGGGTGCCTGGTGCGGATCACCGCTGGCGGCGCAACCCGCTCGATGCACTATCCCGTTGGAAGATATTTGACAATCTCAGGCGCAGTCTGTTTCCTGTGGCAGTCACAGCCCTTATCATCCTCAGCTGGCTGCTGCTACCGGATGCCGGCTGGTGGACGCTTATCGTGACCGGTATCATCATATTGCCGGGCCTCGTGAGCAACTTCTGGAACATCCTACACAAGCCTAAGGATGTGATCCTGATGCATCACGTCATAGTCTCAGGGCGCTCTGCCGGCAATGCTGCCATCGGTGCCATGTTCAGCGCCATCTGCCTGCCCTATGAGGCTTTTATGAATCTGGATGCTATACTACGCTCCTGCTGGCGCATGCTTATCTCACGTCGTCATCTGCTGGAGTGGAATCCATCAGGCTTCACTGAGCTCAGCAGTACCAACACCCTGATAGGGTCGTACCTCAGCATGGCTATGGAGCCACTCACTGCTATAGCAGTGGTAGTTTATCTCAGTATCAAAGCCTCACATGCATTATACATAGCCGGGCCTATCATAGCGCTCTGGCTTAGTGCTCCGCTCATCACCTGGTTTGTCAGCCAGCCACTGGCTAGGAAACTGGCAGAGCTATCTTACGAGCAAACAATTTTCCTCCAGAAACTGACGCGCAAGACCTGGGCATTCTTTGAAGAGTTTGTGACTGAGGGAGACAACTGGCTCCCGCCTGACAATTTCCAGGAGCAACCGGTCGCGGTCATTGCACACCGCACCTCTCCGACTAATATCGGTCTGTCACTGCTGGCCTCCCTTACGGCATATGATTTTAGCTACATCACTATGAGCCAGATGCTGGATCGTATCGGCCACACCTTTGGCTCACTGAGTAAGATGGAGCGCTACCATGGCCACTTTTACAACTGGTATGATACATCCACTTTAGCCCCACTACGACCGCGCTACATATCTTCAGTAGACAGCGGCAATCTGGGAGGCCATCTGCTCACACTGCGGCAGGGACTAGTATCCGTAGCAGACCAGCCGATACTGGGAGACAATCTTTTTGACAGCCTGCGCAATACACTGCGCATACTGGCAGACACTGTCAATAAAAGAGACTTTGCGGTACTAAAGGAATTCAAGAGTGTGCTGGAAGAAGTCTGTGAGCATCAGCCTGCTGATCTCTATGAGGCCCGCGCGGCCCTGGAGCGCATGCAGGAGAAATACAATAATGTATCAAGACACCTTCAGACCGATAGCAATAGTAAAACACATTATTGGAAGCAGGCCTTGGCAAACCAGATATCCTCACCGCTGGAGGAGATGCGCCTCCTGACACCATGGATCTTTACTTCAGCGCCTTCTGCGATAGCTACATCACAGAGTATTCCTGCCATACCTACGCTCAGGGACCTGACACGCATCTCACTGGCAGACGCGGCTCATACCAGCCAGCCGTGGGTTGCAGAGTATAATGCAGCTATCGCAACTGGACGCGATAATGCCAAGACACGGATAGCACAGGCTGAAAGCCTCATCGCACAGTGTGAAGACTTCGCAGACATGGAGTGGGATTTCCTTTATGATAAAAACAAGAGGCTGCTGACCATCGGCTACAATACTGATGAACACCGCATGGATGCCAGCTACTATGACCTGCTGGCATCTGAGGCGAGGCTGGCAGTTTTTCTGGCTATAGCGCAAGGCAAGATACCGCAGGAGAGTTGGTTTGCCCTGGGCAGGCTGCTGGTCAATGTAGATGGCAATCCGATCCTGCTATCATGGAGTGGCTCCATGTTTGAGTACCTGATGCCGATGCTGGTGATGCCGAGCCTGGATAATACACTGATCAACCAGACAGACAAATCAAGTGTGCAGCGTCAGATACAGTATGGCAAAGAGCGCGGCGTGCCATGGGGCATCTCTGAGAGTGGCTACAATATGATCGATGCCGCTCAAAACTATCAATACAAAGCCTTTGGCGTACCTGGCCTCGGGCTGAAGCGGGGACTGGGAGAAGATCTGGTAGTAGCTCCGTACGCCTCTGTCATGGCGCTGATGGTATCACCTGAGCGCGCATGCACTAATCTGCAGCAGCTCGCCTCCTCAGGATTTGAAGGCAAATATGGCATGTACGAAGCGATAGACTATACTCCGTCACGCCTCCCGCGTGGTCAGTCTTTTGCGCTCGTACAGTCCTATATGGCACACCATCAGGGTATGAGTTTGCTGTCTCTGTCATACCTGCTGTTAGGTCAGCCTATGCAGCGCAGGTTTGAGGCAGAGCCACAGTTTCAGGCTACCATCCTGCTGCTGGAGGAACGTATCCCAAAGACGACTTCATATTACGCTCCCACCACTGAAACAGCAGACGCCCACTCCGTAGTGAGCGGCTCTGAGGTCCGCATCATACGCACACCGCACACTCCAGTACCTGAGGTGCAGCTATTGTCCAATGGCAACTATCATGTGATGGTGAGCAATGCAGGTGGTGGCTATAGCCGATGGAAGAATCTCGCCATCACCCGGTGGAGGGAGGACAGCACTTCGGATAACTGGGGTACCTTCTGCTACATACGTGATCTGGAGACAGGTGCATACTGGTCCACCGCTCATCAGCCTACGCTGCGCAAGAGCAAGTACTATGAGGCAGCATTCTCTCAGGGACGCGCAGACCTGCGGGACCGGCAGCAGGATATAGAGATGCATACAGAAATTGTCGTCTCTCCCGAAGATGATATAGAGATGCGCCGCCTGCATATCACCAACCGCTCGGGTAAGCGGAAAGTCATAGACATCACCAGCTATGCAGAGGTAGTGATAGCACCTGCCGCAGCTGATGCATCTCACCCTGCGTTCAGCAACCTCTTTGTACAGACCGAGATCCTGCAGGCGCAAAATGCGATCATCTGTACCCGCCGTCCCCGTGGGGCTAATGATAAGGAACCCTGGATGTTTCACCTGATGAAAATGCATAGCCACAGAGCATCTGCTATCTCCTATGAGACAGACAGGATGCAGTTCATAGGTCGTGGACATACAGCTGCAGATCCGCAGGCTATGTCATCTCCTGCAGCACTGTCCGGCAGTCAGGGGCCAGTGCTGGACCCTATAGTATCTATCAGATACCAGGTCGTAGTAGAAGAAGATGAAACTGTGATCATAGATATGCTACTCGGTATAGCTGACACACGTGAGGCCTGCCAGGGACTGGTAGACAAGTATCAGGACAAGCATCATAAGGACCGTGTCTTTGAGCTGGCCTGGACGCACAATCAGGTAGTGCTACGCCAGATCAATGCCAGCGAGGCTGAGGCGCAGCTCTATAGCCGCCTGGCGGGCTCAGTGCTATATATCAATCCTGCATTGAGAGCCGAGCCAGCTACACTACTCAAAAATCGCAAGGGGCAGTCCGGGCTATGGCCATACTCCATCTCAGGAGACCTGCCGATAGTACTACTACAGGTAGGAGAAAATACAAACGTCGATCTGATCAGACAGATGATACAGGCCCATACCTTCTGGCGCATGAAAGGTCTACTGGTGGACCTCGTGATATGGAATGAAAGCCACGGAGGCTACCGGCAGGCCATTCAAAATCAGATCACGAGCCTGATAGCAGGCAAGACCACTGAGCAGTCAGGAGGTATCTTTGTGCGGGGCGCTGACCAGGTACCGATAGAGGATACCATCCTCATGCAGACAGTGGCGCGCATATGCATATCCAGTGCGGACAATTCCCTGCAGGAGATCATCAATCGCAAGGCACCGGGCAAAGCCGCTATACCTTACGTCATACCTACACAACAGTATCAGCCATCGGATCCGATGAGGCTCAGGTCTGAGGACCTTCTTTTTGACAATGGTTATGGGGGCTTCTCTAAAGATGGAAAAGAATATATCATCTCTATCACTCCCGACCAGCGCACTCCTGCACCATGGGTGAATGTACTGGCGAATCCTGACTTTGGCACATTGATATCAGAGGCTGGTCAGTCGTACACATGGAGCGAAAATGCGCACGAGTACAGGCTCACACCATGGGGCAATGACCCTGTGAGTGACCAAGGAGGTGAGATGATCTATATAAGGGATGAAGAGACAGGTCACTATTGGTCACCACTACCGGGTATCTCTGTAGTGTCTGCGTACACGGTCAGGCATGGTTTCGGATATAGTGTGTTTGAGCAGGCAGAGGCAGGCATACAGTCAGAGGTCTGGGTATATGTAGATCGTATCGCCCCAGTCAAGTACACAGTGCTAAAGCTCAAAAACATTTCAGGCAGACCTCGTAAGCTATCTGTGACCGGTTATGCAGATTGGGTACTGGGTGACCTTAAGTCTAAGACCTCCATGTTTGTCTCTACAGAGATAGATACAGAGACTGGTGCCATACTGGCGCGCAATCCTTATAGCATGGAGTTCTCCGACAGGGTGGCATTCTTTGATACAGATGATATCAATAAGAGCTATACCGGTAGCCGTACAGAGTTTTTAGGTCGCAACCTGACGATACAAAACCCTGATGCGCTATCCAGGCTGAGGCTCTCCGGGCGCATGGGCACTGGTGCTGATCCTTGCGCCGCTATACAGGTCACCTTTGAGCTGAGCGAATACCAAAGCAGGGATGTGACCTTCCGCCTCGGCGCAGGCAAAAATCATGCTGATGCTATCAGCCTTATCCGCCAGCACAAAGGAAAAGAGACAGCCCAGGCAGCGCTGGACAAGGTGCGCCAATACTGGACCGGAGCAGTCTCCGCCATGCAGGTGCAGACCCCAGACCAGGCGATCAATACGATGACAAATGGCTGGCTGATCTATCAGGTGCTGGCCAGCCGCGTATGGGCGCGTAGCGGTTTCTATCAGTCTGGCGGTGCTTTCGGCTTTAGGGATCAGCTGCAGGACATCATGGCGCTGCTATACGCAGAGCCCACGCTGGCACGCCAGCAGATACTCCTGCATGCTTCAAAGCAGTTTAAGGAAGGCGATGTGATGCACTGGTGGCATCCTCCTGTAGGGCGTGGGGTGCGTACACATTGCTCTGATGACTACTTATGGTTGCCATTTGTCACAGAGCGCTATATCACGAGTACCGGGGATACAGGCATCCTGGATGAGAGTGTTGTATTTATAGAGGGACGGCAGCTCAATCCTGAGGAAGAATCTAACTACGACCTACCAGTGATCTCAGGAGAATCAGCCACACTGTATGAACACTGCCTGCGTGCTATCCGACATGGTATGCGCTACGGTCAGCATGGCCTGACACTGATAGGTACCGGAGACTGGAATGATGGCATGGACCAGGTAGGCAAGCATGGCAAAGGCGAAAGCGTCTGGCTCAGCTTCTTCCTGTTTGATATCCTGCAGCGGTTCAGGAATGTGGCGCAGCTGCGCGGTGACGCAGATACAGTAGCCATGTGTGAAAGAGAAGCAGCACTGCTACGGGATAACATAGAGAAGAATGCATGGGATGGAGAGTGGTACCGCAGGGCGTACTTTGATGATGGTACTCCGCTGGGCACTGCGAGCAACGCTGAATGCAGAATAGACTCGATAGCCCAAAGCTGGTCAGTGATCTCCGGCGCGGGTGACAGCGAGCGGCGTGAGAAAGCACTCGAGTCTGCCTATCAGTACCTCGTGAGCAAGGAGGAGCAGCTTATCAAGCTTCTCGATCCACCATTTGACTCGTCAGCGCTGGAGCCGGGGTATATCAAGGGATATGTGCCGGGCATACGGGAGAATGGCGGCCAGTACACCCATGCAGCCATCTGGCTGATCATAGCCTTTGCAGAGCTGGGGAGGAATGACAGGGTAGCGGAGCTGCTATCTATGATCAACCCACTGAACCATGGCAAGGATGCCGCCCACATAGAGACCTACAAGGTCGAGCCCTATGTGATAGCCGGTGACGTCTATGCTGGTACACACCTAGGCAGGGGTGGCTGGACCTGGTACAGCGGGTCGGCAGGGTGGTTTTACAGGCTGATCATAGAGTACGTGGTGGGGCTGAAGAAGGAAGGCAACACACTACGCTTCAAGCCTTGTGTGCCGGCTGACTGGCAGGCCTTCCGTGTACAATACAGGTACGGGCGGAGCACTTATACTATTGCCTTTGTCAATAAGGGCAAAGCGGTGACGAGCGTAACCATAGATGGAACTGCCCTGGCGGACCTCACTATCAGCCTGGCAGATGATGGCCGGGACCACGCCGTAGAGGTGACCCTGGGCTGAAGTTTTCCGACTATGGAAGCATTGCTGGCAGGGGCTTTGGCGCTGAGGGCAGGTAGGCAGGGATGAGCTGGAAGGGCACCTTTGCAGCAAGTTTTCCGACTATGGAGGCATAGTGATATGCTACACGTGGGCACTGCAGTTTATAGCATTTTAATCCGAGACCTATTTGTAAATGAACGATATAGATAGCTATGCTATAACCACCGCCATAGATGTACCTGAAAATCAAAACGTAACACTACGAATCCTTATCGATGAAACCATTGAAATCTCTATGCCTACGAGCTGGAAACAGCTACCAGACATTTAAGGTTGCGACCCAAATTTAGTAGGCTACTTAGTGCCTGCCGGTTTGTTTGTGCAGTAGCTTCACGGCACTAAACAAATCACGATATGAAAAGAATTTTTACGCTATCTGCGTTGCTATTTTCACTGGTCACAGTGTATGCGCAGGTACCTGGCCGGATGAGCTATCAGGCCATCGTGCGCAATGCTGCAGGCCAGCCTGTCACAAATGCAAATGTTGCCTTCCGGTTTATCATCCATGATGTGTCTCCTACAGGCACTCCGGTATTGCAAGAGATACAAAACACGACAACCAATCAATTTGGCCTGGCTACGCTGGCTATCGGTACTAATACGAGCCTGGGTACAGTCAACTGGGGCACGGGCTCCAAATACCTGGAGGTAGATGTAGATCCTGCAGGCGGTATCAACTTTGTAGCAATGGGTACGAGCCAGCTACTGAGCGTGCCGTATGCCCTCTATGCCGCCAATAGCCCGGCCGGCGCTGCGGGACCTACGGGTGCTGCGGGACCTACGGGTCCGACAGGTGCAGGATCAGCAGGCGCTACCGGTCCTACTGGCCCGGCGGGAGCTGCTGGCACTGCCGGGGCACCGGGAGCTACAGGTCCTGCCGGAGCTAACGGCGCGGCTGGTCTGGCAGGTGCTACTGGCGCAACCGGTGCTACTGGCGCCACAGGCGCTGGTGGTGGTGCTACGGGCCCTACTGGTGCAGCAGGTATCACAGGCCCTACAGGCCTACAGGGTGCTACAGGACAGGCTGGTGCTACCGGCACGGCAGGTGTAGCCGGCCCTACTGGTCCTACAGGGGCTGTGGGTGCTACTGGTACCGGTACCACAGGTGCTACTGGCCCTACCGGAGCTACTGGTGCAGGCGGTGGCGCTACAGGTCCTACCGGAGCTACAGGCCTGGCAGGTGCTACGGGTACAGCGGGCGCCACAGGTATCACAGGTGCTACAGGTCCTACAGGCCTGGCTGGCGCTACAGGTGTAGGTGTGACCGGCCCTACGGGCGCTACAGGTACTGCTGGTACTACAGGCCTACAAGGGCCTACTGGCCCCACTGGTACCGGTGGTGGCGGTACGCTGAATGCAGCTTACAACTTCGGCGGAGCCGGTGCAGGGAGGCTGATCACGGCTAACTCAGGGGCTGTAAAAATAGCTGCATCAACTACGGACAGTGCAGCCCTCACTATAGTAGAGGCGGCCTCAGGTGTGGCGCTGAACGCCAGTAACACGCTAGCATCGGGCGGCTACTCTACCATACAGGCTACTACGGCTAATACTAATACAACTACCGCAGCAGTCTTCGGCTACTCATCATCAGGATCATGGGCCATAGCTGGCCAGATACCATCTACGGCTACCGCGCAGGCGGCAGTGTACGGCAGCAACCTCCGCACGAGTGGCGGCTATGGCGTATATGGCACAGGTGTACAGGGTGTAGTAGGTGTCAATAGCAATGCTACTGCAGCTGCCATCTTTGGCCAGAATAATGCTGCGGCGTCTGGCAATGTCAACAACCCTGCACCTGGTGTGATAGGTTACGGATTTTACGGTACGCTGGGCCAGACTGCGACCGATGGCGGATTTGGCGCATATGGCCTGAATACTAATACCGGCACTGTAAATGACAACGCTGGTGTGGGTGGCCACGGCGTAAACGAAGGTGTACTGGGCAGCACCACTAACACAGCAGGCTATGGCCTGATCTCCGGCACCAATATCGGTGGCGTAGGTGACCTCTTCGTAAACGGTAACATAGATTGCGGCGGTGTAAAATTCTTCCGCATAGACCACCCTCTGGATCCGGAGAATAAATTTCTGAGGCACATATGCCCGGAGTCTAATGAGGCGCTGAATATATACAGAGGCAACGTGACACTGGATGCCAACGGCAATGCAGAGGTGACTCTGCCGGTGTACTTCTCTGCTATCAATACAGACTGCTCTTATATCCTCACTCCGGTGGGTGATGCCGCTCCAAACCTGCATATCGCCAAAGAAGTAGCAGACAATAAATTCAACATAGCTGGTGGTAAGCCTGGCCTGAAGGTATCATGGCAGGTAAGTGCCAAGCGTAATGATGCCTATGTGAAGATGCACCCAGAAGTGCTCAATGCTGAACCTGAGAAGAATGCGGATGAGAAAGGCAAATACGTACTACCGGCAGCATATGGCGCTCCTGCAGAGAAAGCAATACTGCGCGTGAAGACAAAATTTCCAACCGCACCTATACAACTGCAAGGCACCCCGGTAGCACCGCAGCCAATGAGTGTCTATCCGGCTCAAACTTCTGCTAAATAGAAAATAACCCATCGCCCTATACTAAACCCATGAGGCTCCGCAGCAATGCGGGGCTTTTTTTATTTGCGGCACTGCCCTTTTATCCATAATGTATGCCATAGGCTACGCAACATAGGAATGCCAAACATGGGATTTACTATCTTACAGATGTGAACGATCTATCTAAGCTTCTCACGCTGCTCGTGATCTGGCTCGGTATGGGTGCAGCTGTCTCACCATCCGCACACGGTGGGCGTGGGCGTATGGCCAAACCTGATAGCGACTCCCTGATACTGGCACGCCATGTGGCCCAGCTAAAAATGAGCCTACTGGACCTGCATACAGAAGACACCATAGCTCCGGCCACTCTGGATAGCCTGCTGGCGGATGCACATAGCAGCATCCCTGAGGCTACGGTGGCTACAAGCCCGGACGGTAAAGTGAAATTTTTCATTATCACAGAGGACTTTTGCGGTGCATACTGCCACTACGAGTATGTATCCTTTGTACACCTGGCCAATGGCAAACTACTCGTGGGTGCATCGCAACTCCATCCTATCGACAGTATTTACATCCTGCCTGACGGCAAGTACCTTCTCCTACAGAGCTGGGGAGAAAGAGCATTCTCAGCATGCAGCGAGTACGTACAATCTGCCACCATCCTATCACTGCGAGGCGACTCTATAGTAGAACATGCAGGAATCGCTTCATCCGATACCGACTACATCCCTATTGAATTCAAAACATCATTTGTGTACTATCCAAACCCCTCCTATCTCTACTATGACCAGCATCGGCAGACTCTGTATTATCAGTACGGGAAGCCATGCAGCTATGATGAAATGATACTTGAAGTGCATACCGGCACGTTGCACTATCAGCATGGAGTATTTGTACCGGTCCGCGACTCGGTCTGGACAGCGCCTCCAGGTGATGATCATTAGGCTGTCTGGCTGGACCCAAATAAAAAAGCCCGGATGAAAAACATCCGGGCGAGGTGAACAAAACTCTCTACTTAAAAAAGGTTATCTCACGATCAGCCTGCGTGTAGTATGCTGATCTGCGATATTGATATTGACAAAGTAAATGCCGCTGGCGAGGTCTGATACAGCGATCTCGACAAAGTTTGCTCCAGGGTAAATGTGCTGCTGCGCTGAATGAATGAGCTGTCCCGTCGCATTGTACATGGTGATATCTGCTGCCTGATCATCGCTGCTATACACATTGATCCGTGAAGCTTCTGACGCAGGATTTGGTACCGGCTCACCTATGATGATGCCTGCGCCGTGGATACTGGCAGAGACGATCTCTGAGAATGTATATCGTCCATCATAATCTACCTGGCGGAGCCTGTAATAGTACACTACATCCGGCGCCACATTGCGGTCAGGGGTAGTGTAGAGTATGGTAGTATTAGAGTTACCATGGCCCTCTATCCATCCCAGAGAGGCAAACGAGATACCATCAGTGCTACGCTCCAGGAAGAATCCCTTATTGTCTATCTCTGAGGCAGTAGCCCAATCCAACCTGATATATTTATCCTCTACCGGAGTAGCGGTGAGGTAGAGCAGCCTGACCGGCAGCGCCAGTGGCGCTCCTGCAGTAGGCGCTACGCGTATGGCCGCAGTACCTCCGGAGAAGGACGTGATATTTTTGAGCTCTACATAGTTGACCCCATTCAGCGTGCCGTACGAGTAAGAGGCCGGTGCAAATGTGTACGCTGTAGGCACAGAAGATACTGTATTATTCGCCGGTAGGTACTGTACACCACGCGTCTTGAACCACTCTACACTGTGCGCCGCTGTGGTGAGCCCGCTGGCAGCAGAAGGATGCGCCAAGGCCCATGCTTTGGCTGCATTCATCATGGCCAGGGTATCGGCAGGATCGTAGAAGAAGCGCACACTCACAGGGCTCGTATTGCTATCGATGCTTCCTGAGTTGATGGTCACATTCCAGTGACGGTTCATAGTAAACAGTGCTTTCTGAGCAGATGTATTCTCTACGGAGTCATAGCCAGTAGGCGCGGTGAAGTGCATGGTGAGCCTAGGCGTCACATCGAGTGTATTGCCATTCTTCTTGATGGCAAAGAGCCACTTTGCAGGCTGGCTATAAGTCGAATAGTATGTCCAGCCACCATCCGGGCAGGTCTCTACCAGCAGGCTATCGCTCACGGTAGCGAGCGCAGCATTGCTGCTGCCGTTCATCACATTCAGCGTAGCTGTATCAGAATATGTAGTACCGCATAGCGAGCTAAGCTGTGCGCGGTACTGATAGTAGCCACCTGCTGTAGAGCCACTGGTGGTAAGCTGCAAGCTGCTGGTATTAGTATTGGTATAGGTGATACCTGCGGGGACACCATTAGACACGGCTACCCATGAGGTGCCATTATTATACTGCCAGGCCCATGCAGCTACACCGGTACCACCTGTACTCAGTGTGCCGCTGCTACCTGCGCATAAGCTCAGTGTACCCGGTGCCAGCGTATCCACAGGTGGGCTCTGTACGATCAGCGTACCATAGGAGGACGTGTCCTGACCACAGCTATTGGATACGACGCAGCGATAAAGATTGCTATCGAGGCTGGACTGCGTAGTGATAGACAGATAGGAGGTATCTGAGTATTGTGTAGTACTGTATGGAGCCGCATTGCTGACGTTGGTCCAGGTGGCTCCTGCGTCTGCAGATACCTGCCACTGGAAAGCAGTAGCATCCTGTCCCTTCACCCCAAAGAGTGTGATAGAGCCTGTACATACATTATTGAGGTGTGAGGCAGGCGTCTCCCAGGTGACCTGTGGTGCCGGATAGACATGCAGCAAAGCCGCTGCCGAGACGGAGTCGCCGCAGAGATTTGACACATCTACTCTATAGAGCAGGCTATCCAGACCGGCAGTGAGACCTGTGATGATGAGTGTATCTCCGGCAGCATTGGTAGTATATGGCGCTACGATGCTCAGCGGCAGCCAGGTAGTGCCATGATCTACGGACACCTGCCATTGATAGGTATATGGCGTAGCACCAGTATTCTTCACTCCTACCCTCACTACAGCTCCGGCGCAGGCAGTCTGCGCTGCCGGCTGGGCTGTGATCGCGATCCTGGAGCAGGTATTGAACTCATCTGCACCGATATCAGGCGTGCTGGCATCTCTGGTCTCAGCGTCATAGTCTACGGAGATGCCCAGCGGTGTGGCACGAGCGTCTACAAACTGGTAGGCGCCCGTACCGTTGGTATATGCGATGTGCATATCGCCAATGGCTGTATTGGTAAACAGATCGGAAGGTTTCAAAGTGGTCGTACTGAAATTAGTAAGCGTAGCGCTGTATGTGGCGGTGCGTCCGCTGGCATCCTGTCCGGTAGTAGCCTGCCAGTTTGGTGTAGCGCCATTAAAGCGTGCATAGGCTGTACCATTGAAGTAGCCGATGATATTGCGGCTATTGGCAGGGTTATCCATCAGGAAGTTGTAATCGCTGGTCCAACCTGTGGCGCTGGTGTTATTGGCTATCGCACCAAAGTAGGTAGTGGTATTGCCGCCGGTGCGTGTATTGATAAAGATGTTATTCTTCACGGTACATACATCTGTACCAGTGACCGGAGACCGGAAGAAGGCAAAGCAATGATTGGACACGCCGGAGTTTGTATTGCTACCACCGGCTATCCATACCGTATTATAGTATGTGCGTGTGGTAAACCCTGAGTTCAGCTGAAGGTTGATACCCGTCATAGATTCGCGGGTATTGAGCGTTGGATTGCTCAGGTAGATCATGTTATTATTGATATCCCATGTGCCCGCTCCGGTAGTATTGCCATAGAGATAGATACCGTCTACGTAGCCGCTGTTTTCCACGTTGCCATTGTCGTATATCTGATTGCCCTGTATGGTGCCGCTCACGGTGAGGCCATTGGCTACATTCAGGTAGATAGACGATGAGCGCACCTGATTGATATTGGCGTCATTGATCATGACTGTCGAGAACTTATTATTATCTATCCTATTGCCGGAAGAAGAGATGGATGGCGCGATATGTACTGCGTATGAATTCCAAAGTAATCCGAATGCTTCCTGATGTACATCTGAGTTGACGTTATTAGTGATATTGAAGCCTGCGCCCTGGTGCCAGATACATTTCACCTGACCGCCGTCTGTACCATCACCATTCTGGATAAGGTAGTTGAATGTATTGCTATCTGCGCTGAGAGAGGCGCTGTTTTGCACCCAGATGCCATAGATGTATCCTGATGCGCCGCCAGAGTTGCCTCCGCCACCATCTACCTCTATGATATCGGTACCGACAGTATTGAAATTATCCGTGTATGCTGATGCAGTGGTACCACCAAAGATGTTTCCATTCACAGTAGCGCTGGTGCTACCCTGTATATCTATCCCTACGAAGCCTGAGTAGTAGAGATTGCGTATCCATATCCGCTTGATAGTATTGTTATTTATGGTAGCAGCACCGGCATTGACGATAATACCTTCGTAGCGCGTCTCTGTGTAGCCTATCAGTCCTCCAGAACTGTAGTTATATGTGGAGCCCATCATCTTGAAAGCGCCCGAACCCATACCGCACTGCGGCGCACTGCCACCTATGTAGTTGCCTGAGATCGTATTGCCGGTAGATGCTGATCCCGGCTGGAATGACAGCGCGGTAAATGTGCCGTGATTTTCAGGGAATGTAGTATAGAAACTATTGCCGGTGATGGTCCAGTTGCTGCCATTGCCGGTGGCGTTGACATGTACGCCGTAGCAGCGGTTATTGGTAGCGCCATAGTTATTATCTACCATCTGCGATGACCAGAGGGAGAAATCCTTGAAGCTGTTATTGAGGATCTGGTTATTAGCGTTTGGCGCGCCGGCACTGCCCTGAGAGAAAAGCAGACAGGTGGATGCATCAGCTCCTGCTCCTGACAGCGTGCCTGTGATCAGGTTATTGCTAAAGGTATTGTAACTATTGCCAGAGGCGCTACCCGTACCGAGCATGACGACGCCACCTGTGATCACACCAGATGATTGCGCTTTGGAAAGTCCTTCTACGATCGTATTGGTGATGGTATTGCGCGTGGCATCATTGTACCAATAGAACGTGGCATTATAGCCTGTGCCGCTATAGTTGGTCGAGGTGTTTTTGAAGTGGAGGTGCTGCTGGCCATCACCGGCATACTGGCCATCTATGGTCACGCTGTCGGCACCATTGAATGAGATAAGGCCTACGCTGCCGCTAATGGCACCAGTGATGGTCCTCTTCGTAGTGCCATCAGGCTGTATGAGTACCGCATATGGCCCGCCGCCGCATGGTGCGGTGATCTGATTGAGCGGCGTGGTAGTGGTCTCGGTGATGTCTGATATGACGGTCACTGTGAGATTGCTGCTGAGTCCGTTTGAGTTGATAGCGTTGAAGAGGCCGGATACGCCATTGAATGTCGGATAGTTGCCTCCTGATCCCACTGTGACAGTGCCGGAGAGCGGCACGCCAAGTGAGGTCGGCACACTGTACGGACTGGTAGGTGCTGTGACCTGTGCGGTCACGCTAGTGTGCACAGGAGAGGTAGCATCATATGGCTGATAGCCTAGATTGGCTGCTGCGTCTGATGCTACGAAGTAGAACTGGTATATCTCCGCATTGACCGCAGTAGGAATAGAGACGGGGAAGCTCCATGTGCCGCTATTGGCCGTGCCTGAGGTCAGCGTACCAGTGAAGTAAGACCAGGTAGTAGCAGACGGGAAGCTCCTCCTGTACCAGAGCGTAGCAGCAGTAGCGCCACCACCAGCATCAGTGATCGTAGCAGTGACTGTAGCTGACACGCCACCGCCGCAGGCAGTAGAAAGCGATGTGAGGCCAGAAACACTTATGACCGGACGGTATATGTCCGATGGAGAGACAATGGCTGCGTCCGCGCCTATGTCTACCGGAGTGTTAGCAGCGCGGTTGTCGCCATCTATGTCATCAGTGATGGAACCGATGACTGTACCTGCTCCCTCCGCCGCAGATGGTGATGCTATATGCAGATCAGGTACGGCAGTGGCGGGTGATATGAAATTGGGATCGCCCACACCGGAATTGATATCAAGGTTAGAGCTATTGACATTCCATGATTGGAGTGTATTGATGGCTGTAGTGCCGGTATTGAGGCTGAAGAGTGAGCCGCCGGTACCTGGTGCGTAGACTATATTATAGTTTGATGTGAGGGTAGTGAGGGCATTCAGTACATAGGCGTAGTGTAAGCCGCCAGTGCTACCGTTTGAACGTGCATTGACAAATATGTTA
This sequence comes from uncultured Chitinophagaceae bacterium, assembly GCA_964571705.1. GTDB lineage: Bacteria > Bacteroidota > Bacteroidia > Chitinophagales > LD1 > UBA1941. Next base: position 44,427 of record CAZNDJ010000008.1, read on the forward strand.
TCCTTCACATCATCGGTTCCATTGCTGGTCCTGCGGAATGCATAGGTGTTGTTTGCTGTAGTGCCCACGCCTGTGCCACCGATGTAAACGGAGTTGTGGTAAAAGCTGGCTGAGACTGCTGCGTCCTTCAGGATACCTGATATGATGCTCGTGTTAGTAATAGAGCTGCCGGCGGCGTTGTAGCCGAGGCGTATCATGTTATTGGCGACGGTGCCCTGGCCGGTCATTTCTATACCGATGACGATGGATGATGTGCTCGCGCTACCTGTGAGGTTGTAGACCTGGTTTTTAGTGACAAGCGTAGATGCCGATGAACCATTCTGGAAGATACCACGCACGGTTGTGGCGGCTGCGTTGGTATTGGTGAGAGCAAATATGCTATTGCCAGAGATAGTGGTGGCTGAAGAGCCAGAAGCGGTGGCAATGCCGGTAGTATTACCAGTACCTGCGGTAGTAATATTGTTGATCGAGTTGCCGTAGGTGGTGCCTATGCTATAGAGACCTGTGGTAGCAGTGATACCATTAAATATGGCTGTCGTAGTGCCCGTCAGGCTGATATTCTGAATGATATTACTGTCTATCACGGTAGCAGAGCCAGTAGCCGGGATGGTGATAGAAATGCCATTTACAGTTACGTTGCCACTATTGACCCATGTACCTGTGGCACCAGCTGCTGCCCCACCTATCTTATTGCCACGGATAGTATAGCTATTGCCGCCCAGGATTGAGATGGCATTTTGCGCCAGCGTGGTCGTGACGGATTGATAGATATTATTTTGTGCTATTGTCCATGAGTTGCCGTTTGAAGCGCCGAGGAGCACCGCAGAGTTGGTTGTATTCTCAAAGTTATTTCCTACGACATAGCAGGAGCCATTGGTAGAGGTATTGGAGAATACGCCGTTGGCAGGATTGCCGGTAGTACCACCGGTAGCAGAGGTGATCGTATTGCTGGTGATCACGATCCCGGTATTGGTGCCAGTGCCCACGACTACAGTACCCGAAGCGGTGCCGGAGGCATTGCTCTCTATGATCGAGTTTGACAGGGTATCCTGCGAAGTGCCGCCATAATATTGCACCACAGGCTGATCACTGCCAGCTGTCGGGTGCGTATTGCGGAACCTCAGGTACCTGCCTGAACCACCAAAGCTACCATCTATCGTCACTCCTATGGCACCATTGAATGGTATCATTGGCACTGTAAGATTACCATTATTTGATATCGTGCGAAGGGTAGCAGCAGAAGGCACTATGCGCACCTTGTAGCCATTCAGCTTAGTATTGGTCAGAGGATTGGCGCCATCTTCTATGGCTATATCAGATGTGATGCTGATGGTCAGGTCTCCGGTGAGGCCGGTAGGAAGCGAGTTGATCGTCTGGAATATGCCACCAGCAGGAGTGATGCCTGCGTATGTCTGGCCAGTACCTACACTCACGGTGCCTTGACACGGCAGGATAGTGAATGTCTGGAGCGTACCTCCTATCGGGAAAGCAGATGATCCAAGTACTACACTGACAGGGGCAGTGGTGAACGTATTACTGTTGCTGATCGCCACATTGCCGGCTGGAGCAAGATCCTGCGCTACTACGAAGTATTGTATCACGTCTCCCGGCGTGACACCTCCCAGTGCTGTGAGGTCTATGTCAAAGCTGAATGGTGAAGATGAACTGGTGGTCTGCACATAGCTCCATCCGGTCAGTGTATTGGCACCCGTAGACTTTTTATAGTATAAGCGTGGTTTATTGGTACTACTCACATCTACGCCTGATGCATCCGTGATGCTAATGCCAGATACTGTGTAGGTATTTTGCCCATTGCATGTATTGGCTATAGATAGCGCAGATATGACCGGCGCTGTCAGGTCTATCGCTATGAAATCATCCGCGTCAGCGCCCATATCTGTAGGCGTATAGCTGGCACGCACCTGTCCGTCATAGTCTGCAGACACGGCCGCAATAGCTATACCTGTACCCTCTATCTGTGTAGGCACTGATGGAGAAATGTGAAGGTCCACCGCCGCAGCATTGCCGGTACGGTTTATAAACTTAGGATCTCCGCTGATGCTGGCGATATCGGGTGTGCCGCTCTGTGCTCTCCAGTTAGAGATAGCAGCATAGTCTGTAGCCCCTGTCTGACCGAGCACAGTGCTGGAGAGAAGGTCATTATAGTTGCTGGTCAGGCCTGTGATAGCGCCTATCCTGATCGCGTAGTGCTTGCTACTGCCACCTGTGCGCTCATTCCAGAAGATATTGTCCTGTATCGCACGGGTACCTGAACTGGCAGTACCATAGTATGCATACGTGAGTGCTGCGCCGGAGGTGACTCCCGCACCACCTATGTATATACTATTAAAGTAAGTATTGTTAGTACTACCTGGATCGTAGATACCATAGATGGTCTGGTTGGATGTGATATCAGTACCTGCCGCGTTTATACCGAGTCGCACCATGTTGTTGGTCACGGTATTGACACCAGCAGCGAGATTCAATCCATATACAGATGCACTCGCCGAAGAAGCTGTAAGGGAGTGGACCAGGTTAGCATTCCATGCCGCTGTGGCAGTACCTACCGTAGGCGCAAAGACGATACCTGTAGCTACTACAGCTGCGGAGGCATTGGTATTGGTCAGATTGTAGACTGCGTTATTGGCGATCGTATGGCCCGTGACGGATGAGATCAGAGATATACCGACCATAGATGAACCAGTGCCTGTACCGGCATTGGCAGAGGTAGTAGACAGGTTGTACACAGTATTGCCGCTGATGGTAGTGGCATTAGGTATCACAGGTATGATGATACCACCAGTAGTACCTACTGTACCTGTGCCGTTATTATTGAGGTTAGCCACCACATTATTCTGTAGCTGCAGTGCACCACCGCTACCTGCAGTGTACAGGATGCCTGTCAGGCTTTGTGCGGTAGCAGGAGTAGACGATGTAGACAGATTTATACTATTAGCAGTAGTGGTGCTGCCTATGGTATTTCCAGAGACCACCTTGGTGGAAGCAGAGGTAAGGCCACCTGCAAATATGAGGCCCGCAAAACTAGAAGTAATGGAAGTAGTGGTACCCTGCAGTGTGATAGATCCGATAGTATTACCAGAAATATTGATCACGCCATTGCCACTATTATTATAGATACCGCATGCCGTGCCGCCCGCTGTACCATTAGTGATAGTGATAGCACCTGTGCCGGTAGATGCCCCTATAGTATTGCCTGCTATATCGCCGATATTCACTGCGCCGTTTGTCACATATATACCACCGAAAATACCCGGGTAAGTGGCACTCGTACCCGTGCACGACCAGTTCATATTGGTGATGGTGTTATTCTGCACGCTGGAGGCAGTCGTACTACCTACGCTCATATTTATACCAGTGAAAGTATTGGCAAAGGCGCCACCAACTGTCCAGGCTGTACCTCCTGCGCTGGCAGCAGTACCACCGATATAGTTATCTGTTACTTTAAAGTTATTGCCCACAGTACTATTGATCGTGATGCCCGAGTGCGCTGCTGCCAGAGTCTGCGTACGGGATGCTGTCTGATAGATACTATTGCCACTGATGGTATAGTCAGAGTTATTGGTCTGTATATTGATGCCGTTTGTAGCAGCGTTAGCAGCCCAGAAGTTGAATATCCTATTGTTTGAGATAGTAATATTATCATTCATCTTCAGCGCCGTGCCGGTGGCATATATGGCGTTCAGAGGGTTGCCGGTGGCGTCGCTGCGGTCGCGGATGATATTGTGATCTATCAGGATGTTATCATTGCCGGTAGTGGCAGCAGTACCGATATAGACCGTACCACTGGTAGCGAGGGCGTTCTGGCTCTCTATCTGCATGTACTCCAGTGTATCATTGGTCGCATCATTTGTAAACTGGAAAGTAGGCGTATATGTCGCGGCTGTTTGTGTATTTCTGATGGTCCAGGCCGGAGTGCTACCTGTGCCTCCTGCACGACCATCAAAAGTGATATAATCAGCTCCATTCAGCGCGATGAAGTTGACCGCCGATCCCGGATTGCCCGATGTCACAGCAGTGACACCTGCAGCAGGGCGGAATGTAATATTCCATGGACCACCTGTATAGAGCGGTGCATTGACTGACAGCGGGAAAGTCTCCGTACCCGTGTATGTAGCAGTCAGCTCAAACAGGAGATCAGAACAGATATAAGAAGAATTGATCGTAGCAATAGCGCGGTTCAGGTTGGTAAAGTCAGCACCGGTAGCACCGATGGTGTAAGCACCGGACAAACATCCCTTATCCCCTATTTCAAAGCAGCCAAGTGTGTTGAGCGCTGTAGATGCAGAGAGGATATTGCCGGTCAGCGGTGTATTGATAGCAGCGTTGCCGATAGTATTATAGACGCCCGCAGGTGTAGCGGCATTGCCTATCATTTTATCAGTGGTCATAGACACAGTACCATCATACAGCCTGACAGTACCTGATGATGTAAAGGCTCCTGCACCTGACAGCGTAGTCTGCCAGTATCTGGCGGCTGCTGCACCACTAAAGCCCGGCCCATCAGTACCTCCTGACGCAGCATCCTGAGATTCTACTTTGACAACGATAGTACCTGCGCTACTTGTAGTCGGATTGATGAGCTCAAAGAGGTTGTATCCTGATTTTCCCACAGGGAAGGTATATGTCGATCCGCTCACCAGTGAGGCCGGCAGCGTACGGGCCAGAGGACCATTTACATAGTTGACCGTAGTACCGCCTACGAGGCTAGTAGTAGGGGTGGCTGTTATGGTCAGCAGATTGGTATTTGAGGTAGTGAGTACACCATTGGTCAGGGTAAACACAGTGCTGACATTCAGCGGCGCGCCGAGGGTGACGCCAGAGGCATTATTGACCGCAAAGTTAGAAAGTGCGGAGCTGGTATAGGTACCGATATTGAAAGTCTGTGGGGAGGTGCCATTCAGCGTGATGCTGGCACCGGCACCATTGGCGGTGATGGTGCCACTGTTAGTATATAGCCCGGCTATACGTATCGCAAATGTGGCCAGGTTGAAAAGCCTGCTGCTATTGATTGTCACATTGCCAAAGCCAACCGTGGCAGACTGGGTAGTGAGCGCTACACCTGAGGCACTGCTATTATCTATGATCAGGTTTGATATCAGGCTACCTGTATAGGTGCCGATATTGGTGGCCAGGGTTTGTGCCACAGCACCAGCGAGTCTGATAGTAGATGTAGATGCGTTTGCTGTGATCGTACCTGTATTGCTAGTAGGAGCAGCCAGCGTGAGGCTGAGCGTCTTGCCGTTCAGGTCAAAAGTAGCGCCGGCGACAGTGGTAGTCAGCGTACCTATGCTAGCATCTTTATCCAGTATGACGACTGCCGTAGCAGGAGAGACAGTGAGTGTACCATTGGTAGGTGTCGTGGTGGGAGGTAGCTCATTCAGCACTGTATAGGTAGTAGAGGCACCGCTATACGTGATAGCATATGCCCCCGTCGTATAGTTGAAAGTAGGTACGGTGGTCAGCGATCCCGCAGCCCTGGTCAGTGTAAATGCGGTAGCCGGTGCACCGATGGTCAGAGCACTCGCATTGAGCGCACCACTGGTCAGGGTGAGGCTCGTCTGGAGCGTGAGTGCCGGGGTGAGCGTGACGCCGGCAGCATTATTGATCACGAGGTTCAGCAGGCGGCCAATAGGGCCGGCAACCCATATACCGCTGCCGGATATCGTAGATGGATTAGTACCATTCATAGTCAGCGTAGCACCGGTTGTGGTTGTATTGATCGTACCATTATTGGTCAGCGACCCTGCCACACTTACGTTGAGCGCGCCAAAGTTGATATTGCCTGCCGTAAGGGTCAGATCACCGGCTATCACCAGTGCCCCATTGATGGCCGTCACAGCGGTTTGAGATGGGTTATTCCAGATCACATTGCCAAAGGTGCCCGAGATGCCAGTCGGATTTGTGTTGGTGACACTAGTCACCGTCAGCGTAGAGGTAGCATTCCAGGTCGCCGTAGGCAGTGCACCCGCGTTCATATTATGAGTATAGAAAGAACCTGCCCCGAAGGTAGTAGTAGCGGCGGTCGATGTCACCGTACCACCATTATTAGTGATCGCTCCGCTGATAGTATTAGCGGCAGCCAGGAGATTGGTAAAGTTCAGGGTATTGCTAGCATTGAGGCTCATGGTACCGGCTATATTGGTAGAGAGGCTGGTGAGCGCCGGGAAAGCGAGGGAGAAAGTATTGGTGCTAGTGAGGCGTAGAGCTGATGTGGCATCTACAGTGAGTACATTGGTACTGGCAGCATTGCCCGCGGTCAGTACGGTGGCCGCCGCCGCGGCCTGCAGACCCACATCCACGCCATTGATCACCTGCAGTTGTGCCACAGTCTGAGTAGGCACACCTGTCACAGTGATAGCGCCCGGAGTCACCGTCCCGTCAAATATCAGCACATCCGTGCTGGCAGGCGTCGTACGTGTAGGGGTCCAGTTGCCCGGTGTGGTCCAGAGGCCACCTGCTGTGTTATTCCATGTGTATACCGTAGCGGCATTGAGTCGCACGGTATAGTCATTTCCCCCGAGCGGTCCGGTCACATTTGAGTTGGATGTGGTGCTTGTAGCAGAGGTAGTGGTTACAGTAGAGTTGATAGTGTACCATGAACCATCATACCTGTTGATCTGGTCATTGGCCGTAGATACGGTGCCTATATCATCTGCGGCCAGATATGTCAGCGCCATGGTAGCATAAGTGTAAGAAGTAGCAGGGCCTGACTCGCTAAAAGTCCAGTAGCGCGATATATAGTTAGTCTGCGCCTGGTTTGAGTTTACCTGCGGGTGCGCAGCGTCAGTCACATTCACGCCGATCGTCTTGGTGCCACCGGTAGGGTTGAAACTGGTAAATGCTACCGGCGCATACTCCAGCGTGCCAGTATTATCAGCTATCGGAAAAGTAAATGTCGTATTGGTCGCCGCCGGGAATATCTTCAGCACCTGCCCACCGGCTACGGCATCAGCTATGATACAGTTAGATACTGAGCCAGTACCTGAGATCGTACCTGTCAGGGTCAGCGTATGTGCGCCGATATCTGTACGGCCAGTAGTCAGTGTGAGGCAGGCACCAGCAGTATTGAGCACGATATCGCTATTTGTAGTCAGTGTATTGGTCCCGCCTATATTTACTGTGAGAGCGGAGAGATTGGTCACACTGGATGGGATATACAGACCAGAGCCAGTGCCAGAAAAGGACAGCGTAGAGGCAGAAGTAGTACTGAGATTAGTTCCGGTGCCTGCTATAGCAGGCCCGCCCAGACCGAGGCTAGCCGCACCTACGGCAAAAGTTCCTGAAGTCAGGGTCAGGGTTCCATTCATGTTTACACTTCCACTCAGGGCTGCGCCCATAGCATCATTGAGCTCAAGATTGGAATAGGCGCCACCTGTGATCGTATGCACTGCAGAGCCTCCGGTCAGGTATATTTTGCCAGCACCAGAGTGAACTCCGTTACCAGTCACATTTCCATTCACGGTCACTGTGAAACCAGCGTCTGCAAATCCGCCCGAGGAGAATGTAAAATTGCCCTGCACGAGGTGGGCTGCTCCAGCTGTTTTGGGATTGGTACCGGCGAGCGTGAGATGACCGAACGACGCAGGCACAGGAGATACCGTGATAGAGCTGTTAGTATTATAGATGACAGTAGAGGTCGGGCTCAATATTGTATTGGCAGTGGTGAATAGGGTGGGCCAGTTGGATGTAGTAGTTCCGGCTGTGATCGCCCCCATCATAAATGTGGCTCCGGCCGCTACAGAGATCGTACCGGTGGCATTGCCCACTATCTGAAATCCTCCATCTGAGAGTGTGCCGGAGAGGACAGAGATATTATTGCGCACATTGGTCACGGCATTCATACTAGCGGTACCAGCACCGGTATTGGCTACGGCGAGGTTGTAGTAGTTGATACTGCTGCGGATCGTCTGAGTGCCACTGCCGTTGTAGACCACGGTATTGCCTGTAGAGGAGATCGTCAGTCCCGCACCAATAGCGGCTCCGCCAAAATACAGCGTACCTGTAGCTGCATTGACGAAGGTACCAGAGCCCCCGGCCAATGTAGTAGTGATAGCTACGGTGTCATTATTGGTCAGCGTACCGCCGGTGCTGAATGTAACCGATGGGGTCGTCATATAGCCATTTACTGTGAGTGTATTGGCAGCGGCGGAGATGATCAGTGCGGTAGGTATGGAAAATATGGCAGGCGATACATAGCTCGATGACACTGTATATGTACCTGTGCTATTGATAGTGACACTATTGATCGCGAGGCTGGCACCTGTGGTGGTGGAGATCGTTTTGCCAGCACCTGTGAGTGTGTAGACACCGGTGCTTGAGGTGAAGGTGCCGTCATTGGTGATATTGCCGGCAAGGCTGTATGTGGTAGCTACTGTATTGCTAAATGTACCTGCATTGGTGATATCTCCGGAGATAGTGACTGCTGCCGCTGCGGTAGCTGTGCTCCAGGTGCCACCGGCGCTGATAGATAGGCTACTGGCCGTGATGGTGGCCGCGGCGGTAGAGTTGACCGAGCCGCCGCTATTGATCGTGACTGCACCGAGGGCTTTGGTAGCTGTGGCGCCGTTGATAGAGAGCGTCCCTGATACGTTTGTGACCGGTGTGGTGAGCCCGAGCGTACTGGTGGCAAAAATACTGCCGGCATTGATGGTGAGATTATTTGTGACTGCTACGGCGCTGCCTGCTGTGGCGGTACCAGTGTTGGCCATGGTCAGGTTGTAGTATGTAGCGCCAGTGCCTTTCACCGCAGGTGATGCACCCGTGTAGGTCACGGTGGTGGGTGCATTGGTCGTACCATTGAGTGTCGTGATGCCGCAGCTGCCGCCCAGGCTCAGGGTAGTATTAGTAGCCAGAGTGAGGCTACCGGTGCCAGCCAGTGCTGTACCGATGGTAAGGGTCGAGATATTATTAGTACATGTGCCGGGAGAAGTGATGGTCAGGCTGGGTATGCTCAGCGTGGCTATCGTACCGCCGATGCTCTGGCCCGCTACATTCATGGTATATACTCCGGTACCGGCAGTAAAGGTCGCTCCGGTATTTACAGTGAGGTTACCATTGATGGTAAAAGCCATGGCACCAGTAGCAGTCCACGTACCGTTTACCACTATATCCTTGAATGTACGCGCAGCTGTGACAGTAGTATTGATTTGGCCATTGACTGCGATAGTGGTAGTAGTGATCGCTGAAGCTATGGTACTGGTAGCACTATTGAAATTCAGTATACCGCTAGTGCCCTGGCCTACCGTGAGAGAGTTGAGCGCGGGTATCACTGCATTGGCAGACATCGTCGTACCGTCTGCTATGATCACATCATCACCAGCCACAGGCAGCACACCACCTACCCAGCTTGTAGTAGCGCTCCAGTTGACAGCGCCTGTCACGGAGGTCTTGGTAGCGGCAGTGGCAGTAATGCTACAGCACAGTACACAGATAGCTACCAGCAGGCGAAACAACGGCTGATGGAATCTTTCCGTTTCATGCAGGATATCAGTAGCGGTAGCAGGACAGGTCAGTTTCATTTCAGTTTATATGTTTGTGTAAGGGCCAGGGACGGGTGGCCAAGAGGCCAGATCTAAGGACACGATGCATAGCGGGGCAGTGAGGCAAAGCCTTCTGCTAGTCACTTTTCAACACCCTGATCAATATTCTGTCCCATAAAATTAATACACTCATAATATGCCCCTAAACAAAAAAAGGCAAGTACCTTAAATGCCTGAGAGAGTAAGGGATTATCTTTTCGTCCTATATTTTATCTATAATATACTGATAAACAATCCAAAAGCCCACTTGGATTTTATTCAGGCAGTAGCAAAAAAAGATGTAGATTTAATGACCAGACGGATATGGCCTGCCATCGTTTGGTATCCAGACCCTGCGGTAGCGTGTCAGTACGCTTATTTTTTAGGTAATTTCATATAACGGGTCCGGTAGTCCCACATGAAAGTAAAGCACGATTTATTTGACTTGATACAGGCCATGACGCCTGCTGAGAAGCGCTATTTCAAAATATACATCGGCAATAATGCCCAGACAGGAGATAGCAACTATAAGCTGCTCTTTGACCTGATCGAGAAGCAGAAGGCACCCGATGACGCGGCTATCAAAAAGCAACTCGGCTCACGCACTATGTCTGCACAGCTCTCCGTGAGCAAGCACCACCTGTATAACCAGATACTAAAGAGCCTGCAGCTCTTCCACTATGGCAAGTCGGCACAAAAAACAGTGCTCAACCACCTGGAGCAGATAGAGCTGCTGTATGACCGGCAGCTCTTCTCACAGTGCGCCGTGCTGGTAGACAAAGCTATCAAAGTGGCTACGCGGTATGAAAAGCTGAACTACCTGCAGGATGCCCTGCAGTGGCAGGTGATGCTCACGATGAAGAACCTGAAGGAAAAGGAGATCAATAAGACGCTGGAAGACCTCTATGAAAGACAAAAGGAAGTACAGGCACTGTGCGCACAGACCAGCTACCTCAATCTGCTGGACAACCAGATGCTGGTGCTAATCAAAAAGCACGGGCTGATCCGCACAGAGAAAGACGCGCAGCCATTTGAGCGTATAGTCAGTGACGCGGCCTTGAGCTCGCTGAAGGCTTTACCTCTTTTCACACAGCAGTATTACTACCATCACATTTTTGCGCTATATGAGTATATGAAAGGTGATAATGACAAAAGCCATTACCACCGGGAGTGCATGCTGGATCTCTTTGCCGGCAGGCCGGAGATGATGGAGGAGATGAAGCACTGGTATATCAGCGCTCTCAATAACTATATCCTCACCTGCCAGCAGCTCAAAAAGGAAAAAGAATTCATAGATACGCTAGGCAGGCTACGGGCGGTGCAGCCTACCTCTGCTGAGGAGGCGCGCCAGATATTTATCAACTCCTACACGCAGGAGATGCTCTACTACTACTACCAGTTCAACTTCAAAAAGGTAGTAAAACTAGCTCCGGCTATCGATGACTTTCTAGGCCAGAACGATGGTAAGACGGACTTCCCAAATGTGATCTTGTTCAAATTCATCTTTGCGTGCAGCTATGCGCAGGTCAAGGACTATACGCGTGCCCTCCACCACATCAATGACATAGTGAACAACAAGGACTCCGAGCAGATACAGGACATCTACCGCTTCTCACGTATCATACAGCTGCTCATCCACTTTGAGCTGGGCAACTATACGCTGCTCAAATCACTCGTACCATCTACCGTGCGGATACTCAAGATCAAGAACCGCCTCTTCCAAACGGAGACTATCATGCTGGACCTCTTCAGCAAGATGATATCTGCTCCACCCAAGGCAAACAGCCGCTCCTACGTGCAGGCAGCCAATGAAAAGCTGCAAGACATACTGGAGGATCCGTATGAGAACAGGGCGCAGTCTTACTTTGATTTCAAAGGATGGCTGCAGTCTAAGCTGGGCTAAAGATGATGCTGAGCAGCGATCTATCTGACGAAATATCCTTACCTTACAGCTACTAAAACCAACTGCTATGCCTCGTAAACTACTACTCGCCGTCCTGATCCTCTCTCTGGTCATAGAGGTGGGGCTGAGCCTTGGTATCTTCTTTGCAAAAGATCTCGTGTCACAGCAATTTGGTGTGACGCTCACTGCTGATACCGACTTCCTCAGCTATATAGTGGGGTGGTTGTGCTGCTTCCTCTCGCTGATACTGTGCCTGGCTATCTATGAGCTATGGCACTATGACCGGCACTACATCATGCTGTGCTACCTGATGGGCTACTTCTGGATGGCGATAGGCATAGCGATCTATGTAGGCTATCATAAGCCGGAGAACCTGGTGATAGACACCTTTAAGGGGATGCTGATAGTGGCGCTGACTCGCTGGACGTCACGGAAGGTGCCGCCTGTGGCTGAGATCGGATAGCATTACATTACGGGAGCGCTTGTACTACGCCTCAAGTCTGAGACTTGAATCTATTATGAGTTCCAAGTTACGCTTCGCTAAACTTGGAACAACTGGGGTAGCCCACGCCCCAATGTATCCTCCGCCTTCGCTGTTTGAAAGATCTGCATCTATTAAATCCATAAAACTAAATCCTTCCGCTGCATCTATTTGAGTAAATGCTACCCATATTTTTTTTAAATTTTGAATATCTCATTACACTTTAGTTTTATTCCTCTGGCGGATGTTACCATCCGGACCAACAAGCGTAGCGCTCAGGGTGCGGTCCGGAACTAAGTTCCGCGCCAGTAATAAGCCAGTAATACACAAACAAAAAAGGCTCCGAAGATCGGAGCCTTTTGCTGGCGGAGGAACAGGGATTCGAACCCCGGGTAGGCTCATCACCTACGACTGTTTTCAAGACAGTTGCGTTAAACCACTCTGCCATTCCTCCGGGGTCAAATATAGTACAGTCGGGGAAATTTCACAAACCGGGTGGAATTATTTGAAAAATAAGTGGGTAGAGATGCTGCTGAAACCTCGTGTTGATGCGGGTTTGGGCTAGAGGAAATTTTTCAGCTCGGTGAGGGTGGCTACCTCATAGGTGGCCTTGTCGCGGGTCTTTTTGCCCTGCGGATTGTAGAAGACCTGATCCATGCCAGCGGCCTTGGCGCCCATGATGTCGGTGGCCATATTGTCGCCTATCATCAGGCTCTCCTCTACGCGTGCACCCGTGACCTCCATGGCGTGGAGGAAGATCTCCCGCTCGGGCTTCTGATGGCCTACGCGCTCTGATACGAAGACGTGGCGGAAGTAGACCTCCAATTTGCTCTCGCGGATTTTAATGTCCTGCACCTCTGAGAAGCCATTGGTAATGATATGGAGCTGGTATTTTTTAGAAAGATAGTCCAGCACCTCCAGCGCATCGGGAAAGATGGCTGTCTTGTAGGGCGAACGGTCCAGGTATTGCTGCGCCATGGTCTCGGCCAGCACCTCGTCATCTACTTTGAACCGGCGCAGCGTCTCCAGGAAGCGGCCTACGCGCAGCTCGTCTTTGGACAAGAGCTTGTGGTGGTAGCGGGCCCAGTACTGCGAGTTGATAGGCAGGTAGGTCTCATGAAAGACCTCAAAGGATGGGATGCCGCGTCCGTGCAGACCCAGCTCGTCAAAAAGCTCTGCGAGGGTAGCGCGCGAGTTGGCCTCAAAATCCCACAGCGTGTGGTCGAGGTCAAAGAAAATATGCTTGTATCGGGATGGGGTCTCAGGCATGGTGTACTAGCGGATATCCTGGCAGAGCTCTATGAGCACGCCGTTGGCGCTTTTGGGGTGAAAGAAAAAGACCAGCTTGCCATCGGCACCCTGCTTGGGCGCAGCACTGATGGGCTGGAAGCCCTCACCCTTGAGCCGCTCTACCTCGGCCTCGATATCGGCTACCGCAAAGGCGATGTGGTGGATGCCCTCTCCCCTCTTCTCTATAGACTTAGCGATAGCGCTATCGGGATCGGTAGCCTGCAGCAGTTCTATCTTAGACTCGCCGATGCGAAAAAAAGACGTCTCTACTGCCTCGCTTTCTACCTTTTCGGTCTTGTAGTGCGGGGTGCCGAGGAGCCGGGCGTAGGTATCATTGGCAGCGGCCAAGTCGCGGACGGCTATGCCTATGTGCTCTATTTTCTGCATGAGCGTGATATTGGGTGAAATGAAACGGACGCTGGTACGTCTGATAAGTTGCTTACCCGGATGAAACCGGGAGGGCAAATGCAAATCAACCAAATTTGCCGTAACTTTGTATCCATAAATAAAGACCAGTATGCTTTTCGTATCAGACAATGCCAGCGTCAAGATCAAGACCATCATGCAGGAGGAGCACATGACTCCGGAGCACTTTGTACGTGTGAGTGTGCTGGGGGGTGGCTGCTCGGGCCTCTCGTACAAGATGGACTTTGATGACAAGATCCAGTCTGATGACCAGGTGTTTGAGGATAAAGGAGTAAAGCTGGTGACCGACCTCCGCTCTTTCCTCTATGTGTGCAATACGACACTGGAGTACTCTGATGGCCTGAACGGAAAGGGATTTGAGTTTAAAAATCCCAATGCCAGCCGTACCTGCGCCTGCGGGGAGAGCTTTGCTGTCTAATCAGAATTTGCAGAATACTTTGAATAACTCAGAATTATAGAAAAGACATTGTAATGGCTGGGTTTGACGGGGAGGATTTTGTAGATGCTACGTTTGACAAGGTAGACTATTCTGAGAAGCGCCTATCGGGCCGGAGTTTTAGCAATTGTACTTTTGTCTCCTGCACTTTTATCAAGACCATTTTTAATGAATGTACTTTTGAGGAATGCACTTTTGACAAGTGTGACCTCAGTATGATACAGGTGAAGGGCAGTACCTTCTCTCAGATCAAGCTGAAGGGCTGCAAGGCCATCGGTATCCTTTGGTTTGATATCCGTATTCCTTTTGCGCGGCATGCCTTTACGATCAGCTGCTCTGACACTAATATCAGCTACAGCAGTTTCTTTGGGATGAACCTGAAGAAGGCAAAGTTTGCCCAGTGTGTGGCCAAGGAGGTGGACTGGTCAGAGTGCCAGATGCAGGAGTCTGAGCTGAAAGGCTGTGACCTGGAGGGTGCCCGCTTCTCCGGTACTGATCTCAGTGGCGCAGATCTGCGGGGGGCGCAAAACTATCAGATAGATGTACAGGGGACGAAGCTCAAGGGTGCAAAGTTTAGCTTGCCGGAGGCTACGGTGCTGCTGGATAGCCTGGGGATCATCATTGATTAGTTTTGCCTATTGATCTGGCCCACTACAAAGTAGAGTATATCTGCCGGGGCCACAGCTGGCGGATCGGGAAATTCTCCTTTCTCAAAATTCTTATCCAGGTAAGTAGATGCAGCTATGGTAGTCTCGCTCATGAGCAGCACCATAAAGATCATGATCTCCTCGGCAGACAGCTTGTGCCCGTCCTTTGCCTTCAGGTATAGGTCGTTGTAGAAAGTGATGATGGTCTGCTCTCCATTGGTGATAGAGAGGGCATAGCCGGCCTTGACCTCATTCTCCTCACAAAAGACGAGCTCCGGCATATCAAGCCATGTACCGGTCAGTTGTGTTCTATTCCCTTCCTCTACGAGCAGGTCGTGTTTCTCATACTCGTAGTCTTCTATGTAGTAGTTCATGGCACTTGTATTTACACCCGGTATAGTGTCAAATCCGTGCCAAAGATCGGGAAGGGGTTGGCGACAACACTTTTTTAGACATCGCTTCTAGGGACTAACTTACCACTTGGGACAGGATTTTAACACTTTCACCTGTTTACTTAGGCATTTCAGTATAAATATTTAGGTAGTATGTGGGACTATTTCGATTTATTTTTCTATGTTTGAGGTGTCTAAAACGTAGCATTTTCAACCAATTTTCACCACCATGGAATTAAGATTTAGAAGCGTGCTCCAGTTGCTCGAATATTTTAACTGTAACAGCGTTTGTATTAGATATTTAGAAATGCAACGTTGGCAGGGCAATCCAGTGTGTCCACATTGCGGTAGCACAAAGAAGCATTACAGCATAGAGAAAGGCGCGCGTTATAAATGTGCCGACCGTGATTGCGGTAAGAAGTTCACGGTATTGGTCGGGACAATCTTTGAAAACACAAAGCTAGAATTGCGTTACTGGTTTGCGGCCATTTACCTAGTGGCTAACCATAAGAAAGGCATTAGCTCACACCAGTTGTCCCGTGATTTAGGATGCACTCAGAAAACAGCGTGGTTTATGCTCCAGCGTATCCGTGAGATGTTGAGGGAGGAAGGCAAACTGATATTAGACGGCACAGTAGAGGCAGACGAAACATGGATAGGAGGCAAGGAAAAGAATAGGCATGGCAATACAGCCCATAAGGACGACAAGGGGGATAGGTCAAAGATATACAGGGCAGTCCCCGAAAAGCCTAAAAAGCCCGTTGCAGGCATTGTAGAGCGTGGGGGCAAGGTAGTACTCAAGCCAGTGTCAAACGTCGGTAAAAAGGAGCTTACAGGCTTTATTAACGACCACGTGACCACCACAGCCCTAGTATACACCGACGAACATTCGGGCTATACAGCTCTTACAAAGCAGGGATTTAATCACCATGCAGTGAATCACAGCAACGGCAAATACGTGTTAGGGGATATACATACAAACACAATAGAGGGCTTTTGGAGCCAAATGAAGCGCGGGATATATGGCGTATATCACCAAGTATCAGTCAAGCACTTAGGGAGCTATTGCAATGAATTTAGCTACAAGTGGAACACACGTAAAATGGAGGACCAAGACAGGTTTAACCACATCCTGACACATACTAACTACCGTTTGAGGTGGAAAGATTTGACCGGAAGAGCATAAAATAGCTATAGAAAATAGCTTTACTAATATAATTAGCCATTAATTTTTATTTATAAAAATGTTAACTATTATTTTTAGCCAAAATGACACATTTTGTTGTTAGATCCTAATCTTGGTGTTATTATTGTGAATAACTTATATGGTATTATTCCGTATATCATACTTGTTAAACTACATATAAACACAAAAACACAATGAAATTAATTGCAAACATCGAATCACATGGGGCTGCTGGGTATGTTGCATGGATTGAAAACATCAAAGGCCTCGCTACTCAGGGCGATACAGCTCAAGAAGCTTTTTCGGAACTTATTACTTCCTTAAAGGTCAAATTTGCAATGGATTATAGTTGCGATATTGATGGATGGAAGGAAAAAGCTACTGATACACACTACCAAATGGATTACCAGATTCAATTACACGAGGGCAAAGCTCAAAAGGAAATTTGTTTAGAGTTTTGTGCTTAAAAATTAACCACATCTACCCACATGACAGGCGTTTTTTTGACCCGAGATGAACTTTTAGACCTATTTCGTAAAAATGATTGGGAAGTCATAGATGACTATTGGGAGATAAAAAGGATTGCTTTCAAAAGAAAAGATGGGCAAAACTTTAATATCCAATATTGTGATGAATATTATCACCCTATTGTTGCTAGACTTTGCAGGGATTGGGAAATAGAGATGCCCGAAAAAATCAAGAAGCCACAAGAACAATACGAGGAATATTTGAGGCGAAAAAAGGAACTAGAAGAGCAGGGTCAAAAAGAAGATGATCCTCCTGCTGGAGAATAATACAAGGCGGCTACTTAGCCGCCTTTTTATTTTTATGTTCTTTGGGTTTTGGATTAGCAGCAATCTTCATTATCTCATTAAAACCTAGATTGTGCTTTATCTTTGGTTCGTAGTTCTTAGCCCGCTCTTTTTTCTCTTTTGCCATAGTGTAAATATACCCTTTTCTGGGTATTGTCGCTGCCCATTAAATTACATACACTTGTATATTCAAATCACTTAAAACCAAATCGTGGCTAAAGAGGAAAGGGTTAGTTTAATTAAGCAAATTGAAGCCGAAAGGGGAACAAAAGTTTTAACCTACATAACCAGCACCAGGCAGAATCATGAAGTAAGAATGTCAATCGATGTCATTAGAAAGTTCTATGAACATCTAAAAACCATCGAAGACAAGGAGAGAGGGAAGATTAAAATAGATCTGTTAATTGTAAGCAATGGTGGGGATGGCACCGTACCTTGGAGATTAGTTACTCTGATTCGTGAGTTTGCAAAAGAATTTAATGTGCTTATCCCGTACAGGGCTTTTAGTGCTGCTACATTAACAGCTTTGGGAGCAAATAATATAGTAATGCACTCTATGGGGATGTTAGGGCCAACTGACCCTACCGTGTCCAATAGCTTCAATCCCGATGACCCCAAAACCAGTCAAAAGATGGGGATTAGTGTTGAAGACGTAACGGCATATATTTCGTTGATAAAGGAGGATGTAGGCATAAGGCATGAAGATGAGTTAATTCAAGCTTTTAACGCTCTTTCTGATAAAGTTCATCCATTAGCACTAGGTAATGTGAAAAGGTCTTTGTCCCAATCTAAAATGATGGCTCAGAAACTGCTTTCATTGCACATGAACAAAGCTCAAGAGCAACACGAAATAGACGAGATTGTAAATAACCTCACGTCAAAACTATACTATCATGGACACCCTATTAACCGGCGTGAGGCTAAAGACCAAATCGGTCTTAAAAATGTTGTATTTGCCGATCCTAAGCTTGAAAATTTGATGTGGGATTTATATTTGGAATATGAGCGCGAGATTAAGGCAGAGGAGCCATTTGACCCACTAATGGAATTTGTTGCCCATAACCCGCAAATGATAGCAGACACAAACGCGACCCATAATTTAGATTGTAAAATAGCGTTTATAGAAAGTGCGACCAGAACAGATTACTGCATTATTAACTATGAAATATTTGGAACGAAAATGAAGAATGGCTCCTATCAAATAATTCCTAATATTATAGCTAGGGGTTGGAAAACAGAGTAACAATAATTAATTTTGTAACGTATAAAAATTCAATATGCACCTAATACTTAATGCCATGCTTCTAACCACATTGACTATCAATCAGCCAATGAGCAACGTAGTTGAGCCCGGCCACAGTATTTTACCAGATAGGCTAACCTCGATTACAGTGCCTACATTTCAGCCAATTCTACCTGAAGAGTTTAGTGCTACCACTAGACCGAGTAATGTAGAAGATGGCGAGCAATACGATTTGCCGGATAGTCCGGCTGAATTAAGCTGCTAAACACACACATTCTTAATGGATATTTAAGGCTGCTTTTGCAGCCTTTTCTATTTACAATAACCATCATTTCAACCACCTCAAAAAACATCCTTTTGTCCCATCTCGTAAATTATTGCCCGCTTCTAATGCTGATTATCAATTAATTGCACGGGTGTTATAAAATTTTAGTTGCAATAACCTTGGAATATCCACAGTGAAACCGTACTTTTGCAGTCCTTTTAGAAAAAGACTAAAAAACACAATAACAAAGTGGACGCATTAAGTTACAAAACCAAATCTCTGTCTGCTAGCGACGTAAAGCGCGAGTGGTACATAGTAGACGCTGAGGGTGCTACCCTTGGCCGTATGGCTACGAAGATAGCCTCTGTCCTCAGGGGCAAGCACAAGCCAACCTTTACCCCAAACGCTGATTGCGGTGATTTCGTGATCGTGATCAACAGCGGCAAGGTAAGGCTCACAGGCAATAAGATGAACGTGAAAGATCGCGTGCACTACACTGGCCACCCAGGCGGCCAGCGCCACCGCTCTCCAAAGGAGATCTTAGCCAAGAACCCTAACGAGCTGATCGAACTGGCTGTGAAGGGTATGCTGCCAAAGAACTCCCTCGGACGCCAGCAGTATAAGAAACTATTTGTGTATGCAGAGGCTGCGCACCCGCACACTGCCCAAAAACCTAAAGATCTATAATCATGAGCAAGGACAAAATAACTGTAGGCAGGCGTAAGGCAGCTGTAGCCCGCGTAGTACTGCGCAGCGGCAACGGTACCATCATCGTAAATGGTAAAGACTATAAGGATTATTTCCCTCTGGATTTCATCCAGCAGAAGGTAGAGGCTCCTCTCAAGACTGCTGATGCATGGGGCAAGTTTGATGTGACTGTCAATGTATTTGGCGGTGGCGTGAAAGGCCAGGCAGAAGCTATCGTACTGGGTATCGCCCGCGCACTTGTGAATGACAACCCTGAGGTACGCCCGGCACTGAAGAAAGAAAAATTCATGCGTCGTGACGCACGTGAGGTAGAGCGTAAGAAGACCGGCCTCCGCAAAGCACGCCGTCAGGAGCAATTCTCTAAGCGTTAATCGAAGAGGGACAGATTTAATAAAACTTATAATCGAAATAAAACAATGGCTAAAATATCTCATCAGGAACTGCTCGACGCAGGTGTACACTTCGGTCACCTCCGCAGGAAGTGGAATCCAAAGATGCTCCCATACATCTTCGCCGAGAAGAAAGGCATCCACATCATAGACCTGAATCGTACTATAGATAAGCTCGACGAGGCTGCTGCTGCTGTCAAAGCTATGGCTAAGGCCGGCAAGAAGATCCTCTTCGTAGCTACCAAGAAGCAAGCTAAAGAAGTAGTAAAGGAAGCTGCTACACGTGTGAATATGCCTTATGTCACTGACAGGTGGCTGGGTGGTATGCTGACCAACTTCCCTACTATCCGCAAGAGCGTAAAGAAGATGCAAAGCATCGAGAAAATGCTCGCTGACGGTACCCTGGAAAGTGTAACCAAGAAAGAAAAGCTCGTACTGAGCCGTGAGAAAGAGAAGATGGAGCGCGTACTGGGTGGTATCGCTGCTATGAATCGTGCCCCTTCGGCTGTATTCCTGGTAGACATCACTCATGAGCACATCGCTCTGAAGGAA
>CAZNDJ010000009.1:0-49800 GCA_964571705.1 uncultured Chitinophagaceae bacterium
TAGCAATTAACAAGACGCGCGTTTTAACAAGCCGTTGTCCACAATTATTTGTTAAACGCGGGGGCAATTATATATTTGTATGAATATCGCAATTTTGGAAACCATTACGATCACATCTGACCCACACAATATCGCGCAGGTAGAATCCTTCATAGAGGAGGTGCGCGAAAAATATAACGTCGCTGATGATGCATTTGGCAATATACTGATCTCCCTGACGGAGGCTGCAAATAATGCGATCATCCACGGCAATGGGTGCGATCCATCTAAGACAGTAGAGATATCTGTGACTCCTGATGAGCGTGGCAAAAATCTGACCTTTACCGTAAAGGATCAGGGCAAAGGCTTTGACTACAATAATCTCGCAGATCCTACAGCACCGGAAAACATAGACAAGCCATGCGGGCGTGGTGTATTTCTGATGATGCAGCTCGCAGATCTCGTCGTTTTCTCAGGCAATGGTTCTACTGTAGAGATGAAGTTCAGGATCTGATCAGATCATGGCCATCTCGTTTCACACTGCAGACATATCTTTTAAGCTGAAGAGCAAGACTGTTCTCAAAAAATTCATTGCTGATACTTTTTTCAAGGAATGTGGCAAAAAGCTCTCTGCTACGTACGTATTTTGCTCTGACGAATACCTGCTGCGTATCAACCAGAATTTCCTGCAGCATGACTATTATACTGACATTATCACCTTTCCCTTGAGCGAGACAGATAGCAGGGTAGAGTCCGAGATATACATCAGTATAGACCGTGTAGCGGACAATGCGAAGAAACACAAGGCTACAGCAGACGAAGAGCTACTGAGAGTGATATTCCACGGAGCTTTACATCTGGCCGGATTTAAAGATAAAACCCGGAAAGAAGAAATCCTTATGCGCAGCAAAGAAGAAGAATGGCTGCACACCTTTGCAAAGACGCACAAAAACTAAAGAATACGCGTATACTCACGCAAACATCGGTAGCACTTATACCTACCTATCGGCACCAAGACATCTACCATCCTGTCTATCCTTGACTTACTAATACGAGTGAGGTCTTCTCCGCACTTAGGGCAGCTGTGGATCGCCCTGATTTTGGCCGTTTGGATCTTTGTTACTGACATAAGGGTTTAATAAATAGGGGGTTGGTAAAGGTATAACCCTCGCATGTTAAAACCTAGTGATTATCAACATTTTTTATCATGATATGGTAAAAAAGTCGCCTATGTCTAGTATTTCGATCACAACTTCATGACTTTTGTCATGTTTATACTTGTTTAGGAGCCTGAATGGCTCTCCCATGGGCTCATCGGCCAGGTCATACGTGCCGTAGTGCATCGGGATAAAGGATGTGGCGCCCAGATCTTTTATCACCTGTAGCGCTTCCCACGGACTCGTATGCACATCCTGCATCATAAAGTCGGGCGTGTATGCACCTACACCTATCATAGCATAGTCTATAGAGGGAAACAGGCTTTGGATCTGCCCTGGATAATCACAGTAGCCAGAGTCCCCACCAAAGAAAATTGTCTTATCGCCCTCTATCATCATAGAGCCCCACAGCGTCTCATTGAGATCCCACGGATATCGGTTGCTCCAATGCTGCGCAGGGAGGTAGGTCACCTTTAGCCCACCTTTGAGATCGGCATATGGCTGATACCATCCCGCCTCCTGATATTTCAACCCCGGGAGCCAGCCAGACACGAGCTTTCCGATATTCAATCCTGTCAGGAGTTCAAATTTATTGTTTGTATACAGTTCGCGCAGGCTACGACGGTCACAGTGGTCGCGGTGTCCGTGAGAG
This sequence comes from uncultured Chitinophagaceae bacterium, assembly GCA_964571705.1. Lineage (GTDB taxonomy): Bacteria > Bacteroidota > Bacteroidia > Chitinophagales > LD1 > UBA1941. Next base: position 1,789 of record CAZNDJ010000009.1, read on the forward strand.
AGCAGTACGTAGTCTATATCGCGAAAATCGCTCACCGCACATGGCAGCTCGCTATACCTTTTCACAAAGCCTCCCAAAGTATAGAATACAGGATCAGTGATGATCTGCACACCATTGATACGGATATAGAAACTGGCGTGGCCCAGCCATACGATACAATCCTCCTTAGACGCCAGAAATTTCTTGTCCTTGACCACATTTACGCGCCAGGTGTCTGCTTTCTTTTCTGCGGCCTTGGGCCTGGCAGAGGTCTGCCACTTCAGCACCTTAGAGAAGGAGCCGCTAAATCTTTTTTGCGGATCAAAGAAGCGTGTGCCGCTGGAGGGGTTTCCCTGCCAGCCTTCCAGTATCACCGGTAGGGTTTCGTTTTTTATGTATGTGATGTCGGCCATGTCTAGCTAGGGACGGATATACCGCGAAAATATTTATCCTTACAGTAGTTTAATACATAACAATGCCAGACCTGAATATCGTCTCCTATAATGTGAATGGCGTACGCGCTGCGATCAAAAATGGCCTGCTGGACTGGCTGCGTGAGCACCCCTGCGATGTGCTGTGTCTGCAGGAGATCAAGGCTGATGATGATGCCTTTGACACGTCCGTGTTTCGCGAGCTAGGCTATGAGAGCTATACCTTTCCGGCTGTCAAAAAAGGCTACAGCGGCGTGGCTATCCTGACACGTATCCAGCCAGATGCAGTAGTGAAAGGCTGTGGTATCAAAGCCTACGATGACGAGGGGCGCAATATCCGCATAGATATAGGCGACCTGAGTATTATGAGTGCTTACTTTCCCAGTGGTACTACGGGAGACGAGCGCCAGTCTGTCAAGATGAAATACCTGGACGATTTCTTTAACTATATCCATGATCTGCAAAAAAGCCGTCCTAAGATCGTGATCTGCGGAGACTATAATATCGCTCACACTGAGATAGACATCCACAATCCGGTGTCCAATAAGGATACCTCCGGATTCAAACCGGAGGAGCGCGCTTGGATGAGCCAATTCTTTGAGTCGGGCTTTGTAGATACCTTCCGTCATATCTGTGCGGATCCGCATCAGTACTCTTGGTGGAGCTACAGGGCCAACTCCCGCGCCAATAACAAAGGCTGGCGCATAGACTATATCTCTGTGACTAAGAATCTGAAAGACAAGGTGGTATCTGCTGCTATCTATCAGGATGCCGTTCACTCAGATCACTGCCCGGTGTATCTGAGGCTGCAAAAGTGAGCTGATTTACCTATTTGCCATTATCACATTTGATCTGGGGCTAATGTGAGGCATTTCAAAAGAATGCCCCATCAGGCTATACCTACGTTTCAGGTACATTTTAGGGCTGTCCGGATAGGAAACTAAGGAAACATTTTATGGAATATTTGTTTCCCTCGTTTTTGCTCCCTACTTTTGCACCCGCTATCCACAAAATGGGCACAAGAAACACCATCATAGCTAAATGCACTGAGCTCTTCCTCAGGTACGGGGTCAAGAACCTCACCATGGATGATATAGCGCGTGAGCTGGGGATGTCTAAGAAGACCATCTACCAGTACGTGCAAAATAAATCCGACCTGGTGAAAAAGGTAATGCAATCCTATCTGGACCGGGAGGTGACTGTGATAGAGGAGGTGAGCAAAAATGCACAGAATGCCCTGGAGGAGAATGTGCGTATGCTCACCTATATGAGCAAGGAGCTACAGACCTTCAACGCTTCAGTTTTTGCTGAGCTCCAAAAATATTACCCTGATTCATACGCCTTATTCAACGAGTATCGCGAGAAAGTATCCCTGCAGCATATCCTGAAAAACCTCGAGAGGGGCATCCGGGAGGGCCTCTACCGCGAGGATATGAACCCTGAGATCGTGGCACGTATTTACGTGTATGCACTGGACATACTCATAGATCAGCAGCGGTTTCCGTCACGGCGCTACCATTTTTATACACTGTATATGGAGTTTGTAAACTACCACCTGGCAGGCATACTGACAGAGAAGGGCCAGAAAGTGCTCAGGCAGGGCAAGCTCCTCAAACTGATAGAAGAATGAAAAAAGTATTTATCCTTTTCACGCTAATAGCGAGCATCACAACTTATGCTCAGACGTCAGAGTTCAAAGCACTCTCTCTGAAGCAAGCGATAGAATACGGTTTGCAAAACAATCTAACGGCAAAAAATGCGCATCTAAGCGAGCAGCAGGCCAAGGCACGGAATAATGAACTGTTGTCTAATGGCCTGCCCCATCTGGATGCAAACTTCGACTATCAGTATTATATCATACGTCCTCTCAGCCCTGCGTTTACAAAGAGCTTGTCCATATTTGGCCTGCCACCAGACACAAAACTATACTTTACACTGCCAAACAACATATCTACGGGAATCAACTTTTCGCAGATGGTATATGATACCAGGTTCTTTGTGGGTATCCAAACCTTCAAATCTCTGTTTAAGGTTTCTCAGCTGACCACTGCGCTCACAGAGCAGGATATCCGCTATAATATCATAAAATCCTACTCTGAAACTCAGGCAGCGCGTGAGATACTTCGAACACTCGACTCCAATCTGGCTTTAGTACATCGGCTGGTAGAAGATACACGTGCCACATACAAGGAGGGGCTTATTGAAGAACTAGACGTAAACCGACTGGAACTGGGTGAGTCTACCCTGCAGAGTCAGATCAACAATACCCGAAACCTATATCAGTTAAGCCTGGCTGCTCTCAAATATCACATAGGGGCACAGCTCACTGACAAAATAGCCCTGACAGATGATGTCGAGTCACTACGTACACAAATGCAGCAGGATCTGCCCGCTTCTTTTGATCCATCTCAGAGGATAGAGTCAGATCTTCTTGAAACGGCTATCGCGCTTAAGAACTACGACCGTAGGCAGCGCACCGCAGGTTACTTTCCTTCGATTTTTGCATTTGCCAACTATGGTGGGGGGTCTCAAGTCGAAAAGGTAGGAGATTTTTTCCATCGTCAGGATCTAGGTTCTGGCAAAAGTATCAGCAACTGGTATAGTCAGAGTTATGTGGGATTCACTATAAAAGTGCCTCTCTACGATGGGGGGCAAAAACAAGCTTCTGTAAAACAGGCAAAACTGGAACTTGACAAGGCAAAAAATGATCTTGAAAACTTTCGCAAGCAATCTACACTACAGGTAGAGGCAGCCAAGACAACATTTCAGACAAATCTGATAGAAGAAGAGAATGCAAAGAAGAGCATGAACCTGAACAACAAAATATTTTCCAGGACCAACATCAAATTCAAAGAAGGCGTTTCTTCCAGTTTCGAGCTTATGCAGACTCAGTCTGACCAGACCACAAATCAGATCCGCTATTACAACGCTGTGAGAAATGTACTGACCAGTCGCGCAGACCTGGACAAAGCCCTCGGCATCAAATAACCCTAAACACTCAAATAAAAAGATACGATCATGAAAAAGACCGGACTGAATATAATCGCACTGACAGCGCTCTTTCTGGCGGCCTGCACCGGTGGCAGCGAGCTGGATGCCAAGAAAAAGGAACTCGTAAAACTAAAAGACGAGCAAAAAACCACAGCAGATAAAATATCTAAGCTGGAAAAAGAGATAGCCAAACTCGATACTACATTCAGGACCGAGTCTAAGACCAAGCTGGTAGGCGTAGATACACTGGAGCCCACTACCTACAAACACTATGTAGAAGTACAAGGTGCTGTAGATGCCAAGGAGAACGTGCTCGCACTCCAGCTTTCTCCTGGCGTAGTGACCAAGATACTGGTAAACGTGGGCGATCACGTGCGCAAAGGACAGGTACTCTTCCTGACTGACGCCAGCAACCTGGAGTCTCAAATAGCTACCGTCAAAACACAGCTCGCTCTCGTGACCACAGTATACGAAAAGCAAGAGCGCCTCTGGAAGCAGAATATCGGTAGTGAGATACAGTACCTCCAGTCCAAGACAAATAAGGAGGCAGTAGAAACACAACTGGCACAACTGCAAAACGGAATAGAACTGAGCAAGTGTAAGTCTCCTATAGATGGCGTGGTAGACGAGATCCGCGTAAAGGTGGGTGACATGGCCGCTCCATCACAGCTGATGCCGGGTGTGCGCATCATAAACAACTCACAACTGGTGCTCAAAGCTAAACTGAGCGACGCGCAGATAGGTCTGCTGAAACAAGGTGATATGGTCAAGGCAAACTTCCCTGATATCAATAAAACGATAGATACCAAGGTCACCTACGTCGGTCAGGTGGTGGACAAGCAAAGCCGCACATTTAACGTAGAAGCAGCGCTGGGTGGCAACGAGGCCGATGTGAAGGCCAACATGATAGCCAAACTCATGATCAACGACGAGAGCACTGCAAATGTGCTGGTAGTACCAGCCAATACTGTGCAGACCGGAGATGATGGCAAACCATACGTATTGGTGGCAGAAAATGGTACTGCTGTGAAACGCAATGTAGTGCCAGGCACATCATACGACGGCAAGACCCTGATCAAGAGCGGGCTAAAGGCCGGAGACAAAGTGATATCATTTGGCTACAGCGAGGTGGTAGACGGACAGAAAATCAGCTATTAATCCTGGTGCTATGGCTGCCGTGTGGCTATCGCACAGCAGCTCTGACTGCGGGGACCGAACCAAATTTTTCTAAATCGACTTTACTTTTATAAGTCTCAATACTTAATACCCACTACTCAATATTAATTTATGATAAGTGCAGAAAGACTGAAAGAGTTTCCTATCACGAGCTGGTGTATCAATAACCGGGTGAGTATCTACATATTCACCATCATACTCAGCGCGTGGGGCTTCTTTACCTATCAGGCATTGCCCAAGGAACTCTATCCTGATGTGGTAGTGCCGACTATCTCTGTAGCCACCATCTATGGTGGTGCCTCGCCACAAGACGTGGAGAACCTGATCACCAAGCCGCTGGAGAAGCAGCTGAAGTCTATCTCAGGTATCAAGAAGATCACCAGCAACTCGATGTCTGACTTTGGCCTGATCATCGCCGAGTTTAATACCGATCAGAATCCGGCTGTCTGCAAGCAGAAGGTAAAGGATGCGATAGACAAAGGTAAAAAGGACCTGCCATCTGACCTGAAGAGTGACCCGCAGATACAGGAGTTTGACATCTCCGAGCAGCCTATCATGAATATCAACCTCTCGGGAGATATTCCTCTGGAGCAGCTGAAGAAGTATGCGAAGATGCTCAAGGATAAAATAGAGGGCCAGAAAGAAATCACCCGCGTAGACATCATCGGTGGCTACAGCCGCGAGATACAAGTGAATGTAGACCTCTACAAGATGACAGCCTCCGGCATCACGCTGATGGATATCGAGAATGCGATAGCCCGCGAAAACCTGAACGTATCCAGCGGCGAAGTGCGCATAGGCGAGCTGCGCCGCAACCTGCGCGTGAAGGGCGAGTTCGAATCGCCGGAGGAAATAGGCAATATCGTAGTACGCTCGTTTGTGGGCAACCCGGCATTTATCAAAGACATAGCCACTATCTCTGATACACACGCAGAGAAGCAAGACTTTGCCCGCCTCAGCCACAAGACTGTGGTGACGCTGAACGTGATCAAACGCTCCGGCGAAAACCTCCTGAATGCTACCGACAAGATATACGAGACAATAGATGAATACAAAGCAACTCAGTTTCCTCAGGGCCTCAATATCAAAGTAACGGGTGATACCTCTGAGCTGACCCGTGTGCAGCTCCACGACCTGCTCAATACGGTGGTGATCGGCTTTATACTCGTGGTATTTGTACTCATGTTCTTCATGGGCTTCCGCAATGCTTTCTTCGTGGGCCTCGCGGTGCCGCTGTCGTGCCTGCTGGCATTCCTGCTCATGCCATCTCTGGGCCTGACCATGAATGTTATCGTCCTCTTCTCCCTACTACTCGCACTGGGTATCATAGTAGATGACGCCATCGTGGTGATAGAAAATACACACCGGATATTTCACCAGAATCCGGATCTCTCCATAGCGCAGGCGGCCAAGTATGCTGCCGGTGAGGTTTTCTTCCCGGTACTGGCAGGTACGCTGACTACATTGTCTCCGTTCTTTCCCCTCCTATTCTGGCCGGGCATCATCGGCAAATTCATGAAAGGCCTGCCTATCACGCTGATCATTACGCTTGGCGCTTCACTCTTTGTCGCTTTTGTGATCAACCCTGTGTTTGCGGCCAGCTTTATGAATAAGGATGATAAGGAGCGCTCTAATCTCAAGAGCCTTATACCTTGGTTCGTTCTCTTTGGCGTAGCTGCTATAGCCAGCTATGCTACCAGGAGTTTTGGCATGGGCAATTTCAGCATCTTCTGTCTCATCCTTATAGCCCTGTATCATTTTGTGTTTGACGCTGCGATACATGCATGGCAGGAGAGGGTATGGCCACGCTTCATAGATTTTTATCGCCGTAGCCTTCAGCGTATGATCAAAGGTGTAGGCCCGATACTGGTGCCGATAGGTGCCCTTGTAATGCTGATACTGAGTGGTGTGATACTCGCGCTGAGCAAGCCTGCTGTAGAGCTCTTCCCTAGCGGTGAGCCAAACTTCGTGTACGTATACTGCAAGCTCCCTATGGGCACCGATGCCAACGTGACCGACTCTATCACCCGCATCATAGAGAATCGTGTATACAAAACCATAGGTGAGAATAATCCGGATGTCACCTCTGTGATATCTAATATCGGCCTCGGTGCCGGCGACCCGCAGAACCCCGATAAAGTGCCTACCCCATACAAGTCTAAGGTGACGGTAGCTTTTAAGAAATATGCAGATCGTAACGATCCTCACACTTCTAAGTGGCTTGACTCTATCCGCCATGAGTTTAAAAACGGAGTGGCAGGCGCACAGATATCTGTAGAGAAAGAGCGCAACGGCCCACCGGTAGGCAAGCCGATCACGATCGAGATCACTGGTGATGACTTTAAAGTCCTGGCAGACCTGCAGGAGAAAATCCTGAATAATATCAGCAAGGCTAATATCAAAGGCATAGACGAACTAAAGAGTGACCTGCAGCTGGCAAAGCCGGAGATCACTGTAGAGCTGGACAATGAAAAACTGCAGCGTGAGGGCCTCTCTAAGGCACAGGTAGCAGTAGAACTGCGCTCGGCACTCTATGGCAAAGAGGTCTCAAAATTCCGCGATGTGGATGAGGACGTGCCTATCCAGCTGCGCCTGCAGGCCAGTGACAGGCAGACACCGGAGCAGCTCATGAATCTCAATATGTCTTTCATGGACTTTGCTACTGGCTCTTTCCGTCAGGTGCCAGTGTCATCTATCGCCTCGCTGAAAAACACTAACTCCTACAGTGTGATAAACCGTAAGAACCAGAAGCGTATCGTGACCCTGAGCTCTGATGTGACTGAGGGCAGCACCGCAAATGAGGTGGTGGCCAAGATTCAGACAGTAGTAAACAATATGACTATCCCTGAAGGCTATGAGGTATCTATGGCAGGGGAGCAGGAGCAACAGCAGGAGACTGCCAGCTTCCTGGGCAAGGCGCTCGGTATTGCTTTTGCGCTCATGTTTATGATCATGGTACTCCAGTTCAACTCATGGGAGAAGCCGCTTATCATTTTCACGACGGTGTTCTTTAGCCTCGTGGGTGTATTCCTGGGCAATGCCGTATTCCATATGAAGTTCTCTGTGGTGATGACCGGTGTGGGCTTCCTGGCGCTGTCTGGTATAGTCATACGAAACGGTATCCTGCTGATAGAGTTTATAGATGAGCTACGACAGCGGGGCTATACTGTGGTAGATGCGGTGATAGAGGGTGGCGCTACACGTCTCACACCGGTACTGCTCACAGCTATGTCGGCCATACTCGGCCTGATACCACTGGCTATCGGCTTGAATATCGACTTTGAGGAGATGTTCTCAAAATTCCAGCCTCACCTCTATCTGGGTGGTGACAACGTGGCTTTCTGGGGACCACTCGCATGGACCATGATCTTTGGTCTCATCGGTGCTACCTTCCTCACGCTGCTGGTGGTGCCATGTATGTATATACTGGGCTATAATACAGTAGAGAGCTTCAGGAATCGTAAGCGTAAGAACAATCCTGTAGCTACGGATGTAGCTGCACATTGATCGCAGGCATAAAAATTCTGAAAGGGCGCGTTGAGCGCCCTTTTTTATTCGCAGGACTACATGATTCTGCATACATTAGCATCACATGACCTCCCGCACTAAGATCTACTTTGCCTCCGACCTCCACCTCGGCACGCCGGACTATGATACGAGCCTGCGCCGCGAGCGCCTGTTTGTAGAGTGGCTGGATATAGCTGCACGGGATGCATCTGAGATCTTTCTGGTAGGTGATACATTTGACTTCTGGCACGACTACAAAACTGTAGTGCCCAAGGGCTACGTGCGCCTGCTAGGCAAGCTGGCCGAGCTGTCAGATCGCGGTGTGAAGTTGCATATCTTCACGGGTAATCATGACCTGTGGTTTGATGGCTACTTTGAGAAGGAGCTGGGAGCAAAAGTGTATACGGCGCCTATAGAGCGCACGATAGACGGAAAAGAGTTTTTCATAGGGCATGGAGATGGCCTGGGGCCTAAGGACCATGGCTATAAATTCATAAAGAAGGTGTTTACCAATCCGGTCTGCCAGTGGCTATTTCGCTGGATACACCCTGACCTGGGTATACGGCTGGCATCTTATTTGTCATATCGCAGCCGATATAGTACCGGAGAGAAGAAGCTGGAGACTTTTCTGGGTGAGGACCGGGAGTGGCTGGTCATGTACTGCAGGCGACTGCTCACCAGAAAGCACTACGATTATTTTATCTTCGGCCACAGGCACCTGCCGCTCGACATAAATGTGGACGGCAGCCGTTATATCAACCTCGGCGACTGGCTGGACTATAATAGCTATGCCGTATGGGATGGCCAGGAGCTCAGGACCGGCCGGTTTGCACCCGGCGCTCAAACGATATAAGTTGAGGATACTTAAAAGACATATTACTAAGAGCGTTTTGCTCCTATTGCTGGCACTGCCGGCCCTTTGCGCGATAGCGCAGACAGCAGCTACTACTGCCTATACCCAGCTCAGCTCCTATGTGGTCAAAGCAAACTCTATCAGCGTAGACAATTTCGGAAACTTCTATGCCGTGGGCGATAATCAGGTCGTGAAGTTTGACCGGATGGGAAACAAATTTCAAGTATATGAAGAAGTGAAGTATGGCAAGATAGGCGCTGTAGATATCTCTAATCCCATGAAGATCGTGGTGTACTACCCTGACTTTATGCAGGCGGTGCTACTCGATCGGTTTCTGGCTTATTTTACCACCTACAATTTTTTCGACCTCGGCTATCAGAATGTGACTGCCGTCGGGATGTCTTCTGATGGGTATCTGTGGTTTTATGACAATCTGAACTTTACCCTAAAGAAAGTAGACCAGACAGGCAAGGTACAGCTACAGAGCCAGCCGGTAAACCAACTGATCAATACCGTGATCACGCCAAACTTTATCATGGAGAAAAGCGGCCAGGTCTATGTCAATGACCCGGCGGTAGGCGTACTGGTGTTTGACAATTTCGGTGCCTACTACAAGACAATACCAATCAAAGGGCTGCAGCGTTTCCAGATATTCCAGGAGCAGATCGTCTACTTTGAGGAGGGGAAACTTAAATCTTACAATCCGGTCACTTTTGATGCCAAGCAGATCAGCCTGCCGGACACCGTGGGCGTGAAGCAAGCCGTGATAGAAAAAGAACGCATCGCCATCCTGCATGCTGACAGGGTAGACTTTTACAAGTACTAGCGGCGCTAATACCAGCCCGCGGTAGTATCCGCTCATTCTTTTCATTATTTTCGCACACCAAAATCAGGCAGTATATCCGCTGCCACTGTAGACGATAGCATTATGTTTGATCAGATAGAAAATCTAAGAGGCAAATTCATAGAGATAGGCAAAGCGCTCTCTGACCCGGCTACCATGTCGGATATGAAGCGCTTTACAGCACTCAATAAGGAGTATAAAGAATTGGAAACGCTGGTGGGCGTCTATGACCGCTACAAACTCGTGCTGGCCAATATCGCCAATAACAAAAATATCCTGGAGACCGAAAAGGACGAAGATTTTCGCGATATGGCCAAAGCTGATCTTATACAGCAAGAGGAGGAGAAGGTAAAGTTTGAAGCAGAGCTGAAAATGCTGCTTGTGCCAAAGGATCCCGAAGATGACCGCAATGTACTGGTGGAGATCCGTGCGGGTGCTGGCGGCGATGAGGCGAGCATATTCGCCGGAGACCTGATGCGTATGTACACGCGCTACTGTGAGACCCGCGGCTGGACGGTGACGGTGGCCAACTCAAGTGACAACCCCGTGGGTGGCTATAAAGAAGTGGTCCTGGAGGTAGAAGGAGAGAATGTATACGGCACTTTGAAATTTGAGTCTGGTGTACACCGTGTGCAACGCATCCCGGAGACAGAGGCAAAGGGCCGCGTGCATACATCTGCAGCATCTGTAGCTGTGCTGCCGGAGGCAGATGAGGTAGAGATCTATATCAATCCGGCGGATATCCGCATGGATGTGTTTCGCGCATCAGGCGCGGGTGGTCAGCACGTGAATAGGACAGAGTCTGCCGTACGTCTGGTACACATACCTACCAATACAGTGGTCGAGTGCCAGGCGGAGCGCTCCCAGCACAAGAACCGCGATATGGCTATGAAGATGCTCAAAACGCGTATATACGAAGCTGCCGTGCGCAAACATGAAGATGCTATCGCTGCGCGCCGCAAGACGCTGGTGAGTACCGGAGACCGGTCCGCCAAGATCCGCACCTATAACTATCCGCAGGGCCGTATCACGGATCACCGTATCAATCTGTCTGTTTATAATCTCGACGCCTTCATGAACGGTGAGATAGGTGGCATGATAGACGCACTGGCCGTGGCGGAGCAAACTGAAAAGCTAAAGGAGAATAACCTGATCTAAGATTCAGGCGTTATTTCTTCCTCCCTGCATACCCATGTATCGCCAAAGCGATCATGCCATCCCCTTCTTGCGAAAAAAGAAAAGTTGTCAAAGGGGATAAATCGCGATAGGGTGCGATTTACTACCGCCCGCAAGGATGCTCCGTTTCCTTTGTCATCAATCACCGTGGTCCCTGTCAGGCCTTTGGCGGGTGTCGTACACCAGGCACCTTCGAGAACGGTATAGTAAACAAACTGTATGATAAAGATGGTCAGGTAGAACATAAACTTCAGGATAGACACATCCTGACCCGAGCCGATCTTTTCGCGGATCATCCAGAGGAAGGTGCTGGTAAAAGACAGTAAGATCAATATGATCAGCCAGCCATCTATCTGCATGTGCACGAATCGCAGCCACCTGCTGGCCGGGACAAAGACCTCTACACCCTCCTCATATACCAATTTAACCTTGGTGCATTTTTTCAGTGCAAATAGCATCCAGGCACAGAGTGCCATCCAAATCAAATCAGTAACTATCACAAGGACAAAAACATACCACACGTCTCGCTTTAGCTCATAATATTCCAGTTTGACGGGAAGCATGATCTGGTAAATGAGATAAGAGAACAGTGCAAACAGGCGGAAAATAAACCAGGTGCTATAGGTAAATCTCAACAACCTCATTCCTGCTTGCTTCGTCAGGATAAAGAAGATGACTCCGATCACTTGTATTGCCACCAGGAGGGCGGGAAGGTGATCCAGAAAGTTCAGCCGCTCACCTACTATCCGCGTCCAATAGGTGCGCGACATGTCATAGGTCAGGGGCCTCATTATAAATGCAAGTGCATTGAACAACGCGTAGCCTTTGGGAAACTCGTGTATACGTCCGGCCATGAGCTCATCCATCATATGGCTGGTATAGTACCCCAGCAGCAGCCCTACCGCCGCACAAACGGCTATGGCCACAGATGTGATCATAATGATGCGGCGTGAAAAGGGCACGACCGGTAGCTGCGATTCTGATTGGGGTGAAACCATAGGGCAATAATAGAAGTATCCCTCCGTCCCGCGCAACACTTTTTTATCCTAAAGTCGGAAGCCTAAAGAGTTAAAGCATTTGCGTATTTTGCCGTTCATTATCATTCTGAGGTTTATGAAAAAACTCTTGCAGTCGCTCTTGCTCCTTGCCCTCATTCCGCTATCAGTTTCACTGTACGCACAGAATGAGCGCACCTTCTTTACGGTCAAAATGCGCAACGGCGACGTGATCACCGGCATGTCCGAGATCAGCTCCATCTCCTTCAAAACGGCATACGGAGACCTCGCTATGCCGATCAAAGATGTATCTACCATTACGCTGGGGATAAATACTACTGGCATAGACAAAGGGCAGGTCCGCGACCTGCTGGACAAAGTGCAGAACGGAGCGCTGAATGAAGCCTCGGCAGCCTTTGACCGGCTCCTGAAAATGGAAGTAGGTGTGGTACCCGTGATCAAAGAGTACATGTCTTCATCCACCTATAAGAAGCGCGAGAACAGCGACTTCTCGGTAGACCTGCTCTATGATGTTTTGCTGTCGAGATTTAATCTGCCAAAGAATTTTCACACCAAGGATCTGCTGCAGACGACCGGTGCCTCTGCTATAGAGGGCCGCTATGACTTTGAGGCGCTGGGGCTGGAGACAGACTACGGCAGCATCAGCGTAAACAGGGCCAAGATCGTATCCATCTCTGTCAGCTTTAAGGACGTAAATAATCCGGGCTCTGGCAGCTATAAACTGAACGCCAATCAGCATATAGTGGGCAACTCAAATGGCGGCTGGCTGAATACCGGCATCCTGATCCGCAAGGATCAATCGGTGCAGATACTGGCATCGGGTGTGGTCAATATCGCCAGCCTCTCAAACAATGCGTACACCCCAGATGGCGGCGTAAACGGTACACCGGGTCCGAAATCAAATGAGCCGTCATATGGCTGTCTTGTTTTCAAGGTGGGCGAGAGCGGCCAGGTAGTGAAGGCCGGCGATACATTTATAGGCAAATCTATGGGTACGGGTATCCTTTACCTCTCCATTTTTGAATCGGTATATAATGCCGCAAATACCGGCACCTATACCGTAAAGGTGACCGCCAACCAGCAGTAGTAGTCCTGCTGCATTCCTTACTGTCCATTTACATTTCGGCTGTAGATAAAGTATCCTAAAGCGAGTACTATGCTTGCGGGGTATTTCGTTGTTTAGCTATCAGATGAGAAAGGTCTTTTTTCTTTGGCTGGTGAGCTGTCTGGCGGCTGTGGCGCATGCACAGTCTGTCACCCCCTTTTATGACTGGAGGCATGACCCGGCCTGCGTGGCCTGGGTCAATAAAGTATATGACTCGCTGACCGTAGAGGAGCGCATAGCGCAGTGCTATATGCTATCTGCCCATACTGACTCCGTGCCTGAGATGGCCCGGGTAGAGTCCCTGGTGCGCGCCGGCAGGGCAGGTGGTGTTATCTTCTTCCGTGGCCATCCTACTACACAGCTCGACTGGACCAATAAGCTACAATCACTCTCTAAAGTGCCACTGATGATAGCCCTTGATGCGGAGTGGGGCCTCGGTATGCGCCTGGATTCGGTGCCTTCATTTCCTCACAATCTGACCCTGGGTGCAGTGAGTGATAATACGCTCATCCGCAGAATGGGCGAAGAGATAGGAAGGGAGAGCCGGCGTATCGGGGTGCAGGTGGACTTTGCACCGGTGGTGGATATCAATAGCAATCCGCAGAACCCGGTGATCAATGACCGCTCCTTTGGAGAAGACAGATATAAAGTAGCGATAAAAGCCGTAGAGTACGCCGATGGCCTGCAGTCTTCCAATGTGCTGGCCTGTGCAAAGCATTTTCCGGGACATGGGGACACGGATAAGGACTCGCATAAAACACTGCCTACGGTACTCAAGCCTCTGGACAAGCTCGAAGCGTTTGAGCTCTTCCCTTTTCGCGCTATGCTGAGCAATGGCATAGGTGGCGTGATGGTGGCGCACCTGAACGTGCCTGTGCTGGATACCGTGACTACATCCTTGTCAAAAAAAGTAGTGACAGGTCTGCTGAAAGACCAGATGCACTTTGACGGAATCGTTTTCTCAGATGCGCTGAATATGAAAGCTGTGACCAGCCAGTACCGCGAGGGCATTGTTGACAGTATCGTCTTCATGGCAGGCACAGATGTGCTGGAGTACTCTGAAAATCCGGAAAAGGGGCAAGAAAAGATATTTGAAGCGTATTGCGACAGCACCCTGTCTCCCGCCACCCTGGAGGAACATGTCAAAAAAATACTCGCATATAAATACAAGCTGGGCCTGCGCGAGTGGCATCCCATCAGCTCAGAAAATCTCTACTACGACATAAATACAGATACCGCTATCGCGCTGCGCCGGGAGCTGTTTGAAAAAGCAATCACCATAGCAGCCAATGAGGGCGGGCAGATCCCGCTGCAGGACCTGACGGCCAATAAGACCGCATCGGTATCTATAGACCACAAGGGCTATTCAGATTTTCAAAAAGCTGTCTTCCAATTTGCCGAGATACCGCTATTCAACTCTCCGAAGGAAAGTAACGATACCCTGCTGCCACTGCTCGATACGCTGTCTAAATATCAGCGTGTCATCGTAGACCTTCATGGCATGAGCCGTATGCCTGCATCCAATTTTGGGATCAACCAGAATACGCTCGATTTCATAGATAGCCTGTCACATCGCACAGAAGTAGTGTTAGTGTTATTCGGCTCACCCTATAGCCTGAAGTTTTTTGAGGCGCAGAAAAACATCATCGTGGCCTATGAGGATAATGAGGTGACACAGCCTGCTGCTGCCAATGTCCTATTCGGTGCGATGCCGGCACTAGGCAAACTGCCCGTATCTGCATCTGAGAAATTTCGTGCGGGTACAGGCGTCACTACAGATCAGCACATGCGCCTGGAGATAGCAGAGCCAGAAGATGTGCATATGAAAACGGAAGATCTGCGCGAGATGGATGAGGTGATACTGAATGGCATGATAGCCCATGCCTATCCGGGTTGCCAGGTACTGGTGACAAAGGATAATAAAGTGATCTGGAATAAAGCCTATGGCAGCAAGATCTATGAGAACTCAAAAGACAAAGTACAGACCACAGACCTCTATGACATAGCCTCTATATCAAAGATAGCAGCGACCACGCTGGCTGTGATGAAGCTCTATGACGAAAAGAAGATAGACCTGACAAAAACAGTAGGAGACTACCTCCACCTGGACGATAGCGCTACGATACGCGGGCTGAAACTGGCCGACGTCCTCACCCATCAGGCTGGCCTTAAGGCTTTTGTAGAGTTTTACAAATATACTACCGGCCCGGAGCAATATGACCTGCACTACCGCAATTATTGTAACGACACGTTCTGCTATAGGGTGGCAGATGGGATGTTTATCCGGCGCGACTACGCCGATACCATGTGGCACATCATGTCACACTCAGAGGTGAAGCCGGATGCCGGCTACCTCTACAGTGACCTCGATTTCTACATCATGCAAAAGGTAGTGGAGGAGGTGTCTGGCCGTCCGCTGGATAGCTTCGTCTACGAAAATATCTACTGGCCCATGGGTCTGACGCGCATCGGCTACAAGCCTACGGAGCGCTATGATCTCGCGCGTATCATCCCTACAGAGAATGATAAGACATTCCGCAAGCAGACGGTGCGTGGATTCGTACATGACCCGGGTAGTGCCATGTATGGTGGCGTGGCGGGCCATGCGGGTGTATTTAGCAATGCTTTTGATCTGGCGGCGCTGATGCAGATGCTGCTAAATAAAGGAGAGTATAATGGCAAGCGTATCCTGAATGTAGCGACCATTGACCTGTTTACCCAGAGAGCTACTACTAAATCGCGTCGCGGTCTGGGGTTTGATAAGCCAGAGCCAGACCCGGCCAAGCAAAGCCCGACGTACAATAAAGTGCCGCTTAGTGTCTTTGGCCACACCGGATTTACCGGCACCTGTGTCTGGAGCGATCCGGATAATAACCTGACGTTCATCTTCCTGTCAAACCGTGTCTATCCGGATGCGGAAAATCCTAAGCTGGTAAAGATGGGGATAAGGACAGATCTGCAGAAGATCGTGTACAGGGCTATGAAGAAGTAAAGGCTATTTCACCCGCTTCTCGTTGTTTTTCACAAAGTCTCCCCAGCCGCTAAATTTCTTGCCGCCGGTGATCACTGAGCTGCTCTGGAAGTGATGGCAAACAGCTGCTGCCAGTCCATCTGTGGCATCGAGAAATTTCGGCTGGAGGTCAAACTTGCATAGTTGCTGGAGCATGGCTGCTACCTGCTCCTTAGTAGCATTGCCATTGCCGGTGATCGATTGCTTTATCTTTTTAGGAGAATATTCTGTGACTGACACACCATGTACCAGGGCTGTGGCGATAGAGACGCCTTGTGCCCGGCCCAGCTTGAGCATAGACTGCACGTTCTTGCCAAAGAAGGGAGCCTCTATAGCGCAGGTCTCCGGTTTGTATTGCTCTATGAGGCCCTTGACCTTCTCTGATATCACGCGCAGTCGGTCCAGGTGGTCATCATATTTGGAGAGCTGGATCACGCCCATACTTACGAGCTTCATCTGTTGGCCGGTCACGGTGATCACGCCATAGCCCATCACGATCGTGCCGGGGTCTATACCTATGATGGTCCGCTGTGAAGCCTGTGATTTATCCGCAGCCATGACTGATTTTCAAATTGTTTTAGCACCTTTACTAGCGATAGATGGATACACCCGTGTACCGCCGCCTGCTGCTCGCATTAAAAGTAGGCATTTTCATTTTTATGTCCTTCGTCATCTACCGGCGGCTGGCATCAGTACAGAGTTTTGTCGGTTCACTAGATCTGTTCATACAGCGCTTTAGCGGTGGTAATATTGCGCTGCTGGCCCTGGCTATACTCCTCATGCCGCTAAACTGGATACTGGAGGCTGTAAAATGGAAGATACTCCTGAAGCATTCCTCCCGTGTCACCTTGCGTGAGGCGCTGCGCTCTGTACTAGGTGGGTTGTCCATAGGCTTTGCTACCCCGGCACGGGTGGGTGAGTTTGCCGGCAGAGTGATGTTTCTGCACAAGGGTGAGCGCGTAGATGGTATCTATCTCAGCGCCATAGGAGGCATAGCGCAGAGTGTGGTTACCTTTCTTGTGGCGCTGTTTATGCTGCGTTTTTACTCCGGTCAGGCAGAGGCGTTTTTTAGTCCGTACAGTTATGTTGGCTTTGCAGCGTTGGCTTTTGTGCTGATAGCGCTCTATATTTCCTTTGAGCAGGTGGTCAGCTGGCTGCACCATCTTGGGCTGCGGTTTGACAGCTATATCATCAGCACAGAGAAAACACCGCATCGCAATGATAAGTGGCTGGTATTTCTGACCAGCTTTTTGCGCTATAGTGTGTATGTGCTGCAGTACTATCTGCTGCTGCGCTTTGCCGGTATAGATGGCCACGTCTTTGAGCTGATCTCTGCCATCAGCCTGGTGCTCTTCCTCCAGTCAGTATCGCCCCTGATCCCGCTCACAGACCTCACTGTGCGCGGGGGTATAGCGCTGCTGGTATTTCATGACTGCGGGGCGGAGATGACGCTCGGCGTCTTTCTGGTACCCGTGCTGCTCTGGGCTATCAATCTGCTGATCCCGGCTATAGCCGGCTATTTTTTCATTCTCAACCTGCACGCTGATGATACTGCTCAATGATGAATACTGGATGCGTCTGGCGCTGAAAGAGGCTGGCTACGCGCGGGAGGACGACGAGGTGCCTATCGGCGCGCTGATAGTCTGCAATGATAAGATCATAGGCAAAGGCTATAATCAGACCGAGCGCCTGAACGATGTGACTGCCCACGCCGAAATGATAGCCATCACAGCTGCCGCCAACTACCTGGGCGCCAAGTTTCTGGAGGACTGTACGATCTATGTCACCGTAGAGCCCTGCCCCATGTGCGCTGCCGCCCTGCGCTGGGCACGTGTGAGTCGGGTGGTGTATGGCGCTGCAGATCCCAAGGCCGGATATAGCCAGTTTGGGCCTAAAATGTTCCATCCTAAAACGCAGCTCAGGCAAGGAGTGCTGGAGCACGAGTGCGGCGTGCTGATGTCGGAGTTCTTTAAGGGGAAGCGGGGTAAGTAGCTGGTTGGCACAGAAAGTGCGGCACCGTCTGGCACCCGAGAGATACCCGAATACATTTGTTTTTTCATTTTTAAGGCTGTAAAATCGTATCCGGATTCATTCGTCCATATTATCATTATTCACTCAAATAAACTAAACACATCATGGCATTCACATTAGATCCTCTACCGTACGCAAACAATGCGCTCGAACCACATATCGACGCCCGCACGATGGAGATACACCACGACAAACATCACGCAGCCTATGTCAATAACCTGAACGCAGCCCTGGCTGGTACGGAGAATGAAAACAAGTCTCTCGAAGAGCTGGTAGCTAATATCTCTAAGTACCCGGCTGCTGTACGCAACAATGGCGGCGGCCACTGGAATCACACCTTCTTCTGGCAGGTGATGGGCCCTAATGGCGGCGGCACTCCATCTGGCGCGCTCGCAGAGGCTATCGACTCACAGCTCGGCGGCTTTGACAAGTTCAAAGAAGACTTTGCCAAGGCTGGCGCTACCCGCTTCGGTTCTGGCTGGGCCTGGCTGAGCGTAGGCGCTGACAAGAAGCTCGTGATCAGCTCTACACCTAACCAGGACAATCCACTGATGGATGTAGCTGAAGTAAAGGGTACACCGATCCTCGGTGTAGACGTGTGGGAGCATGCCTACTATCTGCACTATCAAAACCGCCGTCCGGACTATTTGTCTGCATTCTTCAATGTGATCAACTGGAAGGAAGTAGAGAAGAGGTACGAAGAGGCTGTAAAGTAGTTCTGCTTCTATAAAGCATATCAGAAAATCCGGAAATCAGGCAAGCTGGTTCCGGATTTTCTTTTGTGACTACGCCACTTCCTTCTGCTGATTGAACTGCATATCGTAGAGATGTTTGTAGTGGCCATCGAGCGCCATGAGCTGATCGTGACTGCCAAATTCTTTCAACTCTCCACGCTCCAGCACCATGATCTTGTGCGCATGGCGGATGGTAGAGAGGCGGTGCGCTATCACGATAGAGGTCCGGCCTTTCACCAGCTTCTCTATTGCTTGCTGGACTACGTGCTCAGACTCTGTGTCTATAGATGATGTGGCCTCATCCAGTATCAGGATAGCCGGATCATACACCAGCGCCCGTACAAAAGAGATCAGCTGCCGCTGCCCCATAGACAGCGTAGCGCCACGCTCCATCACCTTGTAGTCATAGCCTCCCGGCAGGCGCATGATAAAGTCGTGTGCGCCGATAGCTTTGGACGCAGCTATCACGGTCTCGCGCGTGATCTTTTCATTGCGCAGCGTGATATTGTCATATACACTGCCGGCAAAGAGAAAAACATCCTGCAATACGATACTCATCTGTGAGCGCAGCGCAGGGAGTTTATAATCCTTCACACTCACATCATCTATTTTGATGTCGCCCCTATTGATCTCATAAAAGCGGCCCAGCAGGGACATAGTAGAGGTCTTGCCCGAGCCGGTGGCACCTACTATAGCCAGCGTCTCTCCCGCAGGCAGCGAGAAGGTCAGGTCTTTCAGCACATAGTTGTCATGCTCATAGGCGAACCATACATGGTCAAACTCTATCTTGCCCTGACTGCGCTCAGGTGTGAAGATGCCATGGTCTGGTATGCTTTGGTCTTTGTCCAGCAGTTTGAAAACACGCTCGGCTGCTATCACACCTCGCTGGATAGTATTCACTTTATCTGCTATAAAGCGCAGCGGGCGGAAGAGCAGATTGATGAGCATGATGTACAGGCTGATAGTACCCACAGAAGAAGTGTCTATCACTGAGTTTGTTTTGGCAGCATGCCATACCATCTGCCCCGAGGCAAACCACACCATAAGGCCTATAGCTGTAGCAAGGAGTATTTCTACAGCGGGGAAGAAAAGCGAGTAATACCAGATGCCGCGCACATTCGCATCGCGCAGCTGAGCGTTTATGCCTTGAAACTTTTCGCGCTCCTGCTTCTCTACATTAAAGATCTGGATGATGCGCATGCCTGTGATATGCTCCTGCAGAAAGGCATTCAGCCGGCCTATCTGTGTGCGCTCATCCTGAAAGGAGGATTTGACCCCACGCTGAAACCAGCGGGTGACGATCAGGAGGAATGGCAGCGGAATGAGCGAGACCAGCGCCAGCTGCCAATTGAATATCAGCATGCAGGTGACTGCTACAGCTATGGTCAGGATATCTGCAAAGATCGAGATGAGACCCTCAGAGAATGTGTCATTCACTGCCTCTACATCTGTGATAGTACGGGTGGTAGATGTGCCTATAGGTGTCGTGTCAAAATACTGCAGGCGCGAGTGGATGATGTGATCATAAACACGCTGACGCAGGTCACGGATAATACTGGTGCCCAGCCAGGCAGAGATATAGCCAAAGTAGTAGCGCATGACAGTCTCCACCACCAGAGAGCCGAGCATGACCAGTACGATCAGCTGCAGGCCCGGCATATCAAAGCGGATGATATGATAATCTATGGCGCGCTGCACCAGTATAGGTCGTACCATGGCCATCCCGGCCAGCAGGATAGATAGAATGATCGTGGTGTAAAACTCTTTTTTGTAGGGGCTGGCCAGTCCGAGCACACGCCTGACCAGTGGCAGATCCAGTCCCCCTTTTCCAGATTCTGACATGGATGCAAATATAGTTACATCCTTCACCGCTTAGCGGTAATACTGTCAGATGCTGTCTCCCGGAACAATTGTTAAAATTCTACAAAGAAGAGTTGTCACCAAACTTTGTTTAATTGTTTTAGTTCAATAGTTAAACAAAAATACAATGAAACACCTTTTCAAAACCTTCCTGATCTCGGCCGGCCTCGTAGCCGTGGCAAATGGGCTTTATGCACAAAACGCTAACGTTCAAGTGATTCACAACTGCGCGGATCCAGCCGCAGCATCTGTAGACGTTTACGTAAATGGTACGAGGGCTCTTGACAACTTTGCTTTCCGCTCGGCCACCGGCTTTCTGAGCCTGCCATCTGGTGTCCCACTCACAGTAGGCGTAGCGCCATCTTCTTCGATGTCGGTAGCCGACACACTCAAAAGTTTTACGCTCGGGCCTCTGCAAGCCGACTCTAACTATATCGTAGTAGCAAGCGGTGTAGTGGCAGGAGGATTTGCCACTAACCCTAACGGCAAGAGTACAGCATTTGACCTGAAAGTAGTCGCACCTGCCAGGACTGCATCTGGTGCTGGTACCGTTTCTTTTGCTGTATTTCATGGTGTGACGGACGCACCTGGCGTGGACGTAAATCTGACGGGAGGTGCTACACTGGTGAGCAATGCTCAATATGGTGACGCCAGCGGCTACCTGACCGTATCACCTACGTGGTATCCTATAGAGATAGCTCCGGCAGGTGTCTCTACCGCACTGGTAAAGTATGTAGCGGACCTCTCCGGCCTGGGTGGCAAATCTGCCTTGGTCATTGCTTCCGGCTTCCTCTCCCCGGCGGCCAATAACAATGGTCCTTCCTTCAAAATACTCGCAGTACTGGCAGATGGCACTGTAGTCGAGCTGCCACAGCAGCAGCAGTCATATGTGCAGGTCATTCATAACGCACCAGACCCGGCAGCTGACTCTGTAGATGTGTACGTAGACGGAGCTAAAGCGATACCTAATTTTAAATTCCGCACAGCTACTCCATATATCGCACTGCTGTCTAATGTGAATCACACTGTAGCAGTAGCACCAGCAAACTCTACTAACGTATCGCAAGCTATCGCCACCTTCCCCAATATCCTGCTGGCGCCCGATAGCAGCTATGTAGTGACTGCATCTGGTGTGGTGGGTACAGGTTTCGCGGCCAATCCTGATGGCAAGAGCACGGCCTTCACCCTCCTTATCAAGCCTAATACCCGCAGGCAAGCTACATCTTCCGGAGAGTTCGACTTCTTTGTGATACACGGTGCTCCTGATGCTCCTAGCGTGGACGTGCGCGTAGAAGTGCCTAGCATACTCGCAGTGGATAATGCGTCCTACACGGATCAGACCGGCTATCTGCCAGTACCAGTAGGTAGTTACGTATTTGACCTGCAGGACTCTGCCGGCAGCACTACACTCAAGCGCTACCTGGCTGATGTATCCTCTCTGGGTGGCCAGAGCGGCGTAGCCCTGGCTTCAGGCTTCCTCAATCCTGCTAACAATAATAATGGTCCTTCATTGGGCATCTGGGTAGCGCTGTCATCTGGTGGCAATCTGATACCACTCTCTGATGTGACTGGCATCAGGGATATCACCAGCGAGATAGGCCTCCGTCTCTATCCAAATCCTGCCAGCGATAAGATCACAGTATCTCTGAAAGGAGAAGCTAGCACAATAGCCATCATGAATATGACCGGCGCTGTAGTAAAAACTATAGATAGCAACGGCGCTGACAGGATCACCATCAATACCTCTGACCTGAGCAGCGGTATCTACACTATGCACATCACTACCCGCGATGGTGTAGCCAATGCGAAGTTCACCGTGATGAACTGATCATTCTTAGGGTTGGGTTTTTATGAGGCGGCTCCGGATAGGGGCCGCCTTTTTTATTCTTCTTCTTCGGATTGAGTTTCTTCCTCTGCGGGTTTGCGACTTCGGTCTATGGCCCGTCCTTCCAATACACCATCCCGATAAACGACCTTAGTGAGATAGAGACCCTGCGGTGGAGAAGATATTCCAAACGGAAACTCCTCTTTTGCTTCTACTATCCTCTTGTAGTCAGCTATAGACAGCTTGCTACGGCCTATGAGAATGAGTACGCCGACTATTTTGCGGATCATGCCCCGCAGGAAGCGATTTGAAGTGATGGTGAGCCGCATAAATTCATCCTGCCTGTCTCCTGCTATGGCAGGCCGCACCACCCGGTCCCAGCGCGCCTCCGTCACATCGCATAGATTTGTCTTAAAGTCTTCACTCGGCCGGCAGAGAGACGTATAGTCTCCGAAGCCGGGTATCATAGCCGTGGCCTCATAGATTTTATTCCAGTCCAGCTCGCGGGCGTGTACCTGTGTGCTATAGTGCCGTAGGAATGGGTTTTTCTCAAAGTGCAGGTAGTACTCATAGGTGCGGCTGATAGCATCAAAACGTGTATTTGACTTCTCATGCACGGGTATGACAGAAAATATCCTTATGTCCTGAGGCAGGATAGAATTGAGCCGGAAGGTAAACTTTTCATCCAGCTCACGGTCGGTCTCAAAGTGTGCGTAGAAATCTGTAGCGTGGACCCCCGCATCAGTGCGGCCGCAGCCTCCGGTAGACATTGGGCTGCTGAGCAGGCGCGATAGGGCAAAGTTTAGTTTGCCCTGCACGGTCTCTCCGTTATTCTGCACCTGCCATCCGCAGTAGCCGGTGCCATCATATGCCAGATGTATGAAGTATCTCTTTTTCACGCCACAACTTATCACTATTGGCTGATACTTGCCCAATCAGATGGGAGGAAAATAAAAAGCCCTCTCGGAAAAGGGCTTTTATAGATTGATATGAAAAGGTCTTATTATTTTTCTACCACCTCCAGCGGATCTACCTGATACAGTGGAGCGAGGTCTACCGGAGCGTATGTTTTGGTTTCTCCCTTGGTGCTGATAGTGCGTATCCTGTAGTATGAGTCTACGTTAGATGAGCCCGGGTTGGCATCAGCTACTTCTATATAGTTTTTGCTCTTGATCAGGAAGTCGGACACCTTTACAGACTGACAGCGTGCAAATCCGGATGTAGGATCGCTGCTTTTCTCTACATAGATCACATCTACATTCCTCATATTCTGAGAGTAGAGGTGTACCATTACTTCACCACCTATGCGCTCTACCTCCAGGCTTACGTCAGTAGATGCCAGCGGCTTGAAAAGCCATTCTTTGCCGTCTTTGCGGGCAGATGCATCAGTAGCGCCGGTACCGGCATACATATGTTGAAACGACAGGATCAATGCGGCTACGAAGAGTATGGATTTGTTCATAATAAAGGTGTTTGTTGTAATTGTGTACGCGTTGCGTGGTTTTATGTTTCGGTTTTATGCCTCTTTTTCTTGAGCAACAAAAAAGGTGGCTTACGGGCCACCTCTCTTTGATTAACTAAACAAGCATTAAAACTTTTACTCTCTGGTATAGCTTACGCGTCAGGCTATTTGGTGTTTCATTTTGATCTCCTTTTTGTCACAAAATCCAGTTTGTACCATCCCATGAATGGTAAAATCAGTTAAAAGCCATGGATCACCCCTGCTGCGCATAGTTTTTGGTGACAGCAAATCGCTAAGAATGTGGAAGCTACAGCAAAGGGAGTTGGACATCCGTTTGTTCAAATTCACAGCTTCGCTATATTTGCATCCCCCTTGGCCAGGGGAAATATTAAACCAAACGCAGGCGCAGAGCCATACATATGACCAAATCGATCTTTGTGCTGATCATGATGAGCTCCTTTCTGGCCTTTGGCTCACAGGCCCCGGCCATAGAGACTACGCCTCCTGTCACAGCGGCTCCGGCTCAGACTGGCAATCTCAGGGTGATCTTGAGAAACTTTAGAAGTAACGCAGGCGAGACCAATATCATTCTCTATAATAACGCCTATACATTTCCCGATAAACCAGATAAATGCTATAGCAATCTCTGGGCGCACATCAATAAAGGATATGCCGAGGTCACCTTTAAAAATGTGCCATACGGCGACTACGCACTGGCAGCATATCATGACGAAAACGCCAATCACCGTCTGGATCTGAGTGTGATCGGAATACCCAAAGAGGGTATTGCTATTTCAAATGATGCCAAGGGACTTTTCCTGCCTCGCTGGAAGGACGCCCGTATTCAAGTGAATAGCCCCGACAAGACCATCGTAATGACTGTAGGCTATTAAGCTGTGTTGATCCGGTCGGTGTGATCTCCGGAAAAATCCTCAAAAAACTTACACATTTCTATTCCCATTACCTTGCTGATATTATAGAGGGTATAGACAGTAGCATTTGTTTTGCCAGACTCTATGCGAGATAAATTTGCCTTTTCATAGTCACAGAGTGCTGCCAGAGTATCCAGAGACATATGTCTCTCCTTGCGGAAGCGCCTGATATTCGCTCCTAGTTTTTCCAAAAATGAACCTTTGTTGCCTATCATAATATAAAATTTAGGTACACGTTTGCATGTCAGGATAGTTTAATGAATAACGCCATACTGTTCAGATAGAACAGATGTAAAATGTGTGGGTATTGTAGAAAAGGCCAACACCGTGCCAAAGTGGGGAATTTTGTTAATGCCTAATATCAACAGGCAGTGTAAGGTGCTGATTATCAGTCTTCAAAGAAATCGCTAACCTTCACGCCCATCACTCTGCTGAGAGTATAGAGTGTGAGGATCGTAGTATTTGTTTTGCCTGATTCTATGCGGGAGAGGTTGGCTTTCTCATAGTCACACAGGGCAGCCAGCTTATCGAGTGACAGGCTTTTTTCCTTACGTATCTTCCGGATCTTAGCACCTAGTTTTGCAAGGAATATTTTATCGCTCATTGAAATTGATGATGCGGTAAAAATGCGCAAGATGGTCGTAAATATGGTTGTTGTACATGACAATAACTCATATACAAAGAAGGTTGCTTGCTTCAAAGAGCTATATACTGCTGCCTCACAGAGTTACGCACTGTCAGAAGACTACGGGATTTGGGGGCTTTGTATTATTTTGAACGATTTACTCTGCTCTCCAGCCTGTATCTGCAGCAAGTACACTCCTGGCGATACGTCTGCGAGATGCACTATACCTGACGCGGCGTTAAACTCCAGAGCTACAGATTTTCCCAACATATCAAAGACATAGATTCGCGGTTCCACGTGGTGGAGCCCTTTGATCATTATTTCTGTAGTAAATGGATTGGGGCCAATAGTTATTTGTTCTGATGTCAAAGGAATAATTGCAGTAGGCTCCATGCAGGTCATAGACAGATTTGCTGGTTTCCATAGATTATTGCGGTGCGCGAGTGTACTATCCAGGGTATGGTGCACCCGGTCTACCTGACCTCGAGTGAACATACACGGGCAGGTGGAATAGTTCATAAAGTTCTGGACATTTTCCACTACAGGAGTATCACACTGGGATCTCGCGGTGTAGCATGTAAGAAAATCCCCCCTTGTGACCGGCGTATCATACACATCATCATCGCCGCAGGCTATCTCCGGCTCATTAGAGTTACCCCATGTATTTTCGAGATTCAGATAGCGCGCCATTAAATTTGTTAGGAATCCCCGTTGCCCCGGGGCAAAAGTAAAATAAGCGGCAACCACACCATCTGAGGCTGGGTCGAGGGCCGCCGCAGTCGGAGACGTAGCCATGCCTGGTATAAACCCTGTCCATACATTTGAGCGTAGAGAGTCTACCACCCATATATTCATGTATTTGTCTGGTGGCCATTGATTGATCCGTACGGCCTGGCTATCGCCATAGTACGTGAGTGAGTTGGCTATATGCTCTATCCCGCTGGTAGGTAGCCCCTGTGGATCAGTATGCACCAGGCAAAAGTCGACATGCATATTGCCAATAATACCAGCAAATGCCGATACCACATTCACAAGGTTTGCATTCTGAGCGTTAAAATTCTGGTTTACTTCAGTTATTGCATTGCGTATCAGAGAGTCAGGTATATTTTCCGGCCCGTTGTCATGTATCACATGGACCACTACGGGGATCGTATATTGCGCGCTAAGAGATAGGCTGATGGCTGCGAAAAGAATAACAGCAGCGAGAGTTCTTTGTAGTTGTTTCATAGTATCTGATTCTGTGGCAAAGGTATGATATCATATCTGGCCCAGGCCAACTACAATGTCATTTTTTAGCCACAAAAGCAGGTCAGAGGAAAGGGGTCTTGACCACTTTAGCTTTTACAAGTGTATTGCGGATATCTATAAAGATATCGGCACCCACTGCAGAAAATTCTGACTTCACATAGCCGAGGCCGATAGCCCTATTTAGTGTAGGAGACTGTGTGCCAGAGGTCACCTCCCCGATTTCATTTCCGGCAGCATCTTTGATCTTATAGTGCTGGCGTGGTATGCCCCGGTCTATCATTTCAAAACCGACAAGTTTTTGTTGCACTCCGGTTTCTTTGAGCTGTTTGTGATAGTCAGAATGTACAAATGGTTTTGTAAACTTTGTGATCCAGCCGAGACCAGCCTCTATAGGCGAGGTGACATCATTGATATCGTTGCCATAGAGGCAAAATGCCTTTTCGAGACGCAATGTATCACGGCAACCCAGACCACAAGGTTGGATGCCAAACTCATTACCGGCTTCAAATACCGCATACCAAAGTTTTTCCGCGTCTTCATTTTTCACATAGAGCTCGAAGCCACCGGAGCCGGTATATCCTGTATTGGATATGATCACATCAGCAAGGCCCGCAAACGTACCAATAGCAAAAGCATAGTAAGGAATCGCACCCAAGTCTACATCCGTCAGCTTTTGCAGTGCCTTGATAGCATTAGGCCCTTGTACTGCCAGCAGGCTGGTGTCAGCGCTTACATTCTTCATGTCCACGCCAGATGTATTATGCTGGCTTATCCAGTTCCAGTCTTTCTCTATGTTAGAAGCATTGACCACCAGATAGTATTTGTCAGCACTGATACGGTATACCAGCAGGTCATCTACTATACCGCCCAGATCGTTGGTCATACAGGAGTATTGCACTTTGCCATCGGTCAGTTTTGATGCATCATTTGTGGTGACTAGCTGTATCAGGTCCAGTGCCTTAGGTCCGCTGAGTACAAATTCTCCCATATGCGACACGTCAAATACACCTACACTATTGCGCACTGCATTATGCTCCTGGGTGATACCCGCATATGATACAGGCATATTATATCCGGCAAATGGGACCATCTTGGCTCCAAGAGATTGGTGCAGGTGCGTCAGCGAGGTGTTTTGCATATCTTGATTTGAGTGGGCCAAATGTAAGACATGCTTTTGAATTTGGCGGCCTGATTTTAGGCGTCTTTACGCCGTCCCCATATCTGCCGGTTTCCCCATATCCAGCATACACACCTTGTCATCCCGTGGATCGATGTACATATAGATGTCATTGGCTATAAATCGCATATCAAAATTGTCTCGCGTCATCCCATATATTATCAGCTGATAGATATGCTCACTCCCATCTGGTGCGCTATACGGATACTCCACCAGGAGCTGACCCTCGGTGCGCATCTGTACATTATTCATTTCATTGCCACCCAGTATATTCCCCGCTGCTATCCGGCCATGTGCCACTGTTTCTTCGTAGCTATAGGTACTGTCACGGATAGTACATAGCGCATAGTCCACATGTATTTTGAGGCCGCGTCTTCTCATCTCCTCTGCTGCCTCACTGAGTGGATCTATACGTTTACCATGCCGGCGTCGAGGAAAGTAAATGCCTAAGACAACGACTATAACCATCATGAGAAATATGCCTGCAACCTCCCAAGTTTTCATAATGTGTTTACCTTTTAGTTCAACTTGCTTTTGAGTGATTAAATGTAGCTAAAGGGACCAATCAATTTCTGACTAACTTGCCCGCCATTATCAGAGAAACATGAAGTTTCCCCAGCCTATTCCCGTCCGGGATATAGCACTACAGACAGGAGCAGAGATCATCGGAGACGCGACAGGTATCGTGACCGGTATGAACGAGATACACAATGTGGCTCCCGGCGATATCACTTTTGTGGATCACGAGAAGTATTACAATTTTGTATTGGCATCGGCAGCCACTTTTATTTTTATCAATAGAAAAGTAGATGCACCGCCGGGCAAAACACTCCTCTACGTCGCAGATCCATTCCGCGCCTATGATGAGCTGGCCATCAGCCAGAGACCGCTATTGCATACGAGTGCAAGCATTGCCGCCACTGCACAGGTGGGCGCAGGCACTGTGATCTATCCCAACGTATATATTGGAGAGCATGTCACCATTGGGCGCGACTGTATCATCTATCCTAATGTCTCTATATACGCGCACTCGGTGATAGGCGACAATGTGATTATCCATGGCAACAGTACAATAGGGGCAGATGCTTTCTATTATAAAGGGCGAGGTACACACTACGACAAAATGCATACAGTGGGCCGCGCAGTGATACATGACGATGCAGAGATAGGCAGCGGATGCACTATAGACGCGGGGGTATCTGCTGATACCGTGATAGGCAAAGGCACCAAGCTGGATAGCCAGGTACATATAGGCCACGACTCTACAGTGGGCATGCACTGCATACTATGTGCACAGGTAGGCATAGCAGGCAATGTGCGGATAGGAAATCATGTGACACTCTATGGCAAATCTGCGTTAAGCAAAAACATTTCTGTGGGCGACCGCGCTGTGCTGCTCGGCAGCAGTGCCTCTGCCAAATCACTGGAAGCTGGCAAAACATACCTGGGTACACCAGCAGAAGAGGTGCATAGAGCTTCCCGTCAGTTTGCTATGATCAAAATGCTACCGGATATGTGGGAGAAACTACGAAGGTTGTAAGACACAAAACACAACTAATTGATAATCAACAAAATAAATTGCCTTTTTTGCCTATGTTTCACGTGGAAAGGGCTTTAGCTTTACATATTTATCTATAAAATTCCCATATGAGAAAACTTGTCCTGGTGCTCTGCTCCTTTTGCACTGCGTTCGCAGCTCTGGCTTCTGACAATGCTTATCACGTTGCTATAGACCTTACCAAGGCTTCGGACCGCCGGCTCAATGTAGAGGTAACGACTCCGCAGATAAATGAGTCACAGATCATCTATAGCCTGCCCAAAATGGTTCCAGGAACCTATTCAATTTACGATTTTGGGCGGTTTGTAGAAGGCTTTCGCGCGTACGATAAAAAGGGAAACGCCCTTTCCGTGACCCAGATGGATACCAATAGCTGGAAAATAGACAATGCAACGCAGCTTGACAAAATAGTATATCGTGTGCGGGACACCTACCATGCACCAAAGGAGAATAACCCAATTTTTGAACCAGCGGGTACAGATATCCAGCCTGACACATGTTTTGTATTAAACTTCCATACTATGATCGGGTATTTTCGCAGCCACACTAAGTTATATTATGAGCTTAATATCACTCATGCACGTGGCTTTTTCGGTAGCACCTCTCTCGTAGATAGGGACAATAGTGAGACACAAGACCAGTATATTGTACCGAGCTATAATGCAGTAGTGGACAATCCGGTCATGTACACAAAACCCGATACCGCCCACCTTAGGATCGGCGAAAGTGATATCCTGATCTCTGTTTATTCTCCTACCAAAAAGGCCGATGCTGCAGGCATAGCCAAAGGCATAGATACGCTACTGCAGGCGCAAGGTAAATACCTGGGCGGAAAGCTTCCTGTGTCAAACTACTCCTTTCTCATCTATCTTGCTGATCATGAAGGTCTCACCGGGGGGTATGGTGCGCTAGAGCATTCATATGGATCCATGTACTACCTGATAGATGGTACCAACCAGACACTTGCTTCTACTGTACGGAATGTCGCTTCACATGAATTTTTTCACATTGTCACCCCACTCAATATTCACTCTGAAGAGATCGCAAACTTCGATTTCGATAATCCGAAAATGAGTGAGCACCTATGGCTGTATGAGGGCTCGACGGAATATCATGCACACTCTGTACAGGTGAGGTATGACCTGATCAGCGAGGAAGAATACCTCGCAGCCCTGCGCCAGGAAATGAACGAGGCCATGTTTGTGTACAACGACTCTCTTTCCTTCACCGAGCTCAGCCTTGGTGCATTGGACAAGTACAAAGATCAGTACACAAATGTTTATTCCAAAGGAGCACTGATATCAATGTGTCTGGATCTTAAGCTTATCAAGGATTCCGAGGGCAAATACAGGCTCATGGATCTGATCAATGACCTCTCAAAAACTTACGGCAAAGATCGGGCATTTCAGGATCAGGAGCTATTTGATAAAATATATTCCATGACCCAGCCGGACATAAAGCAATTTTTGCAGGAGCATGTTATTGGCAATAAACCATTGCCTTTTAAAGAAGTTCTAGGCTATGCCGGGGTCAATTATAGCAAGGTGAAAACCGATATGACATATTCTTTTGGTGGATTTGGCATAGGATTCAATCCCGAAACGAACCACCTTGTCATAAGCAGCCTCAAAAACTTGAACTCCTTTGGCAAGACAATGGGCTATCAGGAAGGAGACGAGATTATTTCAGTCAACGGTGTGAAACTGGCTCCATCTGAGTTTTCTGCTTATAGATCGGAATGGTTGAAAACGGCGCGTACCGGGGATAAACTAAAAATCGTAGTCCTGCGCAAAGATTCCAGCGGTAAGGCAAAAAAGAAAAAATTGCAGCAGAAGATATTTCTAGCCGAAACAAATGTTTACAACATTCTTGCCCTGGATAAACATCCGTCTGCAGACCAATTGAAAATTCGCAAGGCGTGGCTCCAGGCCGACAATAAATGAGAAATTGATTTTCGACTGGACACCCCCTTTAGCCAAGTTTTGCGACTGAACGGCTCTATCCAGAAATTTCTACACACCATGTGATCAGGGTGGTTGTGTATATGTTGGTAAGCCCATCAAAGTATGTAGCACTGCGGTATTGGGATGCACACAGGGTAGCTGATAAATTTGTTCCACGTGGAACAAATCAACCCTCAACACAACTCGACACACTACACATTGTTCCACGTGGAACGTTGCCAGACCCAAATATTGTTATATCCAAGCTCTGTCGTTTGTATTAGCTAATTTTGCAGTTCCGATGTTTAAGAAATATGACGTAATAGTAGTGGGTGCGGGGCATGCCGGCTGTGAAGCAGCGGCCGCAGCAGCCAATATGGGCTCCAGCGTGCTCCTGGTGACTATGAATATGCAAACCATAGCACAGATGAGCTGCAACCCCGCCATGGGTGGTATAGCCAAAGGACAGATCGTACGCGAAATTGACGCCCTCGGCGGCTATTCGGGCATAGTTTCTGACAAGAGCATGATCCAGTTCCGAATGCTCAATCGCTCGAAGGGGCCAGCAATGTGGAGCCCTCGTACCCAAAATGACCGAATGCTATTTGCAGCAGAATGGCGCAAAATGCTGGAGCAAACTCCCAATGTGGACTTCTGGCAGGACATGGTAGCCGGTCTGATCGTGAAAAACGGAGCGGTAAAGGGAATCCGGACATCTATGGGCATGGATATAGAATCAAGCTCTGTAGTTCTTACTAACGGTACATTCCTAAACGGCCTCATCCACATAGGGGAGAAGCATTTTGGTGGTGGCAGAGCCGGCGAGAAGGCTGCTACAGGCATTACAGAACAGCTTATTGAGCTGGGTTTTGAGTCAGGCAGGATGAAAACCGGCACACCGCCTCGCATAGATGGCAGAAGTCTGGACTATACCCGCATGGAGGTGCAGGAAGGAGATGAAGAGATATATAGCTTCTCCTACAAGGACATCCCTAAGCCTACTAAGCAACGCTGCTGCTGGATCACACACACTAATAGCCAGGTTCACGAAATTTTGAAGACTGGATTTGACAAATCCCCTATGTTCACGGGCCGCATTCAAGGCTTAGGACCCAGATACTGCCCATCGGTAGAAGACAAGATCAATCGTTTTGCAGAAAAGGATTCGCACCAGCTATTTATAGAGCCGGAGGGTTGGGACACAGTAGAGATCTATGTAAATGGCTTCTCTACGTCTCTTCCGGAAGATGTACAGTACAAAGCCCTTCGCGCAGTACCGGGATTTGAGAATATGCGTATGTTCCGCCCGGGATATGCGATAGAGTACGACTATTTCCCACCTACCCAGCTCACCAATACCTTGGAAACAAAGCTGGTAAAGAACCTGTTTTTCGCAGGTCAGATCAATGGTACTACAGGCTATGAAGAGGCCGCCTGCCAGGGCCTGATGGCCGGAATCAACGCTCATAACGCAGCAAAGGATCAGGCTCCCCTCATTTTGCGCAGAAACGATGCCTATATCGGCGTACTCATAGACGACCTGATCAATAAGGGCACCGAGGAGCCATACAGGATGTTTACGAGCCGCGCAGAATACCGAATTCTGCTCCGTCAGGATAACGCGGACCTGCGCCTAACCGAACTGGGCCACAAAATAGGGCTGGCCGACGATGACCGTATGACTACTTTAACCAGTAAAAAGGAGGCCATTAAAGCTATCTCCGAGTTCGTAAGGAGCTATAGCGTCAGCCCGGAGGAGCTCAATACCAGTCTGGCAGGGATAGGAAGCGCGGAAATGAAGCAGAAAATGAAGCTGGATAAGGTACTGGCGCGTCCACATGTGGGTCTCCCTATGCTTTCTGCAGCTATACCGGCCTTGAGGGATCTACTCTCAAGATACAGTAAGGAGGTAGTCGAATCAGCAGAAATAGAGCTGAAATACGAAGGCTATATAGAGAAAGAGACAGATATAGCCAGCCGCATGAGCCGCCTCGAGGATATCAAACTGGAAACAGATTTTGACTACAACCAGCTTAAATCCCTATCTATAGAGGCCCGTCAGAAGCTAAGCAAGATCAAACCGACATCCCTAGGCCAAGCTCAGCGTATCAGCGGCGTTTCCCCTTCAGACATTGCAGTGCTCATGGTACACATGGGCCGCTAAACATACTATATGCTTCAATTTTCATTATATTTCAGGCTTTCAAAGCGCCTCACTCAGGCGTGTGCCATAGCCATTTTTCTATTCATATCTTCTTGCGCTAATGAGGCACCGCCTACAGGAGGCAAGAAAGATATAAAGCCACCTAAGGTCAAATACTCAAATCCAGCCAACAAATCCCTCAACTTTCACGGTAGCCAAATCAAGATCAGATTTGACGAATACATCGTACAAAGCCTGGATCCAAGCGAAATAATAGTGTCTCCACCGCTAAGCAAAAACGCAAAATATCTGGTAAATGGTAAAAATCTCATCATAAAACTACCTCCGCCACTCAAGGACAGCACCACCTACACCATCAATTTTGGCGATGCTATCAAGGATAATAACGAAAACAACATTCTCAAAAACTTCACCTTCGTATTTGCAACAGGTAATGCGCTTGACTCGGCATCGGTATCCGGCCATGTAGTGAATATCAAAGAGCCGACCAAAACCGAAGATCTGATCGTCGCACTGTATCCGGCCGATAGCATCGGAGGAATACTACATTCAAAGCCCTACTACTTCGCACAAACGGATAAAACTGGTGCCTTCAAAATTGAAAATATTCATGCGGGAGCTTATCACCTATATGGGCTGAAAGATGAAAACCTAAATTACATCTACGACCAGGCATCCGAACTCGTCGGCTTCAGCGATACGCTGATCACACTCAGTGATAGTAGCAAGGCTACGGCCGATGTTATAGTCTTCGAGTCCAGAACAGCCAGACCCAAATTTGCAGATGCGGTTTCTACCGGCCCTGGATCCATTATGATTTCTTATAATGCACCGCTCAAAACGTTAAAATTGGATGCCGATATTCTGAAGTCGGGAGACTTGATTGAGGTTAAACCGTCAAAAGATAGCCTTATTTACTGGTTTTCTGATGTTTATGCATTAAAAACAAAATTGATTTTATCTGCCAATGATAGCATAACTGATACAGCGAGAGTAGAATTAAAATACCTCAGCAAGGATACAACAGGTGATAGAAAGTTGTATGCATTAAGATTTGAACTACAAGATATTAAGAGGGATTCTACGCGTCAAAATGGCAATACAAGGCCCTTGCGAAGCCCTTTTAAACCGATTATTCTGAATCTATCCAGGCCTGTGGTCATTCTGGACTCAAATAAGAGGGTTTACATTCTTAATGATTCGACCAAAAAAGCGGACACCATACACTACTCCATGGGCGCTGATACAAAACGCGACTTTCATCCCGAGTTTACACAGATCCCCGGCATGCTTTATTCTCTTGTCATCCCTGACTCGACACTCAGGGATCAGTGGGGCTGGTGGAATAAGAAACTCGTTTACTCCTGGCAGGCAGACAATGTCGACAACTTTGGAAACATACTTCTCACCTTGCACTTCGATCATCCCGAGAAATACTACATCTTCAAAATTCTGGATGACCAGCAAAATTCCGTAGCCACATTTTACTATGTAGGCAATCAGGAAAGAAAGGTAACACTGAAAAATATCGCGGCGGGCAACTATCACCTGCAGGCCATAGAAGATGCCAATAAAAACGGAGAATGGGACACAGGCGATATCACCAAAATGATACAGCCAGAAAAGATCATCAACTTCAAAGAAGTATATACACTCAAGGGCAACTGGGACCTTGAGATAGAAGTAAAACTACAAGATCAGGTCACTCGGTGATTGCCACCTTGCTCACGAGCCGCTTGACACCGTCACTGAGCTGCACAGTGTATACACCTGTCGCGAAACTTGCAGTATTCAGCGTAGTCTGCCCTGCGAAGCCAGAATTGTAGACCACCCGGCCCGTCATATCGGATATCAAGAGGCTTCCTACAGGCATTCCATCTGTTTCCACGTGGAGCATACCGCTAGTTGGATTAGGATAGACGCGCAGCGCATCAGCGTTGATCTCAGCTATAGCATTTGGTGCCTGTGGCTCCCACTTGTAGCGGCGGAAGAAGTTCCAGATCTCGAGCGCATAGTTGATATCATACCCGGATGGTCCTAGCCACTGATGCTGGCCCCCTATCACCTTGTAAAACTCGACATCCGAACTATATGCACCATTAGGATAGGTGTAGTGAATGATACGCAGAGAATTGCTGGTAGTATGCGCTATAGAATCAATGACAGCAGCGGTATCGCACTGATCATGGCCCCGCCAGTACGACACCACGGCTTCGGCATCATTGCCGTATGTATTGCCAGAGTAGGCTACTGTCTGATCGGCAGTACCGTGAAAATGGCAAGCCGGTACGACGCGGGCAGGATGGCACGAGATACCATTGCCTATGGTCCCAGACACCGACGCAATAGCTGCAATACGGTTATTAAGCTCACAGCCCAGCCTATTGGTCATAAATCCGCCCATAGAGAAGCCTGTAGAATACAGCCGCGTCTGATCTACATTGTACCTGCTGGATACTGTATCCATTAGAGCATTGAGGAAGCCAACATCATTTACACCAGGATTCAGCGTGATACCAAATGCGCCTGCGCCACTATTCCAAGCGGTAGCTCCCGTCAGCTGATTATCTACCAATGCCTGAGGGATAGCAAATATGAAATTGGCCGTATCAGCCACATCTTCAAATCTCACACCTGCAAAATTATTCATATCGTCTCCCAGACCATGAAGCGCAAGCACGAACGGAACCGCCTGTGAGCCATCATAAGACGGCGGCACGTATAGCAGGTATTGCCTCATCACACCATCAAAATTAAAGCTATCAGTCAGGTACTGCGCCTTGGTACTTATCACAGAGGCCGCCAAAAGAACAAGCAGGTAGAATTTCTTCATTATTATCGGAAGTTTATGCTCTAATCTAAATCATCTCAATAACGCGGCGAGAGGAAACAGCCAAACGTAACAGGAAAATCGGTGAAAACGGGCTTTCGTCATCCACGCCTTGTACGTTTCGCTTTATCTTCATCCCTGAGGTTTTTGATTCCTGATGTTCCACGTAGAAAAAGTATAAACGCATACACGCTCCCTCGGACAACATTCAAACTAGAGAAAAACACCATCCACATGATACAAGGCAAAACCATTCTCATATCAGGAGCCTCATCAGGCATAGGCCTAGCTACAGCAGAGGCACTGGCAGCTCAGGGTGCTACGCTCATCCTCACTGCGCGCAGCGCAGAAAAGCTGCAGCAGGCCAGCCAACAGATCACAAGCAAGACAGGCAACAAAAATATAAGCCATCACACCGTAGATCTATCATCACAAAGCTCGATTAGGTCCCTCGCTACGCAGATCAAAAACACCTATGAAAAAATAGATGTACTGATCAATAATGCGGGTGGTGTATTCCCCGAGTTTAAGCTCAGCGCAGACGGTCTGGAGATGACCATTGCCACAAATCATTTCTCGCAATTCCTGCTCACTAATCAACTACTGGACCTCCTCAAAAGATCTGAAGCTGCACGCATCGTAAACGTCTCCTCAGACTCTCATTACAATGGCAAAATAGATTTAGAATCCTTTCAGAAAAATAAGGGCTACTTTATCATGAAAGCCTACGCGCAGAGCAAACTGGCTAATGTCCTCTTTACCCAAGAGCTGGCCGAGCGCCTGGCCGGCACTCAGATCACAGCCAATAGCCTCCATCCTGGTTTTGTAAAAACTAACATCGGCAATAAAGATACGAGCTGGTATGCGAGTGCAGTATGGTCACTCATCACAGCTATCGGCGCTATCAGCGTAGAGAAAGGCGCAGAGACATCAGTATACCTGGCATCCTCTCCGGAGGTACAGGGCATCACCGGCAGGTACTATACCAAGTGTAAAGAAAAGGCACCGGGCAAGGAGGCTCATGATAAGGCACTTCAGAAGGAACTCTGGCGCATCAGCGAGCAGCTATGTCCCATTTAATCGACTTAGTGTTAAGCATCTGTAAAGGCATTACCTAGCTAATCAATTTCTTTGCACCTTTGCCATCCACCTGATAGGCAATGGCACTGATACTCCCGGTCAATGGCACAGCACCCCGTATGGGCAGCAACTGCTGGCTCGCAGACAATGCGACAGTGGTAGGCGACGTGACCATGGGCGATGATTGCAGTGTATGGTTCACAGCAGTAGTGCGCGGTGATGTACACCATATCCGCATAGGCAATAAGGTAAACATACAGGACGGCGCAGTGATACACTGCACCTATCAGAAATCTCCTACCACCATCGGCAATTTCGTCTCCATAGGGCACCGGGCCATAGTACATGGCTGCACGATAGAGGACAATGTACTGATAGGCATGGGTGCGATAGTCATGGACAATGCCGTGATCAAAAGCAATAGCATCGTAGCAGCAGGATCTGTGGTACTGGAAAATACCGTGGTAGAGAGTGGCACCATTTATGCCGGCATACCGGCACGAAAGGTGAAAGACCTCGATGAGAACAATTTTAAAAATCTGATAGAGCGCATCGGCAATAACTACAGTATGTATGCCGATTGGTTTAGAAAATAAAGTGCGTATGATGGAAGAAAAAGTAGGTGAGGAGCTCGTAGTACTCACCGACGCCGATGGCAACCCCACCGGCCTGATGGGCAAAACTGAAGCACATCAAAAAGGCCTGCTACACCAGGCTATAAGCGTGATCATCTACAATAGCGAAGGCAAGATGCTGATACAGCAGCGCGCCTTTACTAAATACCACTGGGCCGGCATCTGGAGCAATACCTGCTGCAGCCATCCCCGCGATGGTGAGAGCTTTGAAGCAGCCGCTGCCCGCAGGCTGCAAGAGGAGCTGGGTATAGTCACGCCACTCAAAAAAGAATTCCATTTCACCTACAAAGCTCATGATGACAAAAGCGGCCTCACAGAGCATGAGTTCGACTGGGTCTTCACGGGCATCTTTGATGGTCCCTTTGAGTTCAATAGAGACGAGATACACGCCGTGAAATGGATGACCAAAGACGAGCTGCTGAATGACATGAAGGCCAACCCGGATAAATACTCATTCTGGTTTCCCATCATCCTCCAGCACCTCTTCATGCAGGGCGCATAAAAGAAATATACGATGGCATTCTCTCCGGACATACTCAATCACTACCTCGACGCACAGTCATCCACGGAGGATCCGCTGCTCTCAGATGTTTCACGTGAAACATACCTGAAAGTGCAGATGCCGCACATGTGCAGCGGCCACGTGCAGGGTATCTTTCTGGAAATGATCAGCCGCATGGTGCGCCCACGCAGGATCCTCGAGATAGGGACCTTTACCGGATACGCTACATTGTGCCTGGCCAAGGGCCTCGCTGACGATGGCATACTATACACGCTCGATATCAATGAAGAACTGGAGCCCATCTTTGGCAAATACTTTCAGCGCAGCGGCATGGTGGACAAAATAAAATTCATCCCCGGCAATGCACTGGAAACTATCCCGGCTATAGACGATACATTTGACCTCGTCTTTATAGATGCTGATAAAGTCAACTACTCCAGGTATTATGACCTCGTCATAGACCGTATCAATCCGGGTGGCTATATCCTGAGCGACAATGTACTACGAGACGGCAAAGTGCTGGAAGAACACAAGGATAAAGACGGCCTGAATATGCACCTCTACAATGAAAAGCTGGCTGCCGATCCCCGTGTGCAGACAGTCATTATTCCCATACGTGATGGTGTGAGTTTCGCCAGAAAATTATAGTTTTAGCGGCTCCCGCCGCAAAACAGGCTTTTTTATTGAGCGCCGTAGCTGTACTATTTAGCAGAAACAGCACAACAAAAGGTCTACAAGCAGCGTAAGATATAAGACGGACTTGTTTTTACTTTACCCTTGAGAAAAACTGCCCGAGATGCGTTTATTTGTTTGCTGCATATCACTCCTGCTGTCCGGCCTGGCCGCACAGGCACAGTCGCCCAAGGCTGTGACGGACTACGTGGAGAAATACAAGAAGATCGCCATCGAAGAGATGAGGCTCACAGGTATACCAGCCAGTGTCACGCTCGCACAGGGCATACACGAGTCCGGCTGTGGCCAGTCTGTACTCGCTCTCAACTCCAACAATCACTTTGGCATCAAATGTCATAATGAATGGTCTGGCGCTTCCTATCGTCATGACGATGACCAGCCACAAGAGTGCTTTCGTGTGTACAAATGCCCGGAGGAGTCATTCAAGGATCACTCTGACTTTCTCAAGAACAGGCCACGCTACGCGTCGCTGTTCAAACTGAGCACTACAGACTACAAGGGCTGGGCCCGAGGTCTCAAGGCTGCCGGCTATGCCACCAATCCACAGTATCCGCAGATCATCATCGGCCTCATAGAAGCCTACAAACTCTACGACCTGGACAAAGAAGGGCTGAGCGCACCTGCCGTAGCACAGACCGTGGTACCAGCTGTAGCATTGCCTACCGCATCTGCACCATCTGTACCTGCCGCTCCGACACAGTACCCCCAGTCTATGGCCGCACAGGGCAAGCCACAGCAGGCAGCACCCGTAGTAGCCGAGCCAGTGAAGGTAAAAGCAATCACTACCGCTCCATCCGTGGCAGAAGCATCTAAGCCAACTGCACCATACAGCAGCCTGCAGCTGGATGAGCGCCTGATCAATGGTGTGAAGGCTGTGGTGTTTAAGTCATCTGCGACACTCTATAGCATCAGTCAGAAGTATAAAGTAAGCGTAGAAGATCTCTATGCATTCAACGAGATGAGCAATACCACGCATCTCAAAGATGGTGAGTATGTCTATCTGGAGAAAAAGAAAACCGAGACCAGCTACTATCAGTATGAGCTGGCAGAAGGCGAGACCATGCGCGATGTGGCGCAGAAGTTTGGCGTGCAGGTGGCAGAACTCTACAAGCGCAACGGCATCAGCACTGACTGCGTCCCTCTGGCCGGTGAGGTCATCGTTCTACGTGGAACCCGCGAGATCCCGCTACGATTCCGCGTGATGGATACAGGTGTGGGCAAGAAGCCGGCAGAGCAGACCACCGGCTCCCTCTCCGATCCTAAGTACCACAAGGTAGGCGATAGCG
Organism: uncultured Chitinophagaceae bacterium; assembly: GCA_964571705.1. Classification (GTDB taxonomy): domain Bacteria; phylum Bacteroidota; class Bacteroidia; order Chitinophagales; family LD1; genus UBA1941. The sequence goes on from CAZNDJ010000009.1 coordinate 42,462, forward strand.
ATACGCTCTACTCCATAGCGCGCCAGTACAATATACCCGTAGAGGACCTCATGCGCCTCAATGGCCTGAAGGGTAACGATATCAAGATAGGCCAGACACTGGTCGTCTGCTCCCTGTAAGGTTTGGCCCGCCTCTTGCGTCTATTGGATAAAATAAACCAATGACCCATTTCATCCGAAAGTCTCCCTTGTTCCTCCTTTTAGCATTGACCCTCTCGCTGCAGAGCTGCGGTCAGGGCAAGCAATCGTCCATCACTAAAACAAAATCTCAGGCTACAATGAACAATGCAAATCTCGATACCATCACCCTGGGTGGCGGCTGCTACTGGTGTATAGAGGCCGTCTATCAGCGCCTGGAGGGCGTACAGACCATAGAGTCTGGCTTTAGCGGTGGTAGTATGAAAAACCCATCCTATCGCGACGTGTGCAATGGCAACACCGGCCACGCAGAGGTAGTGCAGATCACCTATGACAAGACAAAGACCAATCTCGATGAGATATTCAAGGTCTTCTTCACCGTGCACGATCCTACCACGCTCAATAGGCAAGGCAATGACGTAGGTACGCAGTACCGCTCAGCTATCTTCTATCGCAATGAAGAGCAGAAAAAGGCGGCTGAAAGCATCATCAAGGACCTCACAGATGCACATGTGTACGCTGACCCGATCGTGACAGAGATCGCGCCTTTTACAGTATTCTACAAGGCCGAAGACTACCATCAGGACTACTACAATCAGCATGGCTCACAGCCCTACTGCCAGATCGTGATCCGCCCCAAGGTGGAGAAGTTTGAAAAGGTCTTTAAAGACCGCATGAAAAAATAAGCATCTGCGCTAGCATAAAGATCAAGGAGGGAATGGGTAAAAGCCATTCCCCTTTTTTTTTCATTTATAGTCCTATGATTATTCTCTGCCGGCTCTGCGATAAGTCCACTTGCTTATATTTCTCAAAAAGCACATTTTTGCCAAAAGACGCAAGATGGAGAAAACTATAACGCTGGGCGACAAGTCCTTCCGGCTTTATATTACCGAGCAGCAGATCCTCGCTGCGGTGAAACAGATCGCCGCCAAGATCAATCAGGACTATGCCGGCAAAACTCCCCTGATCGTACCCATTCTCAATGGCTCCTTTATGTTTGCCTCTGACCTGGTCAAAGAACTCGATTGCCAGTGCGAGATATCTTTCATCAAAGCCTCCTCCTACCGCGGCACCTCCTCTACCGGAGAGCTCACCTCTCTCATAGGCATCAATGAAGACGTAAAAGGCCGCGACATTATCCTCGTAGAGGACATCATAGATACCGGCCATACACTCGCCAAAATAGTGCCCTCTACAGAAGCCCTCGGACCAGCCTCTGTGAAAGTAGCCACGCTGCTATTCAAGCCTAAAGCACTCAAGACCGACCTCCGCATAGACTACGTGGGCCTTGAGATCCCAAATGAGTTTATAGTCGGCTATGGTCTCGATTATGATGGCCTGGGCCGTAATCTCCGCGAGATCTACCAGGTCATCGCCTAACCTTTACTTAACAACACATATTCCTGCGGACTGGTATATTTACCAGATGAAAAACTCCCTGCTCGCAGTCTGTATCAGCATTGGCACATTTGCTACTGCGCAAACACAGCCTCTCTTCAAGCCTGTAGACATCAACTACAACACCAAAACAGTGTTGATCCCTGAGGGATTTAAATACTCCATTCTTTACAGCGAGTTTGACACAGTGGTCACCAATGCCGGGATCAAGGCACCAGCAAAAGGCAGCCAGGATATGATCGTCTATATCCCCATAGACAGCTCCAGCGATCATGGCTACCTCTATGTCAATCAGGAAGAGCACATACCTAACAAAGTTTTGGGCGATGGCGGGGGCGGTACTGTCTTTGAGGTGCGCAAGCAGCGCGGCAAATGGATCGTAGTAGGAGATAAGCACGCCGTAGATTTCAGCAGCGTAGGAGAGACCTTTCGCAACTGCGGCGGCACTATCACTCCACGTGGAACTATCCTCACCACAGAAGAAGAATTCCCTCAAAGCAACACAGAGATCTATACCCGCTTCGGTATCACTGACACATCAGACTACCGTGGCAAAAAGAAATACCTCAACTACGGCTGGATGGTAGAGGTAGACCCAAAGACGCACAAGGCCATCGAGAAGATCAAAGAGTTTGGCCGCTATCCGCACGAAGACGCTCAATGCATGCCCGACGGCAAGACCATCTACCTCACCTCAGACAATATCCCGGCTATCGTATTTAAATACATCTGCAAAGAACCCGGTGTCTACACCGGCGGCCAGCTCTACGCCTACCAGCAGACTGCAGACGCGCAGGGTGGCTCATGGATCGCACTGCCTATGCAGGAGGACTCACTTATGAATATCATAGCCGTAGCAGTACGCCGCCACGCTACCATGCTCAATAGCACCGAGTGGATAGAGGCCATCGGTGACAAACTCTACATCAGCGAGTCGGGTACCAACAACTTCAGTTTTGACCGCGAGATAGCAATGGGTGGCCACCCGGCTCATCATCTCGATCAGCTGTGCCATACTACAGCCCACAACTATGAGGACCACTACGGCCGCATAGTAGAGCTGGACCTGAAAACAAATAAAATGCGTCCCTATCTCAATGGCGGTGTGAGCAAGGTTAACTCTCGCTTTTGCTTTGCCAGCCCTGATGCGATGACATCAGCTACTATCCGCGGCAAGAAATACCTGATCATCAGTGAGGATACTGACGGCAATAAAAACGGTAGCGCCAGTGATGAAGTATCAGCTAAACATGAGGTGTACAATGAGGTTTATTTCCTCGATATGTCCATACCAAATCCGACACTGGAAGACCTCAGAAGATTTATGGTAGCACCGGAAGGCTGTGAGACCACCGGCAATATGTTCACACCAGATGGTCGCAACTATTTCGTCTCCATCCAGCACCCTACCACGAGCAATCCTGCACCATTCAATAAAACCAGTGTGATAGCCATCACAGGCTTCTGATCATCCAGATGCCGCAGCCGTAGTGACCGCTCTGGCCCAGTGGAGCAGACAAGCGTGTGAAGCCCATTTTATCGTAGAGCCTTATAGCATGATGCAGCTCCGGCATCGACTCCAGGTACATCTGTGTGTATCCAGCGCTGCGCGCAAACTCAATACAATGTTCCAGCAGTTGCCGGCCTATACCCCTGCCACGGCCAGCTTCACTCAGGTACATCTTCACTAGCTCACAGGTAGTAGCGTCGTGGCCAGGAGTAGGAAATACACCTCCACCGCCCAGCAGCGCTCCATCCTCTTCTGCTATGAAATAAACACTGCCATCTGTTTGAAAAAGATCATACAAATGATCCGTACTCTCGTCATAGTACACCGTACCTTCGCGCACGGCGTCGTAGTCCTCCAGCGTGCGGCGGATGATAGCTGCCAGCACTGCATTATCATTCGGTAAGATCTGTCTGATGGTGATAGCCATTAGAGACGCATTTTCCTGAGCGTAGGAGCAAACACTGCCGTACCCAGCACCACCAATATCGTCATCACGCCACCAAAGATCACTCCATACTCCAGACCTAGCCTAGAGGTAGCGAGGCCCGACTCAAAGTCTCCGATCTCATTAGATGATTTGATGAAGATAGAATTGACCGCAGATACACGCCCCCGCATTTCATCTGGTGTGAATAGCTGTATGATAGTACCACGGATGATCACACTCACGTTATCAAAAGCGCCTGCCATAAAGAGCATGGCAAAGCTCAACCAGAACCACTGCGACAGCGCAAAACCAATGATACACACTCCATACAGGCCGACACAGATCAGCAGGTTGCGGCCTGCATGCTTGGTAGGTGGGTGGTGCGCCAGCAGGAAGCCAGCCACCGCAGAGCCGAGGAATAACGCAGCTTTTAGTACGCCCATCAGCGTCGGTCCTACATGCAGTACATCCTTGCAGAAAGCCGGCACCAGGCCCGTAACCCCGCCAAAGAGCACGGCGAAAAGATCGAGTGAGATAGACGACAGGATAGCCTGCGTGCCAAACACGAAGCGAATACCGCCAAAGAAAGATCGCACGAAAGGCTCCTTGCCATCCATAGGTGGCGGATAGTGCTCGTCCAGCCGCGTGGTAAAGTAGAACGACACCAGGAAGATGATCGCACAGATCAGGTAGACCCAGTTTGGCGTGATGAAGTCCAGCAGGAGGCCAGCCAGGATGGGCGCCATGACCGCGCTCACCTGAAAACTATTGCTGCTCCACGTGGAACTGTTGGTATAAAGCTCCCTCGGCACAATGCGCGCCTGTATGGCCGATGAGGCCGGTGTGGTAAATGAGCGACAGATGCCCACGATGCCGATCACGATATAGTACCACCTCACTGTATCAGCATCAGCCCCATGCCAGCTACCTGCGGCAAATATTCCTGCACACAGGATCATCAGGCCGGTAAAGATGACGAGGATGCGCTTCCTGTTATACCGGTCTGCGGCGATACCCGAAAAGAAGGTCGTGACGATAAAAGGCAGCGCCTCGCTCAGTCCTATCAGGCCCAAGGCAAACTTACTGCCCGTGATCTCGTATATCTGCCATGCCAGGACAGTATTCTGCATGAGCAGGGCTATGGTGGTCAGGGACCGGGCCAGCAGGTAGGCCCTGAATTCGGGTATTCTGAGCGACGCATAGGCGTCTGTGCGGGAGCTGTCAGGCATAAGAAACAGGCGTATATCGATACTCAACTACAGGTGGGAGCGTTAAGTATCCTTTCGCGCCGTGAAAATATGCATTACTTGATTAACTTGCGCCCCCACTACCTAAATCCATGAACGGTAAGATTAAATTTCCCACCGCCCTCTCCGTGGTCATAGCCAATATGATCGGCACAGGCGTATTTACCAGCCTCGGCTATCAGCTGCCGGGTATCAGTGATTTTGCTGCCATCATAGCGCTGTGGAGCATCGGAGGCGTCATCGCTCTCTTTGGTGCCTTTGCCTATAGTGAGCTCGGTGCCGCCCTGCCTCGTTCCGGTGGCGAGTACAACTTCCTCTCTGAGATATACCATCCTGTGGTCGGCTTCCTCTCTGGCTGGGTATCTGCTACTATTGGCTTTGCAGCCCCTATCGCAGCAGCCTCCTGGGCCCTGGGCAAGTATTTCTCTACCGTCATCCCCGGCTACTCCCCGCAGATGATCGGTGCCGTTGTCATCATTCTCATTACAGTCGTTCAGTCTATCAATTATTCCATCGGCGGCGGCTTCCAGACGGTAGCTACAGCGCTGAAGGTCATCCTGATCATCGTCTTTATAATCTTTGGCTTGCTCTGCGCCTGCAATACACACATCTCCATTCTCCCGACGCCCGATACTGGTCGTAATGTGTTCTCTATGCCGTTTGCTATCTCGCTGGTGTATGTATCCTTTGCCTACTCCGGCTGGAATGCATCTTCCTACATAGCTGGCGAGGTAGACAATCCGCGCCGCAATATCCCGCTATCTATCCTCGTAGGTACAGTGCTCGTGACCCTGCTCTATATCCTGATCAACTATGTCTTCCTCCGCACCGCTCCGGTAGAGGAGATGAAAGGCGTGAATGAGGTAGCCTTTATCTCCGCCAAGTACATCTTTGGCGAAAATGGCGCCCGCCTGATCTCTCTGATCATCTCTATCTTATTGGTTTCCACCATCTCATCTATGGTGATCGTAGGTCCACGTGTGATCCAGATGATAGGCGAGGACTACTCGGTTTTCCGCTTCCTGTCTAAGAAGAACAGCAACGGTATCCCCGTATTAGCCATTGCCTCTCAGTCACTTATAGCGCTGGTACTGCTTTATACCTCTTCTTTTGACACGATCATCACTTACATTTCTTTTACGCTATCCATCTTTACCACGCTGACTGTTCTCGGGGTGTTTATCCTCCGTTTCACGCGTCCGGAGCTGGAGCGTCCATACCACACCTGGGGCTATCCGGTCACTCCGGCCCTCTTCCTGATCGTAAACTGCTGGTTTATGTGGTTTGTGCTGAAGGGCAAGCCGTATGAGGCCAGTATCGGCCTCGGTATCGTAGCCGCAGGCCTCGTGGTCTGGCTGGTCGCAAAATTCCTCTCAAAAAATGAGGAAATCAAAAGCTTATAGGTAATTTCGCGCACCTAAATTTCCAGACAATTCATGAAAGTCAGTCCCCGCTTTCTGAGCATAGTTATCTGCGCACTGCTCCTATCCTCATGCGGCTCACAGCCCGCCAAAAGCGCCGAAGCACCCGTAGAAAAGAAAGATACCGTAGCTGCCGCACCTGCTAAAGCAGAAAGCAGCACAGCCTCTGGCATCATAGAGCCGGGCATCAATACCGACGCGCACAATAAGCTGAATGACGTAGCGCTCTACCTGGCAGGCATCAGGCAGGACTCCTCCTCTGTGCCATCACGTCTGCGTAGCCTGACTTCTTACAGGCAGTACTGCGACACGCTGGACAAAGGCTTCACCAGCATAGAGAAAAACCGCCTCAGCAAAATGCGCGACTGGGCCAAAACTGAAATGGCAAGCGAGCTCGCAAATCCTAAGACCGTACTCTATCCATTCTCCGGGCCGGATATCCTGCACTGCGTGCAGTTTTTCCCTGATGCTGACCAGTACGTCATGCTCGCACTAGAGCGCTATGGCGCTTTGCCAGCTGCAGATAAAATGGACTCTGCCAAGGCTACCAATACACTGAAGTACATCAACAACTCTCTCGAAGATATCATCGGCAAGAGCTACTTCATCACCCGCAAGATGGCCTACAATGTATCTAACCAGTACAACGGCTTCACACCACTCGCTTGCGTGTTTCTGGAGCGTACAGACCACTCTATTCTTGACATCAAGTACAAGCACCTCACAGAGGATGGCAAAGAGGTAGACCAGCCACTCGACTCTATGGGCAAGCACCAGAACGACTGCGTGGTGATCTATTTCAAAAAGAATGGCGGTAGCAAGATCCAGAAGCTGACCTACTTCAAGACCAACCTCGGAGATGATCCATACCTCGGCACACCGGGCATGAATGGCAATCCTGGCCTGCAGGCATATCTCAATGCACTGCCCGAGGGCTACATGTATGCCAAGTCTGCCTCCTACCTCATGTGCCAGAAAGACTTCAGCGTGATACGCAATATCTGCATGAAGAAGAGCAAGACTGTATTGCAAGACGATACCGGTATCGCTTTCGGATTTTACGATCCTAAGGTTTGGAAGATCACCCTCTATGGCAACTATGAGAAGCCGATAGCAGACTTCCACGGCGGCTACTACCAAGTCCACCGCCTCAACAGCAGCCTCCACAACAGGCGATGTTGAATCCGTACGCGCCTAAT
>CAZNDJ010000009.1:49810-60124 GCA_964571705.1 uncultured Chitinophagaceae bacterium
GCTACTACCAGGCCAATCTCCAGGCTGCCTACAAGAAGGACTCTGCCAGCGTAAAGCCGCTGCCATTTTCCCTTGGCTACCACTGGAAGGACCAGGTGCAGAACCTCATGAAATTTGAGAAGAAGAACTAAGTGCCCGAGACAAATCAATACATTTACAGCAAAGCAGATCGATATATGAAACTGACCGCCCGGATCATCTCCCTCTCAGCCGCAGTACTCCTGCTGGCCTCTTGCAATAGCCACCCTGCCGCCAAGGCCGAACCGGCTACAGCAGCACCAGCGCCTGCCGCTGCTGCACCCTCTCCGGTCATCACAGACACCACGATCAGCAAGGCCGAGCACAATAAGCTCAATGATATCGCCCTCTACCTCGCGGGCATGAAGCCGGACTCCTCCGTCGCTATCCCGCAGAAGCTCCAGAACCTGGCCTACTACAAGCTCTACAGCGACTCCATGAACCGTGGCTTCAACCACATAGAGGAGATCCGCCTCAGCAAGATGCGCGACTGGGCCAAGACAGAGCTCGCCAGCGAGCTCGCCAATCCTAAGACGGTCTTCTATCCATTCTCCGGGCCGGATATCCTGCACTGTGTGCAGTTCTTCCCGGATGCTGACCAGTATATCATGATCGCACTGGAGAAATACGGCTCCCTGCCTGTCATGGAGCAGATGGACTCGACCAAGACCATCGCCACGCTCAACTCTGTGCAAAAATCCCTCGAAGACATCTTTGGCAAAAGCTATTTCATCACCCACAAGATGCTGCGCGATGTGTCTAACCGCTGGAATGGCGTGACGCCTGTAGCTTGCGTATTCCTCGTTCGTGCGGGCTACACTGTCCTCGATGTGAAGTACAAGCACCTGCTGGATGATGGTAAGACCATGACTGAGATCCCCACTGACTCTATGAGCAAGTACACCAATGCCTGCGTAGAGATCTACTTCCAGAAAAAGGGCGCCAGCAAGATCCAGAAGATCGTCTACTTCAAGACTAACCTCTGCGATGATCCATACGGCGGTATGGCCAGCTTCAAGAGCAACGCAGCGCTGCAAACATGGCTTAATGCAATGCCTGAGTGCTACACCTACGTGAAGTCTGCCAGCTACCTGATGAACTACGGCACCTTTGAGACCATCCGCAATATCTGTCTGAAGAAAAGCAAGTCTATCCTGCAGGATGATACCGGTATTGCGCTGCGCTATCTGGATAAGAGCAAGTGGTCTACCAAGTTCTACGGCAACTATGTGAAGCCGGTGAGCGATTTCTCCGGCGTGGACCAGCAGGAACTCTACGAGGTTTACAAAAAGGATTCGGCTAATATCAAGCCGCTGCCATTCTCCCTTGGATACCATTGGGCCAATAAGAATACGCAGAACCTCATGAAGTTTGAGCGTAAGTAGCGCTCACATTGGGGTGGATAGGTGTTGGCGTTCTTTTTGAATGGTCTCATGCCAAAATTCTGTCCCATTGCGATACCACTACCCACTTAGTATCCTTAGATTCTGCATTTGCGCCGTATTAGCGGCCTTTTCTACTGCTGCTTCAGCTCAGGACACCACCTACATCACCCGCGAGTCCCAGGCCCGCGAGAGCGCGCAAAATTTCTACACCACGCTCATGCAGGTATCTGACCTCACCCTGCTCTCTGCCTACAGTGAGTATGACAAGGCCTGGCCCGATACAAAGCAGTTCCCTGCCAAGCCTTACTTCATCCAGGCGCAGCTCAATACACCTATCCCCATTGGCGGCCGCTGGGCCAAGACCGTGAAAGGCGGGCTGCGCTTTGGCGTATTTTTGCACCCCGACATCGAGGTGCGCCTCCTGCGCAATGACCGCAGCCGTGGCGATACCTCTACTCCCATCCGCACCCCCAGCTTCAAGCCCGGCGTCACACTCTTCGTCACGCAAAGCAAACTGTGGGACAACAGGAAGGATCAGCACTATTTTGGTTTTAAGATATTCCACCTCTCCAACGGGCAGGATGGCCCGCACTTTCGCCCGCAAGATGGTGGCTACTACAATCGCTACAACGGAGACTTCAGCGATTTTATCATCTTTCAGGTATTGTACGGTGGTATCTATTCCTTTGACCGGCAGAAGATAGATACCACCCGGGCCATCTACCACAGCCGCTACAACAGGACCCTCTACACCTCTTCTCAGATTTACTGGAAAGCCGGTATTACTTTCTACCCAAAGGTCTTTGTAGACAGCCTGCTCTGCGCAGAGCACATGTATGGCCGCTACCGTAGCAATATACAGATAGGCTGGATCTACGCGCCCATCTACCAGAGCGGCATCTATGATCAGCGCCACGGCATCTACCGCCCGCAGTACCAGCCTGAGCGCCGGGAGCGCTTCCGTATCTGGGCAGATATGGAGTACATCTGGGATGCGCCCTACCGGACCGGCCCCCTGGGTGATCTGCGTACGGTGCCGATCTATGATTTCACTAAGCGTCTCAACATCTCTGTCACTGGCTCTTTCCGCATCTGGGGCACCCCCTTTGCCGGTATGTTCTTCCAGGTGGGCTACTACGGTTCAGATCCGTACAACGTCTATTTTCAGCAGAGCCTCTTCGTGGTCCGTGCTGGCATCTCCGGAGGCTTTCTGGTATATCGCTACAGGCACACACCGGTACAGCTCTGATCAATGTTTCATGTGGAACATGCGCAGCCAGGCGTATGGCCTCCGCTGCTGCAGATAGTCTTCCCTCTCATCCATAGCATATGCTTCGCGCTCAAAAACAATATTCCGATAAGCTGTGTCGCTGCTTTTATACCGCAGTAGGTTGATCATATAGTTAGCCACGTAAAGCAGGTAAAACGGCAGGATCAGTAGCTCCAGTTGCTGCCTGTGGTGGATACGCTCATGCAGGATGAGCGATGCATCACTCATCCCCTCCCTATCCCGTATCAGGACAAAAGGCCATAACGCCATACCACTCACATGCAGCCACGGACAGTGTAGTACGATCATTGGGGAATTTTATAAAGGCATGATCTTAGTGAGATAATCTGAGTAAATTCCATAAAGCAAATACTATGCTGAAAAAAGTAGTCCTCTACATCATGGCTGTCGTATATGTGGCAGCTGGCATCATGCACTTCGTGAAACCCGCACCATACCTTAGGATGGTAGAGACCTATCTGCCCGCACCACTAGCTATGATCTACATCAGCGGCGTGGCAGAGATCCTATGCGGCATAGGGCTCATGATACCACAGACGCGCCGTATAGCTGCTTTTGCGCTCATCCTGCTGCTCATCGCCATCTTCCCGGCCAATATATACATGGCTGTAGCACATGACCGCTGGCCCGATATACCGGTATGGGTGCTGTATGCGCGACTCCCGCTGCAGCTGCTCCTCATCTGGCTGGCCAATCTCTATACAAAGACCAGCAATACCTTTTACGGAGAGCGCGGATCAAAACAACCTATCCAATAGCAACAAACAAAAAGGGCGACTTCCGTCGCCCTCCATAAATATATTCACTGCAGTTTATTTCGCTTGACCGAGCATGCCCGCCTTTAGCTTAGGCTCCACAGGATCATTGCCCAGCCAAATGCCAAAGAGCGCAGTTTTGAAATCCATGCCGTCTATTGTATCGAGCAGCTTGCCATTCTTGTAGACCTTAGTACCTACATTAGGCTCATACACGAGTTCAAAGACGTTTGTCTTTACGATTGCCTCTTGCTTAAAGAGCTTCAGGAAGCGGTCTATCTTAGCCTGTATAGGCGCTGGCTTGCCACCAGTTGACTTATCAAAGCCTTCCTTCACAGCATCAGCCATGCGGTCAGATGTAGCGAGGCTGGATGTGATCTGTATGCGTACCGCCTGCGCCTCATTTGCCTTTACTATCGCGTCGGCGTTACCGTTTTTGGCCGGCAGGTAGAGTCCCGCTACATAGATATCCATAAACAGTTTCACACGAGTACCGCCGCCGTTCAGCACGAGGTTTGTATTTCCGGCTTTGATGCTGCCCGGCAGGGTCACGTCACCTATGGTCACCTGTGCTGCTGCTGAGATCACGAGGGCCACCACCAGGCCGAGAGTAAGGCTTATCTTTTTCATGATGAGTTTTTTGATTTCCCTAAAGGTATAAAAATCTATGCCAGTTTTAACAATTTGTGAAAGGATGTGAAACTGCTAAACTATCATTTGACAGATTCCACAGCCAGCATATTGAATCTCAAATATCAATCAGCTTGAGACAAGTCATCCACGTTGAAAGCTGAATCCAGGGTTACTTTGTTTGTTTCCAGTCCCAATGCACCCAATTTATTTTTGGCGCGATAGGTTATCTGAGTCCTGTAAAAAATGACCTTTTTATTATCAGCTTCAAAGCTGGATGCCATTTCCGAATACAATTGGGCAGAGTCCTTTGAATACTTTTCATTGGCAACGTCTATAATAACGTGCATCGCAGAATCTTGTTGCTTATCCGATAGGGCTCTGAATTCTGTAGTCTCCTGAAGCTCCTTAAAATGGTGCACAGCATCTTCACCGATCTTTGCCAAACTGATAATTGCACTTTGACGCTTATCTTCTGCGAGGGTATAAGGTTCTAAGCTATCGATAGATACAAACTCATAACTCGATGGATCATTAAGGTGCGCTTTTAGATAGGCTTCTATGCTCTTTTTAGCCTTCGCCTGAGGGTCAGACGAGCATGCGGTCATCAAAAACAGTCCTGCCATAGAGATCAAGAATAGATTCTTTGTTTTCATTTTTTTTTTTTTTGTTTCCTCAAATATATACGCTGGCTTCGCTGAGAGAATGCTTGTGGATAAAATAGCGCTCTTAAAAAAGAGAACCAAAACCTAAGTAAGCGGTACACAATCAGTTGTCATTTTTTGAAAATGACAACAAGACTTTTGAAAAAGCAGAAGCCCCGATCGTGTGATCGGGGCTTCTGCTTTTTCTATTTCATTTCTGATTAGTGCTTGATCACAGTAGTAGAATCTGTCGTAGTCACGATGCTGTCTCCTACCACTTCCTTCTTCTGCTCTTCGTGAGTCTCGATGGTCGTAGGCACTGCGTCTACAGCAGCTACAGCCTTCTCCTTAGCCAGCAGTGGAGCCAGCGTGAGGCCTACGAGGCAAGAGAGCTTGATGAGGATATTCATAGACGGGCCAGATGTATCCTTGAATGGATCACCTACCGTGTCACCTACTACGGCAGCCTTGTGCGGCTCAGACTTCTTGTAGTATGTCTTGCCATCTATCTCCACACCCTTCTCAAATGACTTCTTGGCATTGTCCCAGGCGCCACCGGCGTTATTCTGGAAGATCGCCCACATCACACCGCTCACGGTCACACCGGCCATGTATGCACCGAGCGCTTCAGCACCCATCAGCAGGCCGATCAGGATCGGGGTCACGATTGTCAGTACGCCTGGCAGCATCATCTCGCGGAGGGCGGCCTTGGTAGAGATCTCTACGCACTTGCCGTACTCCGGCTTGCCGGTACCCTCGAGGATACCTGGTATCTCACGGAACTGGCGGCGAACTTCATTCACCATGTCCATAGCCGCTTTACCTACAGAGTTCATAGCGAGGGCCGAGAATACTACCGGGATCATACCACCTACAAAAAGCGCTGCGAGCACCTTTGCGTCGAAGATATTGATACCACGGATACCTGTGAAGGTCACATAGGCCGCGAAGAGCGCGAGAGCTGTGAGCGCCGCAGAGGCGATCGCAAAGCCCTTGCCGATAGCAGCAGTTGTATTGCCTACAGAGTCGAGGATGTCAGTCTTCTCACGTACTTCAGCTGGCAGCTCGCTCATTTCTGCGATACCGCCTGCGTTATCAGAGATAGGGCCGAAGGCATCGATAGCCAGCTGCATAGCTGTAGTAGCCATCATAGCAGAGGCCGCGATACCCACACCGTAGAAACCAGCCAGAGCATAAGCGCCCCAGATAGCACCAGCGAAGAGCAGCACTGGGAAGAAAGTAGAAAGCATACCTGTACCGAGGCCGGCGATGATGTTGGTCGCAGCGCCTGTACCAGACTTCTGTACGATATCGAGGATAGGCTTCTTGCCCAGGCCTGTGTAGTACTCCGTGATAGAGCTGATAGCAGCTCCTACGAACATACCTACACACACCGCCCAGAATACACGCATAGAAGAGATATCTGTAGCTGTGCTGGCGAAATCACCATCAGTGAACATGGTCATCTTCATCGTCTCAGGCAGCATCAGCTTGATGAGTGCGAAAGACGCAGCGAGTGCGATCACGATAGACACCCAGTTGCCACGGTTGAGGGCAGACTGTACAGTATCAGTGTTAGAAGACTTGTCATCCTTGATGGTCACGAAGAACGCACCGATGATAGAGGCGATGATACCCACAGCAGCGATGGTCATAGGCAGCAGGATAGGACCGATACCGCCAAATGCTGTCAGGCCTGGATTGTCACCTATCAGGAAGTTGCCCAGTACCATAGACGCGAGTACGGTAGCTACGTAAGAGCCGAAGAGATCGGCGCCCATACCAGCCACGTCACCTACGTTGTCACCCACGTTGTCAGCGATAGTCGCCGGGTTGCGTGGATCATCCTCAGGGATGCCAGCTTCTACCTTACCTACCAGGTCAGCGCCTACGTCGGCAGCCTTGGTATAGATACCGCCACCTACACGGGCGAAGAGTGCGATAGACTCAGCGCCTACTGAGAAGCCAGCCAGTACTTCGAGTACTTTCTTCATCGTCTCAGGACCGCCATTATTGATATCGCCACCCATGAAGAAGTGGAAGAAGAAGATGAACAGGGTGCAGAGGCCCACTACAGCGAGGCCAGCCACGCCCAGGCCCATCACCGTACCACCTGCGAAAGACACCTTCAGTGCCTTAGACAGGCTCGTACGGGCAGCCTGCGTGGTGCGCACGTTGGCCTTCGTAGCCACGTTCATACCGATGAAACCTGCGAGGGCGCTAAAGAAGCAACCGATTACAAAGGAAACCACGATCAGGATATGGGAGTGCTCAGCCACCTTAGAGTTGAGGGTCAGTGCGCCGAGGCCGATACCAGCCACTACTACGTAGACGGCCAGGATACGATACTCAGCCTTGAGAAATGCCATAGCACCTTCCGCTATGTGGTTTGCGATACCGCTCATCTTGGCGTCACCGGAGTCTTGTTTTACTACCCAGCTCCGCAGAACCAGCATGTAGATCAAGCCCACCAGGCCAAACAACGGGAGAATGTAGATGATACTTTCCATACCTGTTTTTTCTAATGTTTATTTTTTGATTTGGTCGGCAAAGAGAAAAATGGAGAGGAAATTTTATATTAAAACGGCCTGTGAGTGCGGTTTTCAGGCCTGTTTTAGGCCAAAAAGAGGGTCAAATTCGCATTTTGACCTCGCTCGGAGCCCATTTGGGGAATTTTGGATAACGTAAACCTCTCCGCTGGCTGTATGCTATCCACTTTTGCACCCTGATAGTCAGCACAAAAAAATTTCAGCCTGTTACTTTCTGTTTCTGAGTGCGTTACCATCTCATATTCCTTCACCAAAAACTGAAAACCATGGCTGGCTCCAAACAAACCCCGAGGCAGAAGATGATCAACATGATGTACCTCGTCCTCACCGCTATGCTCGCGCTGAATGTCACCTCTGAGGTCCTCAATGCCTTCAAGACCGTAGATGATGGCATAGGCCGCTCCAACCACTCCCTGCAGGTCAAGACCGCTGGCCTCTTCAATGCATTCAACACACAGATGGGCGTAGATGCGAAGAAGACCGAACCCTACAAGCTGAAAGCCGAGGAGGTGCGCAAGGTCTCCATGGGCCTCTATGACCGTCTGGAGGCCTACAAGCAGCAGGTGATCAAAGAGGCAGGCGGCTTCAATAAGGAGACCGGCCAGCTGATCAGCAATGATAACATCGACATCGCTACACGCATCTTTGTAGAGGAGAAACACGGCAAAGAACTAAAAGAAGACATCCTCCGCACCCGCCAGCAGCTCCTGGCCATAGCCCCTGAGAGTGAGCGCAAAGAGCTGGACGCCGCCATGCCGCTATTGATAGAGGAACCTAAAGACGCGCAGTCGTGGGAGTTTCACAAGTTCAACCACGTGCCGACCGTGGCTGCTGTCACACTGCTCTCCAAATATCAAAATGACATCCTCGCCTCCGAGAACCAGCTTGTAGAGCATTTCTACAAGGCGATAGATGCCGGCTCTATCAAGGTAGACAAGATGACCGCACTCGTCAGCGCACCGTCCAGTTATATCATGCAGGGGCTCTCGTACAAGGCTAACATTATGCTCACAGCCTATAGTTCCACGGAGAACCCTGACGTTTTCCTCGGTACTTTCACCGGCCAGGTGAAAAAGAATGCTGGCGGTATGTACGAAGAGATCAACTCTACCTCAGAGAACCCACCGCTCGCCAATGCCCGCAAAGTAGACGTGACTGACGGCCTCGGCAAGATACAGATGCAGGGTAGCAGCGTAGGCGAGAGCCGCTACACCGGCGTGATCCGTGTCAAGGGCCCCGGCGGCAATGGCTATAAGTTCTATCCGTTTGAGGGGGAATATCAGGTAGCAGCTAAGTCTGCTGTCATATCGCCCACAGGGATGAATGTACTCTATGCCGGACTGGACAATCCGGTCTCTGTCTCCGTACCAGGCGTAGCACAAAAGGATGTGACAGCCGTCTTTGATGGACCCGGCACGCTTTCCCGCAATGCAGATCTGACCTATACCGTAAAGCCTACTACCCGTGGCAAATACAAGATACACGTCTCGGCCAAAGTAGATGGCAGCACACAGCAGATGGGCGATATGGAGTTTCGCGTCAAGACAGTGCCTAATCCTGTGGCCTCTCTGGATGGTCTTTATGATGGCGGCAAGATTTCTCCTGCAAAGATCAAGAGCACAACAGGCCTCGTACCTAAGCTGGACTTTGATTTCGTTACCAAGTTTACTGTCGTATCCTATACCATCACTTACTCCATAAATGGAGACAATCAAAGGTTTGAATGCACTGGCGCAGCGCTCGATCCAAGATTCAAAACCATGATCAATAGCCGCGCTAAGGCCGGCCAATCAGTATTCTTTGACGACATCATAGTGAGAGGCCCGGAGGGCACCAACCGCAAGATTCCATCTATCGCCTTCGCGCTGAACTGATGTTCCACGTAGAATATTTGGTAGTTTAGCGGAGCTATGACTGAGACACTTGACCACGCGATCCGCATCGCAAAACTAGCCGGCGCTACTATCAAACAAATGCGTGAGGAGCATGCCTTCACCGAGCAGCTGAAGTATGGACTCGAGCTGCTCACCAGCGCAGACATAGCCAGCAATGACCTCATCATCTCTGAGATCCGGAAGGCCTACCCTACGCATCATATCATCTCTGAGGAGTCGCCCAATGACAGCTTCTCTATAGACGAGCCGACCTGGATCATAGACCCTATAGACGGCACCGTCAGCTACGCCAATGGTCACTACCACGCCTGCGTCTCTATAGCCTATGCAGAGCGCGGACAGGTGGTCATTGGCGTAGTCTATTGTCCCTTTGTAGATGAGCTCTTTCACGCTGTCAAGGCCGCCGGAAGTTTCCTCAATGGTAAACCCATCCACGTCAAGGAAGTGACCCAGCTCAGCGAGTGCCTCGTAGCTACAGGCTTCCCCTACGTGCGTGATAATGTGCCCGAGCTTACCACCTACATTGCCCGCATCCTCCCCCACATCCGGGACCTGCGCCGCCTGGGTTCTGCTGCGCTGGACTATTGCTGGGTGGCCTGTGGCCGCCTGCAGGCCTATTATGAGGGTTCACTCTCGCCATGGGATATGGCTGCCGGCAGACTGATCGCCATAGAGGCAGGAGCTACAGTAGGGCACTATGACTATAAGCGCAACCCTGAGGACCTACCGGAAGACATCCTGGGCAGACACATCATCGCCGCCTCTCCCGGTGTCTATGCACAGCTCGTGCACACTCTGGAGGGCCGCTAAGGCATAGCATTTGTTAGCTTTACGCTATGGCACACCTCCTCTTACTACACGGCGCCCTCGGCAGTCAGGAGCAGTTTGACGACCTCAAGGACGCTCTTAGCGCTGACTTCACTATAGATACACTTAGCTTCTCGGGCCACGGACGCACACCCTCCCAGCAGCACGCCTTTACCATACAGAACCTATCCCACGAGGTGCTCCACTGGCTCAATGACAAGCAGCGTCGCAAGATCGACATCTTCGGCTACAGCATGGGGGGCTATGTAGCATTGTGGCTCGCACGCTTCTATCCTGATAGAGTAGGAAAGATCATGACCCTCGGCACCAAGCTCGACTG
>CAZNDJ010000010.1:0-56746 GCA_964571705.1 uncultured Chitinophagaceae bacterium
TGTATTCATTTTGGTAGTGTAGAATATAGAGCTGATCCTGAATACGATCATCTCTCGTACGCAGATAGTAAAGCTGCCGGCTATAGAAGACATAGACCTGGCGGCATATCTCCGCTCACAGTTTGAGATGGATGAGCGGACGGCACTACGTATAGCCCGTATCTCTGACGGCAATCTGAATGCTGCCGTGGAATACGCCAATGGCGCAGAGCACCAGAATGATGCCCAGCTCCGCGAATGGCTGTCTGTATGCCTGCGCATCAGGGGGGCACAGGCCTCTGAGCCCTCTCTGAAGCTCATGGCCTTTGTAGATGAGATAGCGAAGATCGGCCGGGAAAATCAAAAGATATTCCTGAAGTACTTCCTGTGGTTCCTACGCGAGAGCAACCTCTTGGCGCTGGGGCTGGAGTCTGATAAGCTGGAAGGCTCGGAGCTGGAGTTTGCCAAAAAGCTAGCTACGCTGCTGGATCCGGATGTGACCGAGAACCTGACCAATCTGATCAATCGTGTACACTACTACGTGGAGCGCAATACAAATCCTAAGATCGTTTTCCTCTCTACATCTTTCAAGATCGCTGCCATCCTCAAAAAGGAACCCGTGGCTTATGACATGTATGAGTAATGCCTTAACTTGTCAGTCGTAATACAGGTACTTGCATTTTAAAGACTCTATCAATTTTTTATCTAAGGTCAATCCCCGCAAAGCGGTGAATGCGGCTGCGGTATTGTCTTCCTTTTACCTCTCACGGTGGACACGCCGGCCTATACAGTGGGGAGTACCTTTCAATGTATCTATCGAGCCCACTACCACGTGCAATCTGGGTTGCCCGGAGTGCCCGAGTGGTCTGAAGAGTTTCACGCGGCCTACGGGAAACATGGAGTATGAATTTTACCGCCGTATGGTAGATGAGATAGGAGATAAGCTGCTGTACTTGTACTTCTACTTTCAGGGTGAGCCATATCTGCATCCGCAGTTTCTCGATCTGGTACGCTATGCTGCTGACCGGAAAGTGTACACGGTGACCTCTACCAATGCCCATTTTCTTACTGAACGCAAGGCCAGGGAAACAGTAGCATCAGGACTGGACAGGATACTAATATCCATAGATGGTACGACACAGGAGACCTATGAGCAGTACCGTGTAGGCGGCACACTGGCCAAGGTAATAGAAGGCACCAAAAACCTGGTCAAGGCTCGTGAAGAGGCCGGATCACAAACTCCCTATATTATCTTCCAATACCTGGTAGTGCGGCCAAACGAGCATCAGATAGAAGATGTAAAAAGACTGGCTAAAGAGATCGGCGTAGATGAGGTCAAACTAAAAACAGCACAGGTGTATGACTATAAGCATGGTAATGACCTGATACCGACTATCGATCAATACTCCAGGTATACTCAAGGAGAAGATGGCACCTACCGCATCAAAAATGAACTCCTGAATCACTGCTGGAAACTCTGGCACTCTTGCGTGATCACATGGGATGGCAGGATCGTACCGTGTTGCTTTGACAAAGATGCGCAGTACCAACTGGGGGATCTGAATACGAAGTCATTTCGCGAGATATGGCAGAGCGACCTCTATCGCTCATTTCGCAGCCGTATACTGAAGGGGCGGGCAGAGATAGATATCTGTACTAACTGCAGTGAGGGCACACAGGTTTGGGCTTGATCATTTGCTGGTACCGCTCAGGACCATCCCATAGTGTAGCAGACTTCCACTAAACACAAAAACGTGCCAAATGGCATGATTGTACTTTAGCCTTCTCAGGATATAAAATGGCACACCTACTGCATATGACAGTCCTCCTGCCACCATCAGCATGAGCGCGGTAGTATTCATTGCTACAGATAGCGGCTTCAGAATGAATAAAACCATAAATCCCAGCACCACATAGATCAAGGTAGATGCCAATCTGAAACGCCCCGTATAGAAGATCTTGAAGATGCACCCCAGGGCCACTACTCCCCACATAGCGGCCAGAAATGGAATCGAAAAGTCATGTGGCATATAATGGTAAACGACAGGTGTGTAGCTGCCACCTATCAGCAGAAATATACTGGAGTGATCCAGGATGCGCATGACCCTCTTCGTCTCCGTATGGTGTATGCTATGATATAATGTAGAGGACAGATATGCAGCTATCAGAGTAAAGCCGAAAATAGCAGCAGTGAAAGCATATTCTATAGTACTATGCTGCATGGCATAGGCTACTAGTATAGGGACGGAAACGATAAAGAAAACGGCACCGATGCCATGGGTCACTGCATTAGCCAGTTCATCGCGCAGATGTGCCAGGCGGCCCGGCATATGCTCTATGTCTATCTGATCACGGAGCCTGGTGAGCTCTTCATTTAGTTTATCTACCTGTGCCTTTAGTGCCTCGGTTTCCATCCCTGTTATTTTATCCTCTCGCAAATATAGGCCAAAGCCCTGAGCACACAGCCGGCAGGTGAAAATATCTCACTATGGCAACGTGAGTACGACACTGACCGTCAGGTGGTCGCTGGGATAGTAAGTACCATTATTGTCAGTATGTACTGTATAGCTATTTCTACTGTACTGCGGACTGGCAAAAATATAGTCTATCCTGCTGCATTTCTTATTGCTGACCTCAAAGCCGCAATCAGTATAGTCAAGAGCACCTTCCATCCATGTATCATTTAACCCTACGCGATAACCTTCCTTTTGTGTCATAGTGGTATAGCCTGCATCGCTTGGCTCCAGATTAAAGTCTCCCGTCACGATCACCGGATCCGTACCGGCCAGTGAATCTATATACTGGCGGATCAGGCGTGCGCTGTTTCTGCGCGCTTCCTTACCCTTATGATCGAAGTGCGTATTGAAGACAAAAAAGGTTTTGCCCGTACTTTTATCTTTTAGTTGTACCCAGCTGCATATGCGTGTGATAGCAGCATCCCAGCTTTTGCTGCCTGGCTTGTCAGGTGTTTCGCTTAGCCAGAAGTTGCCGCCTTTCACGAGGTCATATTTTGACTTTTTGTAGAATATGGCGCTGTACTCTCCTTTCTTTTTTCCATCATTTCTTCCTACTCCGTATTCAGCGTAGTCCGTCATGGTCTTCTTAATATAATTCAACTGATCTAGCAGGACTTCCTGGGTGCCGAGGATATCGGGATCTACTTTCCGTACAAGGGCGATCCATGTGTCGCGGCGTTTTTCCCAGCGGTTTACTCCATCTGCTGCATTAGAGTTGCGGATATTATAGGTCATCACTTTGATCTGTGCACAGAGCGGGGCAGACACTATCAGGAACAGGATTGCTGTCAGATATCTCATCGGATGTTTTTTTTTAAATATAGCTACTGTGGTAATGTATGTTTAGGAAAGCGAATATAAAATGCCGATCCGGTGCCAGGAAGCGAGGTGACACCTACAGATACTTGTAAAACATCAGCTATTTTTTTGACAATGGCCAGACCCAGGCCGGAAGAGTGCATACCACTGCGCGGTACTGATGAGGCTGTTCGAAATGGTAGAAACAAGGTGGCTATTTCGTCTGCGGCTATTCCGGGTCCATTATCCTCTACGCTTATCTCGACGTATTCTTGTGTATTGCGCACATAAATATTTACGACAGTTCCATCAGGGCAGTATTTGATAGCGTTAGATACATAGTTGTCTATCATTTGCTCTACGCGAGCCATATCAGACTGGACAGAGATATCCTGCTCCGGCAGATGAATATCAAGGTTGATGTTATTGTTGGTGGCAAGAAGTGAGACTTGTTCACGATAATCTCTTACAAGTTTACTGAGTGAAAAATCCTTTTTTACAAGATTGAGGCGTCCGGATTCTATCACATTGATATCTAGGAGATTTCTTATTAGCTCAAGCATCCGCTCACCGGAAGATGATATATGCCCGATATACTCCTTTTGTTCTTCAGGGGTCAGATCGGGATCATTTACGTATTTAGCAAATTCTGTTATGATAAGGGCGGGACTTTTGATGTCATGAGATACGATCCGAAGAAAATTATCCTTATCACTATTCATTATCTCCAGCTTGATATTCTGCTGTTCCAGATCGTGCTGAGCACGTAGGCGTTGTTTCTCGGATGTATAAAAAATAGATGTCACTATCAGTATTAGACCTAAGAGTGAGAGCATATTAAAAAATGGATCTTTAGTCATGTCATACCTTACAGGAAAGGAGATGCCCTGAAATGTGAAGTAGGAAAAGAAAACAACAATGGCTATAGAGATAAACAGCCATTTCAGCGCACGTTTATGCCCCTGTAATAGTATCGCAAAACTGGGTATGACCATGGGCCAGGGGGCCAGATTAGATATCCGTATACCTCCTCCCAGATAGATCAGTAGGATCACCACCAGGGAGATATCAAGTATGTAAACATTGTCAAGTATATGTAATGAAACCCCCTTGCGTAGTAAAACTGGTAAAGAAGAGAACACTATAAAGGAAACGACCATCGCATCGGCAAATAGCGGCCCCTTGATATATAAGCTCATAAAAAAGTAAGCTGCAGCGAAAAGAGCCGTAATAAAGCAGGAGGCTACAAAGAAGCGATGGGCACGGGCTTGCTCTGCATCTATCAGAAGATGTGCAGGAATGAATATGCTAAAGAAGTCTGTTACTCTTTTCAAAATTTAAGGTACTTCCCTTTTGCTATTTCTTAAATTTAAGAAAAGACTAACACATATAAGCGGTTTGCTATTTGTATTCTACAAAAATTAGATTGATTAATACTTACCATCACCATTTCTAGGTATGGATGAATACCAATGAATGATTATTTTCAGCACTTATTCTAGGTATATGCTGGTCAAGACATTTGGGGGTGCAGTTTATGGGGTAGATGCTGTGACGATCACAGTAGAGACAAGTGTAGAAAATGGCAAGGATTATTTTCTGGTAGGCCTGCCTGATAGTGCTGTGAAGGAAAGCCAGTTTCGGATAGAAACAGCCATCAAACATCTCAACTACCACTGGCCGCGTCGCAAGATAGTGGTGAATATGTCTCCGGCAGACATACGCAAGGAGGGGTCATCTTACGATCTCACTATAGCAGTAGGTGTACTGGCTGGCTCTGAGCAGATACAAGATCCGGAGAAAGTAGGAGACTATATCATCATGGGTGAGGTCTCTCTGGATGGCACGCTGCAACCCATCAAAGGCGCTCTACCTATCGCCATACAGGCGCGCAAGGAAAAATTTAAGGGGATCATCCTGCCCAAGCAAAATGCGCGGGAGGCTGCCATAGTAAACAATCTGGAAGTGTACGGTGCCGAGACACTCACGGAGGTGATAGATTTTCTGAACGGTGATAAGGTGATAGAACCGACCGTCGTGGACACCCGTGCAGAGTTTATGGATAATGTGCTACACTCTGAGCTCGATTTTTCGGATGTGAAAGGGCAGGAAAATATTAAGCGGGCTATGGAGATAGCGGCAGCCGGGGGGCACAATGTCATATTGATAGGTCCACCTGGTGCCGGCAAGACGATGCTGGCCAAGCGGCTTCCTACCATTCTCCCGCCACTGACACTGCCGGAGTCTCTGGAGACGACCAAGATACACTCGGTGTCCGGCAAGCTACCTCGTAATGCTACGCTTATTTACCAGCGGCCTTTTCGTTCGCCGCATCATACTATTTCCGATGTAGCCCTGGTCGGTGGCGGAGCCAACCCGCAACCGGGAGAGATATCACTGGCGCACAATGGTGTACTGTTTCTGGATGAGTTGCCGGAGTTTAAGCGCACTGTACTGGAGGTAATGAGGCAGCCCATGGAGGAGCGGCGGGTCACTATCAGCCGGGCAAAAAGCTCCGTGACATATCCTGCCAGCTTTATGCTGATAGCATCTATGAACCCTTGTCCATGTGGTTTCTACAACCATCCTGATAAGGAATGCGTATGTGCACCAGGTGTAGTGCAGAAATATCTGAACAAAATATCAGGCCCTCTGCTGGATCGTATCGATCTGCATGTAGAGGTGACTCCCGTAGCTTTCAAAGAACTGAGCAGCCAGCAGCGGGCTGAGCCTAGCGATACGATCCGTGAGCGTGTCATACGTGCGCGACAGATACAGGAGGAGCGGTTTAAGGATAAAGAAGGGATGTATGCCAATGCGCAGATGGAAGCCAAACAGGTGGAGGAGGTCTGCCTGATCACTGATGCCGCCAGAAACCTCCTGGACCGTGCTATGCAAAAGTTGCAACTATCTGCCCGCGCTTACAATCGTATCCTGAAAGTGGCGCGGACTGTAGCAGATCTGGCAGATAGCCCCGACATCAAAACTGAGCATATAGCTGAGGCTATACAATACCGTAGCCTGGATAGAGAAAACTGGGCAGGCTAAAAGGACGACTGGTTTAGTCCAGCTGCAACTTCATTATCTCATACTTCTGAGAACTCAGACTTTTGGCTCCTACCCAGTAATAGGTCCCATCATATGCGACACAGTTGATATTATAACCTTCCAGATACCACGCGTCCCCGGGTATGAGATAGTATGGATGGACGCGGTATAGCAGACCGGTGTGACCGAAAAACATGTAGCCGTTTGCATAAGCTATATCCTCTACATCGTTGCTAAGTGAATGAGGATAGGAACTCCATGTTAAAGCTACAGGGTCAAAAACCTGAAGATTGCCGTAACTCTGAGCGTATATGCCGTCTGACTTTGCAGCCAGCGAAGTAACGTTCGTAGACGGATTGAATGGAGAGCTATATGAGTTTATACCTGTGGTTGTATTGAGGTGATATAGCTGGTTTGCATTAGATGCCCATAGTGTTCCATTGAGAAAGTCAAGCCCGTCGTATTCCTGATCTGTGACTACTTCATGTACTATCCGTTGCTGTGCAGGATCAAATTCAAACAGTTTGGTATAAGACGAACTGCCAGGGTAAGTCTTCAGCGCGTATATGTGACCGCCATAATAGCTGATCGCAGAAACACCAGCCGTATCTGCAAAAGAAGCAACAACGGTAGGTATATGAACCCACTGAGCGACTGACTTCGGAGCAGTATTGCTCGGTAGCAGCTTCAGATAATCTGAGTTTCCATCGTTGAGGATCAAAGTGTCTCCACTATACCGGGTATTATACAGAAACAGATTTGAAACTCCTTGTAGTTTGAGTTGTGTACCGGTGTACTCATAATTATAGGCACTTATGATCTTATAGCCATCGTAATCCTTTGAAGCGGCATACCACTTATTGTCCGATGTAGCTATATAAAACTCTTCGGTAGCTCCTGCCTTGACCCAACTTCCTGTGAGGGATTTTGTAGCGGTGTTTTCTTTCTTGCAGGAGCCGGACAGTATAGCTATTAATCCTATTACTATTATGCTTAGTAAAATCTTTTGCTGGTGCATATTTATGGTGATTTATGCTGTCTGATTAGTTAAGGGTGATTTTCTGAAAGGCGCCTGGCACTTGCAGCCCGTCGGAGACATATATCCAGAAGTCACTGCCACCTGCTGATGCTATGACATCTGAGCCCATGCCATCCTTGAGTCGATAGGTTTTTACGACTTTCAGGGTTGCCGGATCTATTTTTAAAACGGTGGAATTCCTGACCGCAAAAAGATAGCCATCTGCAAATGCAAGGTCATCATAATTGTCCGGCATTTGATAGGAATTGAAGGAATTGGTGCCAATATTATAAACATCCAGTCTATAGCTACTGATACAATAGATATTGTTTACCCCATCATAGGCCAGCTGAGTTACATCACCATTGCCATGGGGCACAGCAGGGGAGGTGAAGGTGACTACATGAGTGGCTGGATCTACTTTTACAAGCTTTCTTTGTGTCTGATCATAAGCCCAGAGATCGCTACCTACGGCTTCGATACCACTGGCGCTGTTGGCCAGATTGAAGCCGCCCACGTATGTGGCGGTGCTGGAGTTATATGCTTTCAGTCCTCCATAGGAGTAGCTCGTCCAAATGGTGCTGCCAATAGTAGTCAGTGCGTCCATCTGCAGATCCGGCCATGGCACGCTGGTACCATATACTGCCAATGGCATCCAGGTATCTAGTGTAGTAGAAGATGCATCTGGCACCAGTATGAAATTGTCAGAGCTATTCGGATTGTCTACATCCTGCAGCAGTTTTAGAGTGTCTCCGGACTTACTATACTGGAAAAGAGTGTTGCTGACCAAAACCGTATTGGACTCGATCTGATAGGCTTTTTTTGAGTATTCGTGCGCTCCTGTCGAGGTTGTTGTCATGGTCGTGAGGGTCATATCGGAGCCGATGATCACATAGCCTGAGCTATAAGGAGCATTGACCATACGCCACGATCCCACCAGCTGGTTAGATGTAGTATTTCCTTTTTTGCATCCGGAGAATACGACTGCCAGCAAGATAAATGCCAGCAGGCTCTTATTAATAATGGAACGCTTCATGTTTAAGGGAGGTTAAATTTTGCAATATCAATATGAATGTCATACGAAGAGGAACCCTGAGTCACTCTCTCTGAGACAAAGGAAGTACCATCATAACAGAGGCCCAGATAGGAGCCATTCAGAGATAAGCCGGTACTATTTGTCTGCAGATTATAAGTTTTGGTAAACTGGCCTGTAGTGAGATCGAGCTCCATCAGATAGGTGAAGTATAGGAAATACACCTTATCATCTTTGACCTCTATATCGATATATCCGGTAGGAATGGACCCCGAGAAGAACTCAGGCAAGGAGGCAAGGGATGTAAAATTATCAGTCACAGGATCATAATCGTAAAAAGTACCGGTATTTGTCAATACCAGTATCTTGCTGCCATGTTTTGCCATCGATA
The DNA here is from genome assembly GCA_964571705.1 of uncultured Chitinophagaceae bacterium. Classification (GTDB taxonomy): domain Bacteria; phylum Bacteroidota; class Bacteroidia; order Chitinophagales; family LD1; genus UBA1941. The sequence continues at coordinate 8,784 of CAZNDJ010000010.1, forward strand.
CCACACCAGCTGGGGCTGCGCTGGACAGGGCGGTGACAGCAGATGTAGGCAGGTCTATATTTCTGAGTTTCATGTCTACAGATGGAGTAGATATCCATGTGCCGGATGCGCTGCTAGCCAGGCCGGTGACGGTACCAGCCATTGCAGTAGTAGAGTCGACTTGCAGTGTGTTGGTCGCGTTGACTGAATATAATTTTTTAGTATAAACACTGCTGATCACATAGCTACTGCCATTATAATCCAACGGGCCTAACCAAAATCCATTTCCCGCTGAGCTAAAGCTGCTGATGGATATATCCCTGACCCAAATTGCAGGATCCTGGTCTGCATCTTTTTTAAACCTCCAGGTACTGCCAGGGCTGGTCATGTACAGGGTATCACCTGATACGCGGTAGCTATATACTGTGGCACCCATGCCTGAGAGGGGAAGGGTGATCTCATCCTTTTCCACCACATAGGCTACCCCTTCTTTTATGTGTAGATTGTATATCAATGTACCAAGCTTATATGCCGTCTGGTCATTCTTCAGCACGAGGTACTTAAATCCCGGTGATGATACGGTATCGATATTTTTCCAGGTACCTGCCAGAGATGGGGCAGGACTATTTTTCTTGCAGCCGGGGACCACGGCCAGTATCAGGCTGATACCGCATATGGTGATGGCAGATTTTAATACAGTTCTGAGCATCGAAAAAGGTTTTGTTAAAATTAACTATATCCGGGAATAAAGCGAACAGCATCAACTCCAAAAAAACTCAACAAATAGGACGTGAACGAAAAACGGCCCCACTTCGGTGAGAAGCAGGGCCGCAACAAAACTCAAACATTTAAGATCACAGCTTGGTAAAGCGTTTGGTCATAATGCCATCTACTGCATGGAGGCGCAGCGTGTAGATGCCTGATGCCAGGCCGCTGACATCGATGGTAATCTGTGTAGCCATCGTGGTAGTATGATGCACCTTTCCTTGCAGATCAGTGATCTCTACTGATACCGGGCCAGCCTGGTGATTGTCTTCCAGTGTGATGGTCAGAAACTGTGAAGTCGGGTTAGGCGCCAGCAAGACATTCATTTTGCTGGCCATGTCGTGTATGCCAACTCCGGTCACAGTGACAGCAGCGGAAGTAGCATGGCAGCCATAGGAATCACTCACCTGCACTGAGTAGTCTCCGTTTTGTGTGGCAGTATAGTCGCTCGCTGATGCTCCTGAGATCGTGCTACCGCTGAGCAGCCACTGATAGCTGCTAAAACCCAGGGTAGCGCTCAGCAGATTGCCTGACTGAGAGATACTGATATTCAGCGGCTGACGTACGTAGAGCTCCAGTGCGATCACAGAGTCGCAGCCTTCTGAATTTGGTATCGTACGTGAGTAAGATCCGGTGCTGGTGAGTGTCTGAGATCCGAATGTATAGCTCGCGTCATAGCAGATAGTATCATGGATGGTGCTCGCAGATGCCTGATGGATGGTCAGCTGGAGGGTGATGACTGAGTCACACCCTGCCACGTTAGTAATAGTATCGCTGTAGGTGCCGCTGGTGGTGATACTTTGACCAGCAAAGGTGAAGCTACCGCAGGCTGACAACGTAATGGTCGCAGCTGTCGGTTGCGCCACCGCTACTGATAGGATGATGATACTGTCGCATCCTTGGGCAGAACTCAACGTGTCGCGGTATTGACCCGCTGCAGTGATAGTTTGACCATTGAATGTAACGCTTGAACCATTGCATATCACAGTACTTTGTTGTGAGCTGAGTTGTGGCAGGACAGTCAGGCTTAGTATAAGTATAGAATCACAGCCCGTTGCATTTTGCAGGGTGTCTCTGTATGTGCCACTTTGCGTGAGCGTCATTCCGTTAAAGGCATAAGAGCCTCCAGCGCAAACTGTGCGAGTGATTGAACCTTGCAGTACCGGCGAAACAGTCAGGTTTAGCGTAAGGATAGAATCACAACCATTCGCATTCTGGAGTGTATCTCTGTAGGCACCACTCTGAGTCAGAGTGATCCCATTAAAGGTATAAGAGGTGCCAGCGCAGATAGTGCGAGCTATAGAGCCTTGCAGTGGCGCAGACACGATCAGGTTGAGAGTCAGGATAGAATCGCAGCCATTGGCGTTTTGCAATGTATCCCTATAGGCACCACTCTGCGTCAGCGTCATACCATTAAAGGTGTAAGAGGTACCTGCACAGATAGTGCGCGCTATAGAGCCTTGGAGTGGCGAAGACACGGTCAGATTGAGAGTCAGGATAGAGTCACAACCATTCGCATTCTGGAGAGTATCTCTGTAGGCTCCACTCTGTGTCAGAGTCATACTATTAAAGGAGTATGAGCTACCTGCACAGATGGTACGGGATATAGCACCTTGGAGTGGCGAAGAAACGGTCAGGTTGAGAGTCAGGATAGAGTCACAGCCCGTTGCATTCTGCAGGGTATCTTTGTATACACCACTTTGCACGAGTGTCACCCCATTGAAGGCATAAGAGCTACCTGCACAGATGGTGCGGCTGATAGTACCCGCACTAGGACTATTTATAGTCACAGTAGCCGCATTGGACGTGATGCTGCCACAGCTGCCTGCTACCACTACAGTATATGATCCTGCATTGGCCGTGGTCACGTTTGTGAGTGTCAGTGTGGCGCCTGTACCTACGTTAGTAGTACCGCGCTTCCACTGGTAGGTAGTATTATTGCCACCGGTACCTGTCACTGACAGAGTGATGGTGCCACCTGCACATGCCACTGCGCTGACAGGCTGCTGTGATATAGATGCTGATGAAACGATAGTGAGGCTGGCTACGGCAGATGTATCTGTACCACAGCTACCACCTACTAGTACATCATAGCTGCCGGCATCTGCACCGGTCACAGTCGCTATAGTGTAGCTGGACGTGCTGGCAGATGGGATGTTGACCCCATTCTTACGCCACTGGTAGGCGATATTAGTACCGGTAGCTGCAGTAGTGAAAGTGACAGATGAGCCGGTACATGCACTCTGCGAAACCGGATCCGTAGTGATGGTAGAAGCCGGGTTTACTGTCACTGTGACAGTCTGAGACGTATCTGCACCGCATGATCCCGTCACTATAGCCCTATACTGCCCGCTCAGTGCCGGCACAGCTGGACTATTTGAGTAGTTAGGTCCATTGGCAGAGAGCTGGCCTGCACCGAGATACCACCTGTAGGTCAGGCCAGTACCTGCGGCTACCAGAGATAGCCTGATCGTATCGCCGGTACACAGCGTCAGGGGCTGTGGCTCGGTGGTGATAGCGGTAGTTTGAGTCACAGTCAGAGTACCCGGAGCAGATGTGTAGTTTCCGCAGAGGTTAGAAACGATCACCTGGTATTGTCCGGCATCTGACACGCCGACATTGCTGAGTGTGAGCGTGTCATCTGTCGCTCCGGAGAGGATTGCGGTTCCTTTCTTCCACTGATAGCTGAGGCCACCGCCTGCTGCCTGCACGGTCATCAGTACAGTAGCTCCGCTGCACACAGAGGTGCTGGCAGGAGGAGTGATCACGCTAGGAGTAATGACAGATGTCACAGACGCGTATGCAGAGGTGACTGGTGTACCGCAAGTGCCCGATACTATGACACGGTAGTTTTGCACCCCGCTGGATACTACTACGCCGAGCGTAGCGGTGGTGACTCCAGAATATTGGAAGCCATTGGAGAGGTTATTGGTATTGAGCTGCCACTGATAGGTCAGGCCGGCTCCGGTAGCACCTACAGATAGATTGACCGTGCCACCCGTACCGCAGTACGATACCGATACCGGCTGACTGGTGATAGCCGGAGGCGACAATAGTGAAAGAGAGGCAGTATTGGTATTTGTGTTGCCACAGCTCGTAGTGATCACGCAGTCATAGCTGCCTGTATCTGCTGCAGCCACGCTGCTCACAGATAGCGTAGTAGTGGTCACGCCAGCGTACTTCGTGCCATTGCTGAGCGCGATTCCATTTCTACGCCACTGATAGGTGTATGAGCCACTGCTTACGGCAAAGGTAAATGTTGCGTTAGCCCCCGCACACACAGCACTGGCCTGCGGCTGGCTCGTGATGGTCAGTCCAACACCGATGCCCAGTGTGGCCACATTAGAGGTGAGTGTCTGGCCTGAGCAGCCATTGGTAATGATGCAGGTATAGTTTCCTGTATCTGCATATTGCACGTTGGCCCTTGTGTATGAGGCTGTGTTGGCGCCGGATATATTGATTCCATTCTTTTGCCACTGATAGCTGACGCTGCCGAGTGCCGTCACGGTAAATGTGACTGTAGCAGCCGGGCAGACTGTCTGCGAAACAGGCTGGGAAGTGAAGCCCATTTCTTTAGTGTATAGCTGGTTGACATCACTAGTCGTCAGCGAGTCGCCATAGAAGCGAACCTCATCTATCTTACCATTGAAATAGTACGTACCCGTAGTAGGTACGCCGGCCATAGCGCCTACATAGCCACCCCCTATACGCAGGATGTTTGATGTACCTGGATTAGGTGTGCCGGTCAAAGTAGCTACAGATACCCCGTCCAGATAAATGGTCTGGCGATTTGTACTGACAGAAACTACGAGGTGGTGCCAGTTTGTGTCTATAGTGATACCACTACTCCATGGTGATGTACCTCCCTGGTAGAGCCAGCCGCGCAGGATATTATCAGTGCCTATATACGCTATGGAATTCCACGCGCCGGGAGAGGCTATCTGATAGGTGAGGAGTGGGCCGGGAGTAGACTGAGCACGGTGCTTAAACCACATGGAGACGCTCTTGCGCTGGCCATTGCCTATGAGTGTAGATGGTACTGTGACAGTGTTATTGGCCGCAGAATTGAAATCATAAGCGGCATTAGCTACGCCAAATCTATTGCTTGTAGCAGTAGCACCATTGTTAGTACCATGGTTACTATTGCCACTGTTATCGGCAGCGTTATTGTCAAATTTATACCAGGCCGCCAGATTAGATACTGTGATCTGTGAGGCGGCTACACCTACAGTAGTAGATTGAGACACTGTATTCAGGCAGCCTTTTGAGACCTGCATCCTATAGCTACCTGTATCAGCAAAGCTGAGCGATGGAATAGTATAAGATGTAGCGGTGGCACCAGAAAGGCCGAGGCTGTTCTGCTTCCACTGATAAGTAAATCCGCTACCACCCTGGATGGAATCCCTGATAGTGATCGGAGAGCCAAGACAGGCCGTGACATTGCGTACCGGTACCAGTATATTCGGCACCCCGGCCGCCAGTGTAGCCTGAGCATCAGTGAATGCATAATTGTAGAAGCGGATATCATCCATAGGCCCTGATAGGAAAGACGTCTGGCCTGTGCCCAGGGAGATCACTGGTTGTGCTGAGAAAAGAGGCGCATTTGTACAATTGATCACCAGGTTGCCATTGAGATAGACCTTTACATTAGGCCCCTGCTTTGCATATATCACCTGGTACCATGTATTTGCAGTCAATACGGCACCGCTGTTTCCCACTACACTACCATTTCCTATTACAAGTGTATTGTTGAGCATGCGAAGGTGATAGATGTTGGCATTAGTGTAGTTGGCATAGAGCAGCATCGCATCACCGCCGGCAGCTACATACGTAGGCTGCATCCAGAATATAATCGTGGATGTATCCAGCGAGAAAGTTGGTACATTGATGCCTTGATTGGCAGCGGCGACATTTTTCGCCGCAGTAGCATTACCAAAACGATCTGCTACGAAAACACCGGCTGTAGATGATGCCGAGGCGCCACCCAATTCATCCAGATAATTATTATCCAGGCGATAGTGACGGATCAGACCGGACTCCATATCCAGAGTGCCAGACGTGATATATGTTTTGCCGGGCATTACCTTTGAGCATGCGCCGCGGGTAGCTATTATGGTGAGGGAGTCATTGTCATTGAAAGTAGATATAGTAAAAGTCATAGCATTGCCCGTACCAGCCACAGGGCTGCCGAAGGCTACACCATTTTTGTAAAGTTGGTAGCTGTTATTAACTACGCTGCCGCTAAGGGTCGCAGTGACCGGCACTGTACTGCAGCCATACACACGTGCAGGAGAGAGGTTAAACTCCGGCGTGAAGCAGGAGTCGATCTTGACGATAAAGATATGGGAATAGGACGGGTCAGGATTTGATATCTGATTATAGACCGAGGTAGGATCTATATCCAGCAGGTACTGGAATATTCCACCGGTCACTATGCTACCATTCAGGCTGCCGGCTATAGCTGTGGAATAGCCACCTTGCAAACTACTGCCTGCATAAGACTCGTTGAGCGCACCTCCTGTGATGAAGCTGCCTGTCGGAGTCATTTTAGCATAAAAGGCACAGTTGCCACCGGAGCCGATGTCAAATACATAGAACGTATCGGCGCCAATGATGAGGTCGGTCTTTCCTTTATGATTGCCACATACCAGCACATTGCCAGCCGCATCTACATCTACGCCGAAGCAACCCGACACATTGTTTGTGCTAAACTGACCTGCCCACTGATATGTACCAGAGGCGTCCACCTTTTGGATAAATCCATTGGACGAAGCAGTAGCCCCCAGGTTTGCAGTGCCTGCACCCGGGTCAAAGTCTACAGTGCCCGAGAAATATCCGGCTGAATAAATATTGCCCGTGGCGTCAATATCGATAGATCGCAATTCAGAGTTTGAGGTGGATGAGGCGCCCATGCTGGTGGCCCATACCAGACCACCTGTACTATTTAGTTTCCAGAGAAACATAAAATAGCCCGTCCCTGTAGGAGTAATATTGGATACTCCTGCTGTAGGATCCATATCCATCTGGCTATTGTAGATACCGCCCACTATCACATTGCCACTGGCATCTACCCTGATGCCGCGACCTTGATCTACGTTGCCGAGGCCGGTAGCGCTCACAGCCCATGCAAATGTACCATTGCTGTTTATCTTGGATACAAATGGATCGGAAGAGGATGCGGTAAGGCTTGTAGTACCGGCACCGAAATCAAAATCTACTGTACCATTAAAATACCCCGTGTAGTATATATTGCCACTCGCATCCGTAGTCAGGCCTCTTGCTTCATCGGTTCCTGTGCTGCCTATATTTTTTGCCCACAAGAAATTGCCTGAGGCGTCCAGCTTTAAAATGAACGCATCTAATCCGCCGGCTGAGACCAGGTTGCTGGTCGCGGCGCTCGGATCGAAGTCTGCGGTTCCTGTGAATGAGCCACTGACAAATACATTGCCTGATGCATCTACAGCGATACTATATCCCGCGTCAGCACCGGCCCCACCTACACCTTTGGCCCATACCACATTGCCATTGGGGTCAGACTTATATATGTACACATCCGTATTGCCATAGCCTGCTATGGCCAGAGTGCCCGCACCCGGATCGAAATCGGTAGAGACGGGTGTGAAGGTGCCCGTCGAGTACACATTGCCTGCTGCATCTGTAGCGATCGCGTAGCACTGGTCATCGCGCGTTCCTCCCAGGGCCGAGCCCCATAGTGGCGTTTGCGCCTGTAGTTTCTGGTTATTTAAAACAAACGCACAGAGTAGTGCGAAAAACAAAAGATATCTTTTGATTTGCGTCAGATGGTGGTTTACTTTTTTCATCTTGTTTGAATTTTGTCTGCCGCAAAAGTCCCCTACTATAGGAGAGAGATTTTGCCGGATTCATGAATGGTAGGTTTGGCTTCATGAATAGCAGCCCGGAAATCACCGCTATTACGCTTTTTTTGAATAAACTTGCTGACACTCAAATCACTGATCACTTATGGCTATGTGGGGCACGCCTATTCCCGAGCTTCTTGAGGAGCTGGACCGTACCAGTGGTACGGAGAAAGTAGATGTCTATCACTATCTGGCTCTTGCGCACAAGTTTATTGATAAGGCCGTCGCCTTCGGCTATGCAGATCAGGCACTTGCCCTTTGTGAAGCAGAGGATCTGCGCAAGGAAGTGATGGATAACTATACCGTCCGGGCCATACTGGAGTCAGGCGTCACCGCGGCTGACTCCGAGCGGGCCATCATTCATTTGCAAAAAGCTCAAGAGGTAGCCGTAGAGGTCGGTAATGAGGAAGGCCGCCTGGCAGCACTACAAAAGATCGGATGGCATAGGCTGCGCCAAAACAGGACAGCGGAAGCAGGAGAGATACTGATGCAATGTATCGAGGATTACAAAAAGCTGCCTGATACCATGGCAAAGGATGAGGGCTACAGAAATGCAGCGCTATACCTATACAATGTAGACCTTCAGGCCGCGGCAGAACTCAGCCTGAAGGGCCTGGAGCTCGTAAAAGGACATGGCCGCGCTGTAGATCAGACGCATCACCTGGTCATGCTACAGAAGATCGCCCTCAAAAGCGGTGATGACGACAAGGCCATAGAATACGGCCTGGAGGTACTCCGCATCAAAGATGAAAACAATGAACAGACCTCACTCGCGGGATCTGCAAAGAGGCTTGGGCAGTTATATCTGAAAAAGGGGCAGGCAGCGCTTGCACAACAATATTTTCAGCGCGAGGTGGCGCTACATCATGCACCTGTCAATGCTGAACGGAAAAAGCTCTTGCAGCTGCGGGATGCTGAGACCTATTTTCTGGCGGGTATGACGGAGGAAGCTCTTGCATTTGCAAAGCAGGCTGTAGAAGAAGCTATACGGGACAACAATCAGCGGGAATTGGGGAGTGCAGAATTTCAGCTGGGCCATATCTGTTACTTGCTGGGTGACCATCAGGTGGCTATTGATTCTCTCAATAAATCTCTGGCCACGCGGGGTGATGAACTCCCACCCGCAGATCTCATAGCCACACTGGATCTGCTTCATCAGTGCTATCAGCACCTGGGTATGTACCAAGAGGCATATCAGACACTTCAGAAAAAAGTGGAGATAGACGCGGGCCTGCTGGACGGAGAGCGGGTGCGGCAGGTGACACTGCTCAATAAGCGCTATGAGACCGAAAAGAAAGAATCAGAACTCCGCGAGCTGAAGATACGGCAGCAGCAGACAGAACTGGAGCAGCGCGAAAGCGAGCTAAAGGCCATTCGCGCGCAGATGAATCCTCATTTTATTTTTAATGCGCTCAACTCTATTCAGGAGATGTTCTTTGCGGGTGATAAGCGCATGGCAAATGAGCACTTAGGTAAGTTTAGCCAGCTGACACGTGACATATTGCGAGCGAGCACCCGCAGGGAGATACCTCTGAGCGATGAGATCAGTATGCTGCAGAAATATCTCGAGCTGGAGGGGCTGCGCTTTGAGGATAATTTTGAATTCTCAGTCAGTGTCAATGACGAGGATGCAGCAGATTATATAATGATCCCACCCATGCTTATCCAGCCCTATGTAGAAAATTCGATCCGCCATGGGCTTTTGCATAAGAAAGGGGTGAAACGGGTTACCATAAAATTTCGATGGAGCGAGGAGGACCAGCTGCTCACATGCACCATCGCGGACAATGGAATAGGACGCGCCGCGGCGGCTGAGATAAATAAGACCCGCAAAGGGCTGCACGAATCATTTTCTACCTCTGCTAATGCAAAACGACTGGAGCTCCTTAATCAAAGTCGTGCAGAAAAACTGGGCGTCAGGTATGACGATCTGCCCGAAGGCACGCTTGTCGATATTTATATCCCTGTAGATCTGGAGTGACCAGTAGTTTGTATACCAAATGCACCGTATATTTAGGAACAGCCCAATGATCAAAGCAATAATAATAGATGATGAAGCCAAGGCGCGCCGGATGATGGAGACGCTGCTGAGGGAGTACTGCCCGGATGTAGACATCGTAGCTATAGCAGAGGATGTACCGTCAGGGGTTATTGCTATCAATCAGCACAATCCGGATGTACTATTCCTGGATGTAGAGATGCCGGGCTATACGGGTTTTCAGTTGCTTGATTTTTTCAAGCAAGTGGACTTTGAGATCATTTTTACCACAGCACATAGCGACTATGCACTACAGGCTTTCAAGGTGAGTGCTATTGACTTTCTGCTCAAACCTATCCAGATATCAGAGCTGATCAATGCCGTAGACAAGGTCAAAAAGAAGCAGGGTGCCATAGGTGAACGGCTCGACGCGCTTCGGGAAAATTTCAAAGACACAGGCATCCGCAAGCTAGCGCTATCTGTCAGCGAGGGGCTGATATTTGTTGATATTTCCGATATTTTGATGCTGGCGGCCGATGGCGCATATACTTTGTTTCACCTCGTTGGCGGCAAGACTATTTTGGTGAGCAAAAAGATCAAAGAGTATGAGGGCGCGCTGAATCCTGATAACCACTTCTTCCGTCCGCACCGCAGCTACGTGGTCAACCTCAACAAGATAAAGCAGTACGTAAAACAGGATGGCGGATATATCCTCATGGAGGATGACACCCAAGTACCTCTGGCCCGGGAGCGCAAGGATGAGTTTCACCAGGTCATACAGAAGATGAGTTTCAATGGCTGAGCAAGTGCATTTTATTGCTAATGCAATCCTGATAGTGGCACCATGAGTGCCCTGATCTTGTCACGAGGCACAGATATTTCTATTACTTTCTTTTGCGCATCATATCGCCAGTTATTTCCTTCTGGTGTTTTAGACCAGTCGCCACTTACACCCTCCGGTTCGGCACTATCCATGATCCTGATGGTATAGCTTCGCATGGCGGGCTGACCATCATAGTGACTTTCCGATGGGGTGATTGTGAGGGAGGCCCTATCCCCGGTCCGCAGATATTTGAAGCGGGTAAATGAATAGGTGGCCTTTTTATAACCCTCAGTGTTGCCATCATCCTCATAGAGATCAAAGCTGGCTTCGTTACCCGGATAGACCGCCAAGATCACCGTGTCTAATACGCTACCGGCTATATGCTGCTTGGTAGTTTGCATAGGTATTATGCTGCCGCCCTTTACGAAGGTCGGGATGTCATTCAATCCATACTCGCCTTCTGTCATTTGATCTCCGGCCAGTTTTTTGCCGGTTTTGAAGTCGTACCACTCTCCGGCTGGCAGCCAGATTTTCTGGCGGATGGTCTGTTTGCCTTTCATGCTCTGATAGATCGGCGCTATGATCATATTACTGCCAAAGTAATACTGGTGGGGCAGGTGATAGGCAATATCTGTTTTAGCGTTTTCATAATACATGGGGCGTATGAGCGAGATACCGGAGTCATACGCCACCCGGGCATACGTATAGATGTATGGCAGCAGAGCATAGCGCAGCTGAAGCGCATTGCGCATAGCATCCAGATTAGCTGCCGGGTACATCCACATACGGCGCTCAATTTCTTTGTCATTGGTAGCGTGCGTACGAAAGATCGGGCTCATAGCACCCCACTGTATCCACCGGGTGTAGAGCTCGGCATTTTGTTTATTCTTTTTATTCATGCCCCAGTGACCGCCTATATCATTGCTCCAGAATCCAAAGCCTACATTAGATGCTGTAGCGGTAAACTCTGGCTGATATGCGAGCCCTTTCCAGTTTATGACATAGTCGCCCGAGAAGCCTATCTGGTAGCGATGATTGCCAGGGCCGCCGTACCGGTGGAAGATCAGGGGTCGCCTGCCTTGCCTCTGCATATCGCTGTAGTGTACATAGTTGAGATAGAATGTGGGGTTGACTCCCTTGATATTGGTATTGCCCCACTGCTGCCAGTCCAGCCACCAGAAGTCTACTCCTTCTTTTTCATACGGATGTAGCAGGACATCGAAGTAGTTTTTAGCAAAGGTTTTATTAGTGATGTCAAAAGGGATCGGTTTGTGCCCCGTAGTATCAGCATGCATGGCATTGGCAAAAGCACCGTACGCGGCCTCATGCACCTGTACGCCGGCAGCCGGGTGCAGATTCAGGCAGCTCTGCAGGTGATGCTCATGCAGCCATCCGAGAAATTCTTTATGATCGGGAAAGTATTTTTTCTCCCATGTGAACCCTGTCCATCCATTGGGCTTTGGATCATAGCGCTGGAATATCTCCGGGCTGGATTTATCCGTCAGGTGCCAGTCCATATCTATCACCATTACATCGAGGGGTATATCATTTTTAGCATAGCCGTCTACGATGTCTTTCATCTCTGCCTCTGTATATGCCCAGTAGCGGGAGTACCATACCCCGAAAGCATACTGTGGAGGCAGGGAGATCTTTCCCGCTACCTGCGTGAAATCAAACAGGGCCTTTTTGTAATGATCTCCATAGCCAAAAAAATACCAGTCCTGCTCCACCTTTTTCCGCGCCTCTACCCATGGCCACTCTGAGCTATCAAACAGTGGTCGCTCAGAATCATCTACCAAAGTCCAGCCGCTGCGTGATAGTATGCCGTCATCCAGATGCACCTTCTTCATGCCCATCAGGCTAAATTTGCCCGTGACGCCATCCAGCGTCCGCGTGGTGCCTTTTAGGTTCAGCTTGTCCTCTATCCCCGGATGCCAGCTAAACTGGCGCTCACCATCATTATAATTAATGAGCAGATTCTTCTCTGAAAATGGTCCGGACCGCTCCGTATAGCTGACCTGCATCACGCCGGTCTGTATTTGCAGTTTCCCGTCCAGGTGCTTCACCTGATAGCGCGGTACCGGCAGCAGCCTGTTTACAAAGGTCAGGGAAGCCTGATCCATAAATGCTGAATCCTGAGAATACTCTATGCGGATAAGCCCATCGGTCAATACCGTAAATCGTGCTCCGCCACTGATGACTGTCGCAGACGCGACCGCCACAGGATGATAGTCCTGGCAGATATCGGAGCCGGCAGACAACAACAACACTATAAAAAAGATATGTTTCATGAACTGAATATAAGTATAAAGGCAGTAGTGATCCCGCAGCCATGAGAGTGGGAGAAGGATAACGCGCGTTAGCATAGACTCATCGCTGAGTGCCTATTCACCGGAAATATCGGTCATTGTACCGCTATTTGAGGTTTTAGCGAAAATTTAACGTAGCAATTTTGACTTATTATCTATCATTGCATCCCTCAAAAACAGCATGCATTCTGCAGCAGTACATATCGCTAAAACGACGGTCAGCCGCAAGCCTTTTTGCAAAAGGGCTTTCTCTCTGACTGGTACTGCTTTTACTACAGATGCACATGCTGTTAGCTTCACCCTCTCTACTCCGTTTTTCCCCAGGCGTTGATGCCTGGCTATACCTTTTCCCCGATTTGGTGGGCATGTAGTTTGCCCATGTAGTGTCTCTGGCGAGATATTGTTTTTAGTGGATTTTTTAAATGGTTACTGGAAAAATGGATAAGTCATTTATAGTACTTATTGCTGGTAGCGAGCATGAGCGCTTCGCTGACCAGATATGCACCGAGATGGAGGTCTCGGCGCGGGCGCGGGGTACGGGTATAGCTAAGCGCTCTCCCGGTTATGTGTGCGAAAAAATGCGCGAAGGTAAGGCTGTAGTGGCCATGACCACAGATGGTGAATGGGCCGGCTTCTGCTATATAGAGTCATGGGGCCATGGCAAGTATGTGGCTAACTCAGGCCTCATCGTGGCCAGTCAATACCGCAAGGGTGGACTGGCACGCGAGATCAAGAAGAAAATATTTGAACTATCACGGACGCGCTATCCCGATGCCAAGCTGTTTGGCCTCACCACAGGGCTGGCAGTCATGAAGATCAACTCTGACCTGGGTTATGAGCCTGTCACCTACTCCGAGCTCACAGATGATGATGAGTTTTGGAAAGGCTGCCGGAGCTGTGTCAATTTTGATATACTACAGAGTAAGCAACGTAAAAATTGCCTCTGTACGGCTATGTTATACGATCCGGCAGAAAAGGAAAAGCAAACGGAGGCTCCGCCTGCCAAGGCAGCAGGCAAAAGCAATACACCATCCATCTGGAAAGGCTTCCTTTCTATTTTATTCTCACCAAATCACTGACCAGGCTATGAGTCAAATCAAAAAAGTTGTTCTCGCATTCAGCGGCGGATTGGATACCACCTTCTGCGCTATTCATCTCCGGGAGGAGCTCGGTTATGAGGTACATGCATTGACTGTCAATACAGGCGGATTCTCTGATGAGGAGCTCGGCCGTATAGAGGCCCATGCACTGAAGTTAGGCGTCAGTTCCTTCAGGGCTGTAGATGCACGCGATGACTACTATCGCGATGTGATCCGATACCTGATCTTTGGCAATGTACTGAAGAATAACACCTACCCGCTCTCAGTGAGTGCAGAGCGTATAGTGCAGGCCATCGCTACAGCGCGCTATGCTGCTGAGATAGGTGCAGAGGCTGTCGCCCACGGTAGTACCGGCGCTGGCAATGACCAGGTACGCTTTGATATGGTATTTCAGATCATAGCTCCGGCTGTCCGGATCATCACACCGATCCGCGACTTGCGCTTATCCCGCGAAGCGGAGATCGATTACCTGAAGGCGCACCAGGTGGATATGAACTTTGAGAAGGCGGCCTATAGTATCAATAAGGGCATCTGGGGCACTTCTGTCGGAGGCCGTGAGACGCTGACCTCACATGGCAGCCTGCCGGAGTCCGCATACCCGACCCAGCTCTCAGCACAAGATGACTCTGAGGTCAGGCTTGTCTTTGAAAAGGGAGAGCTGAAGGGAGTCAACAACACGGCCTATGAGAATCCGGTAGATGCGATACAGGCACTCCAGGCACTGGCTGCACCATATGCCATTGGTCGCGATATACATGTAGGCGATACCATCATCGGCATCAAGGGACGTGTGGGTTTTGAGGCGGCAGCTCCTGTGATCATTATCAAGGCACACCACCTGCTGGAGAAGCATACCCTGACCAAATGGCAGCTGTACTGGAAAGATCAAATGGCAGCCTGGTATGGCAACTGGCTCCATGAGGGCCAATACTTTGACCCCGTGATGCGCGATATAGAGGCTTTTCTTGGCTCTACACAGGCCTTCGTTTCCGGAGAAGTGTTTGTCAGGCTCATGCCTTATCGCTTTGAGGTGACGGGTATTTCTTCACCTCACGATCTGATGTCTGCAAAGTTTGGCAGCTATGGTGAGATGAATAAGACCTGGAGCGGCGAAGACGTAAAAGGATTCACCAAAATATTTGGCAATCAGACCGGCATCTACTATCAGGTCAATAACCTCCACGCTGCGCATGAAAAAGATTAAGGCTGGCATCATAGGTGGCGCGGGCTATACGGGTGGCGAGCTGATCCGCCTATTGCTCGGACACCCTGCTGCGGAGATAATATTTGTACAGAGTACGAGCAGCGCCGGGCAGCTGCTGTCTGATATTCATACTGACCTCCTCGGAGATACGGATATGAGGTTTGCCGCCGATTTTAGCACTGGTGTTGAGGTGCTTTTCCTATGTGGTGGCCATGACGCTGCGCGCCGGTTTCTGCAGGAGAATGATATCCCCGGCGAAATTACTGTCATTGACCTCAGCCAGGACTTCCGTCATGCAGATAATAGTGTCATCGGCGATCGTCGATTTATATACGGCCTACCAGAGCTGAATAAAGACAAGATCAGTACTGCCAGGAGTATAGCTAATCCTGGCTGCTTTGCCACCAGTATTGAGCTGGCACTGCTCCCTCTCGCTGCAAATAACTTGCTGAACGGAGACATACACATCAATGCCACTACCGGCAGTACAGGCGCGGGGCAGGCACCGGGAGCGACTACCCACTTCAGCTGGCGCGATAGCAACCTGTCAGTATATAAACCATTTACTCATCAGCATATCTGTGAGATCACAGAGTTGCTCATGTCACTGCAGCCTGCATTGGCATCAGACCTCATCTTTATACCACAGCGCGGCAACTTCGCCCGCGGCATTCACACCGCGGCGTTGGTAAAGTCAGATCGTAGTATTGATGACATCTATGCAATATATGAACAGTACTATGCCGCTCATCCTTTCGTGCGCATCAGTCGCAGGGAGATCGATCTGAAGCAAGTGGTAAATACTAACAAGTGTTTGCTCCATCTGGGATCTAATGAGGGACGGATCCTGATCACCTCTGTCATAGATAATCTGCTCAAAGGCGCATCCGGACAGGCCGTGCAGAATATGAATATCATTTTCGGGCTGGAGGAGACGACTGGCCTTTTACTCAAAGCATCCGCATTCTGATCATGAAGCTGTTTGATGTGTACCCGCTGTTTGATATCACCCCTGTGAGGGGAGACGGTATCTATTTATATGATGACAAGGGGCAGCAATATATGGACCTCTATGGTGGTCATGCGGTCATATCTATTGGCCATAGCCATCCTCACTATGTGCAGATGCTGGAGCAGCAGCTTCACCAGATAGGATTTTATTCTAACTCTGTCAAAATACCACAGCAGCAAGAGCTGGCCAACAAAATGGGAGCGCTGAGCGGCTACGATGATTATCACCTTTTCCTTTGCAACTCAGGTGCTGAAGCAAATGAGAACGCGCTGAAACTGGCATCATTTCACAATGGACGCAAGAAGGTAATAGCCTTTGACGGCTCTTTTCACGGCAGGACGTCCCTGGCTGTAGCTGCTACAAATGATGCGTCTATACAGGCTGCGGTAAATGACAATGCCAATATCACCTTCCTGCCATGGAATGATGAAGATGCACTGCGCATGGCTATAGATGATGATGTCGCAGCTGTGATCATAGAGGGGATACAGGGCGTAGGTGGTGTGAAAATACCATCAGTATCGTTTTTGAAGTCTTTGCGGTCTTTGTGCGACCAATATGGCGTATCTCTCATATTGGATGAGATACAGTCTGGCTACGGTCGTAGTGGTCACTTCTTCGCGCATCAATATGCAGGTATCCGTGCTGACATGGTGACCATGGCAAAGGGTATGGGAAATGGCTTTCCAGTGGCGGGCGTGCTGATCTCAGATAAATATAAAGCCCGGCACGGCATGCTGGGTACCACCTTTGGTGGCAACTACCTGGCATGTGCTGCAGCCATAGCCGTTTTGGATGTGATACAGCAAGAGAGTCTCATAGGAAATGCCACCAAAGTGGGCTCTCATCTGATAGAAAAACTCAGAGGATTACCGGGTGTACGTGAAGTGAGAGGTATGGGCCTTATGATCGGTATAGAGTTGGATGTTCCTTGTGCGCCTCTTCGTCAGAAACTATTGGAGGATTACCACATTTTTACCGGGACTTCCTCCAATAAGAACACGCTGAGAGTACTTCCACCACTCACACTGACGCAAACCCAGACCGATATATTTCTGAGTGCCTTATCATCTTGTCTCACACTAACGAGTGTTAATAAATGAAGCAGTTTCTAACCGTAAAAGATGCCGGAAATGTTCCGGCCCTCGTCAGTGAGGCTCTTGCACTCAAAAAAAATATTGGCCAGTACCGGGATCTGGGCCGGGGCAAGACATTGGGCTTGCTTTTCCTCAACCCAAGCCTCAGGACAAGGATGAGCAGCCAGCGAGCAGCATACAATCTAGGCATGAACGTCATGGTGCTCAATCTCGATAAGGATAGCTGGCAGATAGAGTTTGAAGACGGCGCTGTGATGAATAGTACTAAGAGTGAGCACATCAAAGAGGCGGCAGGAGTCATTTCGCAATACTGTGATATTATTGGGTTACGCAGCTTCCCCGGCCTGGTGGATAGGGAAAAGGACTATACCGAGCATATTCTTCATACCTTTCAGAAGTACTGTAGCAAACCACTCATTAGCCTGGAGTCGGGCACCCGACATCCACTGCAGAGTTTCGCAGATATGATCACGATAGCAGAGACATCTGCAAAGAAGAAGTCCAAAGTGGTCCTCACCTGGGCACCACATATTAAGGCGCTTCCGCAGGCCGTGCCTAATTCTTTTGCCGAATGGGCAGTGGCCTCCGGCGCAGAAGTGACTATCACACACCCGAGGGGCTATGATTTGGCCCCTGAGTTTTCACAAGGAGCAGAGATCACTTATGATCAGGATGCTGCGCTCGCTGGTGCAGATTATGTGTATGTGAAAAACTGGTCATCCTATGAAGACTATGGTGCAATGCCGCCGGTGCAGGAAGACTGGCTGCTGACTCCTGATAAAATGAAACTGACCGAGAATGCAAAGATCATGCATTGCCTTCCGGTACGCAGAAATGTAGAGCTACCGGATGCGCTCATAGATGGGCCAGACAGCCTGATACAATTGCAGGCCGGACATAGGGTCACTGCGGCTCAGACTGTTTTGAAAAAAATACTGGAGAGCGTATAGATGGAAAAGCTTACAGTCATCAAGATAGGAGGCAATGTGATAGATAATGCCGAAGCACTGGATAAATTTCTCAGCGATCTGTCTGGCATCAGTAGCCACAAAGTGCTCGTGCATGGCGGAGGCAAGCTCGCCACCGAGCTCAGTGCGCGTCTAGGTATAGAGACCAAAATGGTGGATGGCCGACGCATCACTGATGAAGAAACGATCAAGGTAGTCACTATGACCTACGCGGGCTTTATCAATAAAACTATAGTAGCTAAGCTACAAGCCAAGGCATGCGATGCCATAGGCCTGAGTGGAGCAGATGCCAGGCTGGTACCTGCGGTCAGGCGCCCGGTAGGGGATATAGATTATGGCTGGGTAGGAGACATTCAGACGCATGAGATAAATGACACGCTGCTACATACCCTGCTACAGAGCGGTGTCACTGCAGTCATCGCACCTATATCCTGCACTGCAGATGGCCATCTGCTCAATATCAATGCCGATACCGTAGCACAGTCTATTGCTGTGGCCATGAGCAAAAAATATGATACGACGCTCTTGTATTGCTTTGAAAAAAAAGGGGTGCTGAGAGATATCGCGAATGAGAATAGTGCAATACCTTATATAAAATTAGGCGATGCAGAAGCTCTCAAGGTTGATGGCACTATCAGCAGTGGGATGATTCCCAAAATAGATAACGCATGCCAGGCAATCTCCGACGGAGTGGCGCAAGTCGTCATAGGCCATGCACAAGATCTCACCGCATTGATAAATGAGCAACCCAGTTATGGCACACGCATCTGTAGATAGGATCACAACTGATATGATCGACCTCCTGCGGGACCTGATCGCCATACCTTCTTTCAGCAGAGAGGAGCATGGCACGGCTGACCGTATACAGGCCTATCTCGCCGGCAGCGGTATACCAGCTCATCGGACAGGTCACAATGTCTGGGCTCGGAATAAATTCTTTACCACCGGAAAAAAGACGCTCCTGCTAAACTCGCATCATGATACCGTGAAACCCAATAAGGGCTACACCAGGGATCCATACAGTTCTTCTATAGAAGACGGCAAGATCTGCGGTTTGGGCAGTAATGATGCTGGCGGGCCACTAGTATCTCTGCTAGGGGTATTCTTGCATTACTATGAACGTTCCGACCTTCCGTTTAACCTGGTATATGCTGCCACAGCGGAGGAAGAGATATCAGGTACCGGAGGTATAGAGAGTCTGATCCCGGATATAGAGCCCATAGATCTGGCCATAGTAGGTGAGCCCACATGTATGCATATGGCAGTCGCTGAGAGAGGACTGCTAGTAATAGATTGTACTGCGCAGGGCATAGCAGGCCATGCCGCCCGCCAGGAGGGTGTCAATGCGATCTATAAGGCCATGACGGATATTGATTGGTTTCGTAGTTATAGATTTGAGACCGTCTCTCCATGGCTCGGCGAGGTGACTATGAATGTCACAATCATTAGTGCCGGGACTGCACATAACCAGGTCCCTGCCGAGTGCACTTTTACTGTAGACATACGGCTAAACGATTGTTATACCCACGTAGAGGTCCTTGAGGTGATAAGGAAACACGTGTCATGCGTAGTAAAGGAGAGGTCTACCCGTATCAAACCATCATTCATACCAGTGGACCACCCGGTATTAATATCTGCGAAGAAGCTTGGTATTACACTCTATGGATCACCCACTACCTCTGATATGGCGTTGATGCCATGGCCATCTGTCAAAATGGGCCCCGGCGACTCAGCACGCTCACATAGTGCTGATGAATACATCTACACACAAGAGATAGCGGATGGCATCCGCCAGTATATTACTTTATTGGATCATTATTTCTCAAAAGCATAAACCCTCAATATGAAACTTTGGCAAAAAAGCACTACCGCACAGGACGATCGCTCCCTTGCTACAGAGCGTTTCACTGTAGGCAATGACCGTCACTGGGATCTGCGCCTCGCCTCTTTTGATGTCAGAGGTTCTTTGGCGCATGCCGAGATGCTGACTCATGTAGGTGTTATTACTACAGATGAGTTTGAGCAGATCAAGGCAGGGTTGATTGAAATACTGGCCGAGATCAGCAGGAGGGAGTTTCAGATCGAGGCACATGTAGAGGATGTCCACTCGCAGGTAGAGAAAACACTGACAGAGCGCATCGGAGATGCTGGCAAGAAACTGCATACTGGCCGCTCACGCAATGATCAGGTACTAGTAGACCTGAAACTTTATCTGAAGGATGAACTCGGGCAGATAGCGGCTCAGGTCATAGAGCTATTTGACCGCTGGCAGGAGCTGAGTGAGCAACACAGGGATGACTTACTGCCCGGCTATACCCATTTCCAGCTGGCCATGCCGTCGTCATTCGGGCTGTGGTTTGGGGCATATGCAGAGAGTCTGGTAGACGATATGGAGGCACTTGTAGCTGCTTATAAAATTGTAGATAAGAATCCGCTGGGCTCTGGTGCAGGGTACGGGTCAGCCTTTCCGCTGAATAGGTCTATGACTACAGAGCTGCTGTCTTTTGGCGAAATGAACTATAACTCGGTCTATGCACAGATGACCCGTGGCAAGTCTGAGAAGGCCGTCCTCTCCGCTATCGCTTCAGTGGCTGCCACTATCTCGCGCTTCAGCTATGATGTGTGCCTGTATATGAGCCAGCAGTGGGGCTATATTGCTTTCCCTGATTCGCTTACTACAGGATCTAGTATCATGCCACATAAAAAGAACCCAGATATCTTTGAGCTCATCAGGGCCCGCTGCAGCAGGATACAAGCCGCTCCAAACGAAATCACAATGCTCTGCAATAACCTTCCGTCAGGGTATCACCGTGATATGCAGCTGACCAAGGATATTACTTTCCCGGCCATAGATAGTATCAGGGAGTGCCTGTCTATGCTGACTTATACGCTACGCGACGTGCAGATCCGCACAGGCATACTGGAGGATAAGGTTTTCGACCACCTCTTCAGTGTAGAAGAGATTAATAAGCAGGTCGTGAATAAAGTGCCGTTTAGGGATGCGTATAGATCGGTAGGCGATTCTATCCATCAGGGCACCTTTGCACCATCGCGCCATCTGAGCCATACGCACGAGGGTAGCATCAGCAGGCTATGCACTACGGAGATCAGGGATATGATGGAGCGCACTTATGCTTCTATCCGTCCTGATGCGTCCATTCGCTGAAATCTTCCTTTCAGTGACCATCCTTATATTTCTCTGTTCCGATCAGATTAGTAAATTAGGAATATGGGAAGTCTCGGTAATATATATGCTACACTCACACCTATAGCCATCATCTTCGTACTGCTGGAGCTCATCCTCTGCTGGTACTATAAGAAGGATCTGATCAGCTTTGAGGAGCTGATCGCTAATTTCGGCACAGCGCTGGGCAATCAGACAGTCAATGTCCTCGTGGCTGCGGGAGTATATGTCATATATGGTTATTTATGGGCACACTTCAGGCTCATAGATAATATCAAGATGACCTGGTATAATTTCTTATTGCTGCTGCTGGGCGTAGATTTCATTTTCTATTGGGTACACCGCTGGGGCCATCATGTCAATATCATGTGGGCTGCGCATTCACCACACCACTCAGCAGAGGAGATGAATTTTGCCGTAGCGCTGCGCGCTAGTGTCACCCAGCGCCTTTTTTCATTCTTTTTCTTTTGGCCGCTTACCATTATTGGATTCAAGCCGGTAGATATATATGCTATGACTGGTATTCACCTTTTCATAGCGTTCCTTCATCATACCGAGCTTATCCCAAAATTGTGGCGCTGGATAGAGTTTACTTTTACTACTCCGTCGCATCACAGAGTGCATCACGGTGTCAATTTCAAATACCTGGACAAGAATTTCGGCGAGTTTTTGATCATCTGGGACCGGATGTTTGGCACTTTTGAGGAAGAGAATGAGAAGGTAGTGTATGGCATGTACCATCCGCCACATTCCTGGAATCCGATCAGCATCAACTTTCACTACTATCGCACATTGTGGCGGGATGCCGCGGCGGCGCCTTTTGTCATTGATAAGTTTAAACTCTGGTTCATGCCGCTCGGATGGCGTCCTCGGGGACTGGCACCCCTTGAGCCCATTACCGAGGTCACTCCCGCCAATCAGCAGAAGTATCGCCCTCAGGCATTTGCGCAGGCGCGTCCGTATTTGATACTTCATCTTGTGTTTGGAGTCATCCTGATGATGTATGTGATCAAACCTGATTCGGATTGGGCTACCTGGCAGAGATGGGTAGGTGCCTTGCTGCTTTGGCATACCATCATAGACTGGGGCGGCATAATGGAAAGCAAGCGCTGGGTATGGATATCAGAAAATATCCGACTCACATATGGTACCATTGTGGCGATTCTATTCTGTGGTTTGACATTCGCCTCTCCGGCTGCATATATCATTGTGGGAGTAGCCGTATTTTCTATAGGCTGGAGCTGGCGCTATTTTCGTTTTGCTGAATCTAAACAGCAACTCACCTGAAAAGGGAAATCAAATCTTAGGACGTAACTATTTCCTAACGGGAAATTATTTCTTTTGTCCGCTATCATGGATAAACTACTTTTCACCCCTGGCCCGCTCACCACCAGCCTTACTGTCAAAGAAGCCATGCTTCACGACCTCGGATCGCGCGATCTATCTTTTGTCAATACAGTAAAGGAAATACGCGAGCAGCTACTGGCGCATGGCGCAGTATCTAAGGAGACTGGATATGAGACCGTGATTATGCAGGGTTCCGGCACCTTTGGCGTAGAGGCCATGATATCATCTGCAGTACCTCGGGATGGCAGACTACTTATTCTCATAAACGGTGCCTACGGCGAACGCATAGCCAGGATCACCTCTATACATAAGATACCATATGAGGCACTGGTATGCGACGAAGATCAGACGCCGGACCTGCAGAAAACCGAGGACCTTCTCTCCAGCGGTAGCTTTACCCATATGATCATCGTACACTGCGAGACCACCAGTGGCATCTTCAACCCGATAGATCAGTTTGGCGCGCTGGCTGCCAGATATGGGGTCGGATATCTCGTAGACTCTATGAGTGCTTTTGGAGCCGTGCCGGTAGATATTGCGGCCTGTCACATAGACTTCCTCGTTTCTTCTTCCAATAAATGCATCGAGGGGGTGCCGGGTTTTTCCTTTGTAATAGCACAGAGGGATAGCCTGATCAAGTGTCAGGGTCAGGCTGACACACTAGTGCTGGACATGTATGCCCAGTGGATAGGCCTGGAGAATGACGGACAGTTTCGGTTCACGCCACCTACGCATGCACTGCTTGCTTTCCGCCAGGCCCTGCGCGAACTGGACGAGGAGGGAGGTGTATCTGCCCGCGCCGCCCGCTATCAGGACAATTTCAATACTTTGGCTGAGGGTATGAGTGCTCTTGGTTTTAAGGAATACCTGAGCAGGGATAAGCAGGGATATATCATCAATTCTTATCATTACCCGGAGGTCGCTGCTTTTGATTTCAAAGCATTTTACAATAAACTCAACGACCGCGGGTATATCATCTATCCAGGCAAACTGACCAAAGCCAATTGCTTCCGCATCGGCAATATAGGTAGGCTCTATGCAAAGGATGTGAAAGCGCTACTGTCGGCTATCACAGAGGTAAAGGCTGAGATGGGATTCTGACAGGTCACGCGTCATACAGCGCATTGTAATCCTTGAGTACTGTATTGAGAAAATCAGCAGGAAAAGTCTCCGTACGCGTAATGTTCATTTTGGCCTGTATCTTATTGGTCAGCGTGTACACCATATCATAGTTATCCATGTATTCAGGAGTATTCAATACCTTTTTGATGACAGCTATATCTTCGGCAGATAGTTTGGTCACCTCGGGGTAGGTGACCTGATGATTAGAGTGTAGTTTCTCATAGATTGTGTCTCGCAGTGATATGGTGTCGCTTTCCTTTATTACCGTAGTTTCGGCTATGATGTCGCCCAGACGCTGACCCTTTTTGTTGACAGCTATACAGAGTATTCCTATCACTCCGTATAGTATATGCAAATCTACTAGTTGAAACAACCAGCGTAAAAAATAAGCGCCAAAGGAAGCTTGATCTCCATCTACTTTTACCACTTTGATCTTGCGAAATCTCTTCCCGGGAGTTTGTCCCTGCATGATAGTTTCGAAAATCAGAGTATAGAATAATAAAGGTAGAGCGAGAATGATACCTATCGCTATAGCGGCTTCTATAGAATCCTTGAGTACCAGCACGACTAGAAATATGCCAAAGGTGTATCCCGCTTTGATGAGACCGTCTAGTATCCGGGCCAGTATGCGCTCACCCAGACCTGCTATCTCATACTGGATAGTGACGTTTTGTGAAGTGCTGATGCTAAAGGAATTATCGCTCATTTTTGTTTTACATAAATAATCAAAGGTAAATCTTACATTAGTAACGAAAATACAGAAAACCTTGAGAGAAATCGCTTTTATAAAGCAAAACGCCGATAAGTGGGAGCAGTTTGATCAGATCATCAAAAATCAACAGGCACTCTCTCCCGATCAGCTCTCAGACCTGTACCTAAGCCTTCAGGATGACCTCTCATACGCACGCACTTTTTATCCATCGAGCAATACAACTAAATACCTGAACGAGCTAACTGCTCATTTTCATCGTAAGATCTACAAAACACGTAGCGAGAGGGGCAGCCGTTTTTTGACGTTTTGGCGTTATGAGGTACCATATGCAGTTTTGCGTAGCCATAGGCAGTTGCTCTATGCTTTATTGTTTTTTCTCCTCTCTATCGGTATAGGTGTCATTTCGGCTGCACAGGATGAGGACTTTGTCCGCCTGGTTTTGGGAGACAGTTATGTGGATATGACATTGGAAAATATACATAAGGGAGATCCTATGGGAGTATATAATTCCATGCACCAGACTGGAATGTTCATCGCTATATCCAGCAATAACATCATGGTGTCATTTGTGACTTATATCGAGGGTATATTTCTGTCATTGGGGTCTTATTATCAGCTATTTCAAAATGGGCTGATGGTAGGCGTTTTCCAGTATTTCTTTTATGAGAAGCAGCTTTTCTGGACTTCATTTTCTGCTATTTTCCTGCATGGTGCGCTTGAACTTTCTGCCATAGTGATAGCCGGCGGTGCTGGTATCGTACTCGGTAATAGTCTGCTATTCCCTGGCACTTATTCCCGCAAGGACGCGCTGGTAGAGGCTGGCAAGCGCAGCCTGAAAATAGTAGCAGGTCTCATACCTGTTTTTATCACTGCTGGTTTTATCGAGAGCTTTATCACGAGGCTATATGATCAGATGCCGGCATACATGCATATTTCCATTATCGGATCGTCCGTAGTATTTATCATCTGGTATTTTATTATTTACCCATTCAAATTGCAAAAGAAGCATGGAGCAGCAGAAATTTCAGCTCTTTAAGGTACGTCAGTTTACAGATGCCATCAATGATACGCTTGGCTTTGCAAAGGATTACTTTGCCCAATACGGTTATGTCATCCTTATGCTGGTTGTTCCTCTATATGTCTTGGGGGCGTTTGTTTACTCCAGCGCTATCTCCTCTATACCTGTTAGTACAAATTTCATCAGGAACCTTTCTCGGATGGGTATGACGAGTGGAATGGGGGTCTCGGGTATATTGATCATCAGCCTGGGTGCTTTAGTTATGCATCTTGTATTTATCACTGCATTTATAGCTGTAGAGCGTTCACCGGATGGCAAGATAGATCAGTCGGATATCTTCACCGGAATGCGCGAAAACGCCGGTAGGATGATCGCACTATACCTCCAGATATTTCTCATCATGATCGTAGTAGGTGGTGTTGGGGCACTGATGGGGTTTGCCTTGGTATCCGTTAATGCTATACCATTGATCGTGTTGTTAGTGATTGCACTGGTCATAGGTATGCTTTATGTAGCAGTACCTCTCAGTTTCCTCAGTATCGTGTATATACGCGAAGAGCTGTCGTTCAGAGCAGCCTTGTCCCGCTGTTTTTATCTCACTCGGGGCTGTTTCTGGCAAACGCTTCTCATCCTCTTTGTAGCCGGCCTTATAGGCTCTTTTGCCGGCGCCGTTTTTCAGATGCCTCAGATCGTGCTGAACTTTATGAAGACATTCACTTCGGTACGTTCAGGTCGCCTTGATTTTGAGGTCAGCACGATAGACAGATTCGCCATGGGCTTGTCTCAGTTTGGCTCTATAGTCACTACCACAGTCACAGCTATCGCTACATGTATTCAGTATTATAGCCTGGTGGAGAAAAAAGATGGCACGACCCTCCTGGAGCAGATAGAGAATATAGGCTCAGAAAGAGATACAAACGATACATATCAGTGAAGCCTCTATCTCCACTCATTCTTCTTTATCAGGTTTGCCTGTTACTGTTTTTATCCATGATGCCTGTCCTGTCAGGGGCTCAGGTAGACACAGTACATCCTGCCACCCGCAGTTTTGATCAGCAGGCACTGCACCGCTATGCAGGTCAAAAGGAATTCGTCTATGAGGCGGACACTCCGCCCGAGCAGATGAGTATATGGCAATGGCTGAGCTACAAGGCCGGTGAATGGCTCAGAAAGCTACTGGGGGAAAGTGGTGAGATGACGATTTGGAAAGTGATCTTATATGGCTTATTGGTCTTTGCCATAGTTGCTATCGTCCTCAGTCTGGCTGGGATAGATATCCGGCGGCTCCTGATCGGCGGGCCGCGCAGTGTAGTATCGGCTCAGGTCATAGAAGAGGATATCAGCGAGATGAATATGGATCAGCTCATAGCGCAAGCCGCCCATCAAAAGCAATGGAGGATGGCCGTGCGCTATCAATATCTGAAAGCGCTGCAAATGATGACCGACCGCGAGCTGATACGCTGGCGTGCAGGCAAGACGAATATGGATTACTACCATGAGCTGAGAGGGGATCAGCTCCGCGCCGCATTTCTGGTAGCCACAGATGACTTCGAGACAGTGTGGTATGGCAATACGGAAGTGACCGAGCAGCATTACAATGATTCGAGGGAGGCCCTGTCCGGTTTTTATTCATTGATCCAGCAGTCCGTAGCTTATGAAGGGTAAAGGTGCATATATAGCCCTTGCGCTGGTTATATTGGCCTTGATCGGCATTGCCAGGCTCACCCCTCAGAAGGTTGTCTGGGTACCTACCTTTGACAATAAGGATAAGATACCATATGGCAGCTATATTTTGTTCGAGAGGTTAAAGGATATTTTTCCTGGCAACGAGATCACCGAGTACGAACGCAGCTTTTATAATTTCTCCGAGGCTAGCGAAGATAGTGGGGCTAACTACATCATCGTGACATCAGGTCTCAGTGCTTCTGATCTGGATGTCCGGGAGATGACTTCTTTTGTATCATCCGGCAATAATATTTTTATCTCCTCCGATGATCTGCCCCAGCTGCTCGCCGATACATTGGGTATAGAGATCAAAGAATCGATCGGGCTCCTCGCATCAGACTCAGCATCATATATAGCCAGGGTCACTGATGGGAAGAATAGCAGTGCATCCTATCACTTCAAAGATGAGCCCGTAGCCTTCTGGATAAAAGATGCAGATCCGCATGCCAATGTTCTAGGGGAGAGGCTGGACTCAGCCCGCCAGTCTGTAGTCGTCAGGCCTCGCGTCACACTGGGTTCTGATGGCGATGGCCGGGCCAATTTTGTCAAAGTACCTTTTGGTAGTGGTTCGTTTTTCATCCACCTTGTTCCGCTGGCGTTTACTAATTATAATATGCTCAAGCGTGATAATAACTACTATGCCGCAGCATGTCTCAGTGCATTACCTCAAGGGCATATCTACTGGGATCAGTTTTACAAACCTTATCATAGGGATCGCGCATCCTCCCCATTTCGTTACATAGTATCAGTACCATCCTATCGCTGGGCGTTATATCTTTCTATCTGCACCGCGTTACTATACATGCTTTTCGCTGGCAAACGAGTACAACGTATCATACCTATATTGACGCCTCCGGCTAATCTGTCGCTCAACTTTACACGTACTGTAGGCACTCTATATTTCCAGCAAAGGGACCACCGTGATATTGCGGTGAAAAAAATGACATACCTTCTTGAGCGTATCCGCCAGTATTACCTACTGCCTACCGGAGACCTCGGTACGGTTTTCAGGGAGCGTCTCGCCTACAAAAGCAATGTGGACATTATCATCATCAATGAGGTTTTCACCATTTTCGACCGGGATATCATTCGTGTGCGGCACATCAATGAAGAAGTACTGCTAGCCTTTAATGCCGCTCTGGAAAAATTTTACAAAGAATCAGGATTGATCAACAAATAAAACCAAGTATATGGAAGAAACATTGCAATCATCTGCACCTACACCGCCTCATGAGCTCGATGCCCTGCGCGACGCGGTAGCCCGGGTCAAAGATGAAGTGCGGAAGATCATAGTCGGTCAGGATACGATGATAGACCTGCTTATTACCGCCATTCTCTCCAACGGTCACGTACTGATAGAGGGCGTACCTGGCGTGGCCAAGACACTCAGTGCTAAGATCATTGCGCGCTGTATTTCCGCAGATTTTTCGCGCATACAGTTTACGCCAGACCTTATGCCGAGTGATATTCTGGGTACCAATATTTTCAACTTCAAATCATCAGAGTTTGAGTTTCGCCGCGGACCTATTTTCTCCAATATCATACTGATAGACGAGATCAACCGTGCCCCGGCCAAAACTCAGGCTGCCCTTTTTGAGGTGATGGAGGAGCGCCAGGTCACCATAGATAGCACGACACATATTATGGCAGAACCGTTTATCGTTTTCTCCACTCAGAATCCGATAGAACACGAGGGCACGTACCGCCTGCCAGAAGCGCAGCTGGACCGCTTTATTTATAAAATCGAAGTAGGTTACCCAACACTTGAGCAGGAGATACGCATACTCACAGATATGCAAGAGCGCGGAGGGGTGAATGATCTCAAGAAGATCAACCCGGTCCTGAGCGCCACCGAGCTGAGGAAATATCAGGGAGAAGTGCGCAAGGTCTATGTAGAGCCAAAGCTCGTCGAGTTTATAGCGCGCATCATAGCTAAGACGAGGGACAATCCGGATCTATATGTAGGTGCCTCTCCGCGTGCCTCTATCGCTTTGCTCAATGCGTCTAAGTCGCTGGCCGCCATCCGCGGACGTAATTTTGTGACACCGGATGACATCATTTTTGCCTGTAAACCGGTGCTGCGCCACCGGATTGTCCTTACTCCTGAGAAAGAGATGGAAGGTGTCTCAGCCAATCAGGTGATCGAAACCTTTATGAAAAATATAGAAATACCGAGGTAAGACATGTTTTCTTTCATCCGCTCACTGTATTTGCGTCCCAGACTGTATCTGGCAATATGTGCCATAGTGGTCTGTTTCTGCGTGAGCGCTACCATACCTGTTTTTTTCTTTGCCAGCCAGTCACTGCTTGCTGGCTTTATTATTATAGTACTTATAGATATCCTGCTGCTATACCAGCGTCAGCATGGTATCTATGGCAGCCGCATTTCGCCTGATCGCCTCTCCAATGGTGACGAAAATGAGATCAGAGTCAGCCTGGAAAATAGATACCCTTTTACTGTATCGCTCGATGTCATAGATGAGATACCCCATCAGTTTCAGCGCCGGGATGTACTCTTTCATGTGGTGATACCCCCTGGTCAGCAGCGCATGCTGCAGTATCGGCTGCGCCCGACAGCGCGCGGAGAGTATGATTTTGGCGGAGTGAATGTATATCCACGTACGTTCCTCGGCCTTGTCTCGCGCCGCTACATTTTTGACGCTCATAAAATGGTCGCTGTTTACCCTTCTTTTCTCCAGATGCGCAAATACGAGCTGATCGCCTTTTCTAACCGGCTCAGTGAGTATGGACTGAAGAAGATCCGCCGGATAGGCCATAGTATGGAGTTTGAGAAAATACGGGAGTATGTCAAAGGTGATGACTACCGTACTGTAAACTGGAAGGCCACGGCGCGCAAAAACCAACTGATGGTAAATCAGTTTCAGGATGAGAAGAGCCAGCACGTGTACTCCGTGATAGATAAGGGACGGCTGATGAAGATGCCTTTCGAGAATATGACCCTGCTCGACTATGCTATCAATGCATCATTGGTCATATCTAATATTGCTTTGAAGAAAGGCGACAAGCCAGGGCTTATCACTTTTTCACAAAAGGTCAATACGATGCTGCCGGCAGATAGCCGGGGGACACAGATGAATAAGATCCAGGAGGCGCTTTATCGTGAAAAGACCAATTTCCTCGATTCCAATTTTGAACTGCTCAATGCGACTATATTGCAAAGGGTGACCCATCGCAGCCTCATATTACTCTATACCAATTTCGAATCGCTGCAGGGTATGCGTCGCCAGCTGAAGTATATGCGCTCATTAGCAGCCAATCACCTGGTCGTAGCAGTCTTTTTTGAAAATACCGAGCTGCGGGATTTCATAGAGCGTCCTGCTCAAAACACTGAAGAAATATATCAGAAGGCTATTGCGGAAAAATTTGCCTATGAGAAGCGGCAAATCGTAAAAGAGCTGAAAATGTATGGCATACACAGTATTTTGACAGCCCCTAACATGCTTACTATCAATGCTATAAACAAATACCTGGAACTCAAATCGCGGGACCTGATCTAGACCGGTGCGCTTTGGTTTTTTAGGCTACATTTGCCGCCATTTATTATGAGTCCCAGTCGTACCCAATATATCCTGCTCGAGGTAGCCAAAGAACTGCTCTGGTGGCTGCTAAGCGCTGTAGTGGCTGTAATAATTATGCTGCCGCTTACCTCCAAGCTTCATTTTAAACCTTTCTGGATCAATGGAGCTTTTATTGTGGTGGCCTTGACCTACTTCCGGTATTCAGTGTTTCTCAAGACCACCTTTGTACTACGGCCGGTTTGGGTTCGTTTTATAATCGCCGTGTTCAATATTAATTTCTTTGTTTATGTATTGCGGCGGCTACAGGAGTTTATGCATATCTACGACTCTTTTACGGTAGAGGCTATGGGCACCCCTGTCCGTCCGCTGGCTCCGGAGGAGGTAGATCCGCTTTTCAGGTATTTTTTTGACGAGATAAATCTGGCCTGCGTGGCTTGTTTGAGCTTGTCTGTGGTGCTCATCGTCAGGATGGTAGCTGTGTATTGGAGCAGCGCACGGCTGAGGCTCAACGCAGGCAGCGAGGAGTAAGGAATTAGCATTTTTGGCACATGTACCTATTGCCCCAAATGCCTTATTAGAAGTATATTTGCAGACTTATAAATTATTGGGATGAAGAAATTTTCAGAGATAGAATATCGCAGGCCGGACCTGGAGAAAGTGCAAAGTGACTTTCAGGGGCTGCTACAGCAGTTTGACAAGGCGGCCAATGCACAGGAGCAGGAAAGTGTGATCACTAAGATCAATGATCTGAAGGCTGAGTTTCAGACTGCGGGCAGCATAGCCACAGTGCGCAACTCTATAGACACCTCCAATGCTTTCTATGAATCTGAGCAAGAGTTTTTTGATAACACCGAACCTATCTTCCGTGACCTCAATATCCAGTTTTACAAATCGCTCAATAACTCACCGTTCAAGGCGCAGCTGGAAAATAAATTTGGCAAGCAGATATTTGACATAGCAGCTACCAGTGTCCGTAGTTTCGGCCCGGCAGTGATCAGTGATATGCAGGAGGAGAATAGGCTGGGCACTGAGTACTCCAAGCTGGTAGCTACAGCAGAGCTGGAGTTTCGCGGTGAGAAGTATAACCTGGCGGGTGTCGAGCCTTTTGAGCAGAGCATAGATCGTGATACGCGCAGAGAGGCTGCTACTACCAAGTATAAGTGGTGGGCAGAAAATGCTACTGAGTTTGATACCATCTATGACAAACTCGTCAAGACACGTACAAAGATCGCACACAAGCTCGGATACAAGAACTTTGTAGAGCTGGGCTATGACCGGATGCTGCGTACGGATTACAAGGCTGAAGATGTTGTAAAATTCCGCCAGCAGGTTCTCGACCATGTAGTACCTCTGTCTAACGAACTGCGTGAGCGCCAGCGCCGTCGCCTCGGATTGGACAAGCTAAAGTACTATGATATCCCGCTCAACTTCCTCTCGGGTAATGCTACACCAAAAGGATCTCCGGACTGGATCGTAGATAATGGCAAGAAGATGTACACCGAGCTGTCTCCGGAGACCAAAGAGTTCTTTGATTTCATGATGGACTACGACCTCATGGATCTCAATAACAAAAAGAACAAACAGGCTGGTGGCTACTGTACACATTTCTCACAATACAAGGCGCCTTTCATTTTCTCAAACTTCAACGGTACCTCTCATGATATAGATGTGCTCACGCATGAGGCTGGCCATGCCTTCCAGTGCTATCAGAGCCGCAATAATAGTATAGAGGAATATCTCTGGCCTACTTATGAGGCTTGCGAGATCCACTCCATGAGCATGGAGTTTTTCGCATGGCCATGGATGGAACTATTCTTTAAACAGGATACAGAGAAGTATAAATTCTCGCACCTTTCATCTGCCATGCTCTTCTTGCCTTATGGCGTAGCTGTGGATGAGTTCCAGCATGTAGTATATGAGAATCCGGACTTGACTCCACAGCAGCGTGATGAGGTCTGGCGCGATATAGACCGCAAATACAGGCCATATGTAGACTACGATGGCAATGCATACCTGGAGAGTGGCGGCCTGTGGAAGCGTCAGGGTCATATTTTCCGCTCACCATTCTACTATATAGACTACTGTCTCGCACAGATATGTGCACTACAGTTTTGGAGCAGAGCGCAGAAGGGAGACAAGACAGCGTGGCCAGACTATCTGACCCTCTGCAAGGCTGGCGGCAGCAAGTCCTTCCTCGATCTGGTCCAGCTCGCCAATCTCAATAACCCATTTGAGCCGAGCACAGTGCAGCCAGTGATCACAGAGGTGAGGTCTTGGCTGGATAAAGTGGACGACACTAAACTGTAATTAAGATCAAAGGTTAGCAAGGCCATATGGCCTCATATGATAATAAAGAGGGCGGAGTGATCAGCTCACTCCGCCCTCTTTATTATTAGCTTTTCGCTGGATCGGGATCACCAGTTTCTGGTTATATACTATTCTCCCTTGCCTGATCCTTTAAACTGGTCTTCGGTGTACTTAAAGAGTACATTGAAGCTGGTCAGGGAGCCGTAAATACGGGTGATATATTGTTGCAGGTCTACTTTCTCCTCATCACTGAGCACTTTGTGGGCATTGATGTTTTGCTCCAGTACACGGAGGCGGTCGCGCACCATTACTATTTTATGAAAGAACGTTTCTATCGGCATCTCCTTTGACTGTATATCGGTACTGCCCGGTTTGAGTACGATGGTACCACCGGTCCATTTAGTACCCAGCGCTATAGTCTCCGATACAGCTGCCTTGCGGTCCAGTACATTTTCCAGAGCAGTTTCTATATCAGCCATACTGAATGGAACCTGCTCGCTTTCCACTTTTTCTAAAATCTGCAACCCCTCGTATTCCCGGTCTATGCCACGAGTGGAGCCGCCATCGCGAAACCAGATGCTGTAGTACGAGGCATCCATGTCTACTATGACACCCTTGCCATATTTATTATGCTCTATACGGGAGCCGATACCGAGTTGAGAGTCGCTCATTGATACTGTTTTGCTACAATGCTAAGAGATAAAAATGTAATGCGCAATGCTCTTGCTCACCTTTTATGTGCTACATGTAGTTCAGAGACTAGTGCTTCCAAAAGTAGCCCTCCCTGCGCTTCACATCATCCCGTATATCTTCCCAGAAAAGATTAATATCCGCGATATGCAGGTTGTCATAGCGCTTTGCCAGCGGCGCTTCTACATTGACCCATAGGATGTTTTTGTGTACACGCGCAGTCGTTTTCGGGTGTATCATCTTATTGAAATTAAACAGCACCATCCCTTTATGGTCAGAGATGATACTGCAGGTAGAGTCATTGCGCCAGGTCACAGGATTGGTACAGATGGCATCGCCGTAAAATTTGTCCATACCCACCGGCTCAAAGCCATCACGGTAGGAGGCCCACGATACGATGCACCCTGTTTGCGTGCGATCGTTGCACTGTTTCAGGTTACTGTATTCCTTTTCGAAAACCGGGAACCCCACCACGTAGGCGCACACCAGCTTATTGCGTAGCGTACCCTTGTCAAAAAACTCCTTTAGCAACCGACGCGCATGATACGACCCCTGTGAGTGAGATGCTATCACTATAGGGCGCCCATGATTATAGTGGTCCAGGTAATATTGGAAGGCGTTTCGCACATCGGCGTAGGCCAGGTCCAGCGCTTCCTTACCATCATTTTTATCTTGGATAAAAAATGACCTGAGTATCGCCTGCCTGTAGCGGGGCGCATATACGCGGCAGCTGCCGTTCCACGCCGATGCTTGATATTTTACAGGACGTTTGTCTACTACTTTATTTTGTTTGGTATCGCGTACATCTGCATTCCATGTGGTGCCATCGCGATAGGTCGTGGGGTGTATGTAGAATACATCTATCTGCTTGGCGCTATCAGGTATTGATTTGATACCATTTGGCACAGCATCGGCTGCATCCAGCCGGTCAGGTAGCGCCGCCCAGTTTTGCTGCTGGCTGTAGTCAGGCGCTGGCGGTGCTGCTACACTGTCAAATGACGGCAAGGGGGTGAGATTTTTGTGTCTTTTTGCCTGCTGCGCACTAGCGGGGCAGAGGCTCAGGCCAGCCAGGGCGAGTAGTAGTAGGGATCGGAGCATATTCAGTACGGGCTTTTGTCTGCAAAGGTGCCTAGTCCCTCGGTAAAGAAAGTCCCGGGCTACGCTGCCTTTTTGTATTTTTATCGAAAATAACATACTCATGTCAATCAAGTCTCAGGCTGTAAGTATTTTGAGTCTTTTTATCATAATACTCTCTGTAGCAGGCTGCAAAAAGAGCTGCGGTGTATGCGACTATGGCACTGTCTGCAATAACGGCTATTGTTTTTGTCCTAACGGCTACGAAGGGGATAGCTGCAAGATCTATAGTGCCACTAAATACATCCACAATTACTATGTATCTGACGCATGTAGCGGCTCAGGTACCTATAGCGCCTATATCACCTGGAATGATCCTTATTATCCAAACCGCCTTTCTATCAATGGTCTCTTCAATCTCGGCCAGTCGGTAGAGGCAGACATATACTCTGATGCCAGCAAGCAAGGAGTGACCATAGGTATTCCTGACCAGAACCTCGGCGCAGTGCAAGTATCGGGTACCGGTACCTATCAGCTGGTAAATGGGTATGCGAGGATCACGCTCAACCTGGACTATGTCTCCAATGGCATAGACCACCAGTGTACAGTCATTATGACTCAGTATTAATAGCAGCACATGGCAGGGATGACAGCAGGTGAGCTGCTGGCGCAGTGGGAGGAGCAGTTTCGCTCCTCTGAGTGGTTTGTGACCCGTGATGGCAAGACGCGCTTCAACTATTTTAAAGCCCGCACACTTTATTTTGGTATATCAGCACGGGGAGATTCGGCCAAGGGTTTCCAGCAGTTTTATCTGGACTTCAGCGCGCGGCCCAAGGCTGACAATTCTATCGTCGTCACTCAGGCTATAGATATACTATTAAAAGCTGGCATCAACCTCACCGCTCACTTCGAGCTTTTAGCCCGCGACCCATCCTTTATCAGGCATTGCAATAGCATGTTTCGCGCCTTTGCCAATCCGCGTAATCAATATGAATTTAAAATAGCTGACCCATTCAGCCTCGTGCGGGAGGATATTGCAGCTATAGCTGCAATCGTCTCTGGTGAGAAGGAACCGCCACCAGCTGGCGAAGAAAAAGCCCAGCTTAACAGGTACGTCACTATACCTGAGAATTATCTTAGTGATCCCTTTATCAGTGAGCTGTTCAATAAGCTGGAGCACACTAATGGCAATTTCTTTATAACTGGCAAAGCCGGTACAGGCAAGTCAACATTCCTTCACTTCCTCGCGCAGAATTCACGAAAGAATATCGTCATAGCAGCCTATACAGGCATTGCCGCTATCAATGTAGGTGGTACCACCATCAATTCACTATTCATGCTGCCCTTCAGGCCGCTGCTGCCTAGGGATCAGGAGATCACCCGCTTTCACAAATACAATCCGCGCCGCGCCATCATAGCCAATATGGATATGCTCGTCATAGATGAGGTCTCTATGGTGCGGGCGGATATTCTCGAAGCCATAGACCATTCCCTGCGCCTGAATGGAGGTGATCCTTTCAAACCTTTTGGCGGCAAGCAGGTAGTGCTGATCGGAGATGTATTTCAGCTGCCTCCTGTGGTCAAAACAGACGATCCTACAGAGTGGCAGATCTTCGAGGAGGTATATAAGACACCATACTTCTTTAGTGCGCCGAGTTTTCAGATGACCAAATTTGAGTTTGTAGAATTCACTAAGATCCATCGCCAGTCTGATGAGGAGTTTAAAAATATACTCAACAAGATACGTGTCGGCGAAGCTGATAATGATGACCTTGAACCTGTCAATAAGCGTGTCTACCCAAACTATGAGCCGCGTGACCAGGATTTTGTACTGACACTGGTCACTACAAACAGGCTGGCGGGCGACATCAATGACCGCAAACTGAATGCGATCCAGCAGCCAGAGTTTACGTACAAGGCCAACATATCCGGGGATTTCGGCAAGGATAAATTTCCTACCGATGAAACCCTGCGGCTCAAAGTCGGATCACAGATCATCTTTATCAGAAATGACACCACGAGCGAAAAGGGCGCTAAAGACAATAAACGCCGCTGGGTCAATGGCACTATAGCTAAAATACATTCCCTGGCAGAGGATGAGATAGAAGTAATATTCGAAGACGCTTCAATCTCAAAGATCACGCGTGAGACATGGAATAACAATGTCTACAAATGGAACCGTATGGAGCGCAAGATAATGACTGAGACCGTAGGCACATTTGAGCAGTTTCCCATCAAGCTCTCCTGGGCTATCACGATTCACAAGAGCCAGGGCCTCACATTTGATAAAATGGTCCTCAATATGGGTGCAGGGGCCTTTGCCCATGGCCAGACCTATGTGGCGCTCAGCCGCGCCCGCTCACTAAAAGGGCTAGCCCTCAAGCGCCCCATCACCACACGCGATATCATCATCGATGATCGCGTACAGGACTTTTACAGAAAGCATTTTACTTTCAACGATGAATACCAGGAGTCGCAGCAGACACTGGAGTTTATACTGGAGCACTCAGACTTTTTTCTGGACTTGCTGGTAGCACACTATCCATTTTCTGAGGAGCAGTCGGATAAATACCAGATACTGCTCGCAGCGCGCCAGAAAGCACTGCGAGTGCCTACAGATAAAAAGGAGTATGGCAAACTCTCATTTGGCGAGATCAAAGAGCTGATGCTCCGGCGCGATATCATCTGGAACCAGACATTCTGGGAAAACAATTTTGCCTATTTCTTTAATGATCAGATTGTCACTACCATCATGGAGTACCTGCTGGAGCTGGACAAGATCACAAAGTGGCAGGAAGGTGATGATGAAGACGAGGATTAGGCTATCATTTTTTACGCTCTAGCTCTATGATTTCAAAGGCATATGCATGTTTCTCATCGGCTGGATAGGAGTCTTTCTTTACTTCTTCCCACTCATCCATATCTAGTACAGGAAAGTGAGTATCAGCATTCGGGAAATTTGCATGTACAAGAGTGAGGTAGATACGATCTGTAAATGGCAGGGCTAGTTTGTAGATCTCTCCACCACCGGTGATCATTAGCTCCTCCTCACCATTTATTTCAGCAAATCTGATCCCTTCTTCCAGAGTAGTCACATTCTTGCAGCCATCATAGCGCAGGTTAGGATCACGCGAGACTACAATATTAGGCCTGCCGGGCAGTGGCCTGTATTTAGGCGGTAGCGCCTCATAGGATTTGCGCCCCATCAGCACATGGTGGCCCCACGTCGTATTTTTAAAATGGGCCATGTCTTTAGGTAAAACCCATAGCAGGTCGCCATTGCCACCTATTTCATTATTAAGTCCGGTCGCTACGATTGCTGAGATGATCATCGACGTTAAAATTAAAAGTTATCGCGAGATCTTAGCCCTTTTATCAGATGCATAGCTAAATTGTTGAGGCGCTAAAAGAGCGCCATTTTTCTCAGCGTTGGCATGGCTTGTTACTGTCACATTTTTTTACTAGATTAGCTACAATGGATCAACCTCCCGTCATAGATCTCGAAAGTCAGAATAAGCTCATTCTCAAGCATTACAGAGCGCTGCTGCGCACGCTCCGGTCCAATACTACCCGTCAGGAAAAGAAGATGATCCGCGAGGCGTTTGAGCTGGCCATGGATAGTCACAAAGATATGCGCCGCAAATCTGGCGAGCCCTATATCCTGCACCCACTCGAGGTGGCACGTATAGCCAGTGAGGAGATGGGCCTTGATGTCACGTCTATCGTCTGTGCCCTGCTCCATGATGTAGTGGAGGATACAGATGTCACGCTGCAAGAGATCGAGCGCCACTTCAATAAAGAAGTAGCGCGCATCGTAGATGGCCTGACCAAGATATCCGGCATCTTTGATCTCAATAATCACAACTCGTCTGTACAGGCAGAAAACTTCCGCAAGCTGCTCCTGACGCTCAATGATGATATCCGTGTCATACTGGTGAAACTGGCCGATCGTCTGCACAATATGCGGACGCTCGACTCTCTCAAGCGGGAAAAGCAGCTCAAGATTGCCTCAGAAACACTTTTCCTATATGCCCCACTGGCGCACCGCATGGGCCTCTATGCTATCAAGACCGAACTCGAAGATCTCTCTCTCAAGCATACCGAGCCGGAGATGTACAAAGAGATAGCGAGAAAGCTAGCTGAAACCAAGAGGGAGCGCACGCGTTTTATAAATGATTTCATCAAGCCTATCAAAGAGTTGCTGGACAAGAAGCACTTTGATTTTGATATTTATGGCAGGCCCAAGTCGATTTTTTCTATTTATAATAAGATCAAGAATAAGGGAGTGCCGTTTGAGGAGATATATGACCTCTTTGCCATACGCATCATTCTCCGCTCCTCTCCGGAAAACGAAAAAGCTGACTGCTGGTCTGTCTACTCTACACTGACGGATGTATACAAGCCTAGCCCTGACCGCCTGCGCGACTGGCTCTCTAATCCTAAGACCAACGGGTACGAAGCCCT
The DNA here is from genome assembly GCA_964571705.1 of uncultured Chitinophagaceae bacterium. GTDB lineage: Bacteria > Bacteroidota > Bacteroidia > Chitinophagales > LD1 > UBA1941. The sequence continues at coordinate 48,079 of CAZNDJ010000010.1, forward strand.
GCACACTACCGTGATGAGTAATAGTGGCAAGTGGGTGGAGGTGCAGATACGCACAGAGCGTATGCACGAGATCGCGGAGAAGGGTTTCGCCGCACACTGGAAGTACAAAGAGAACTCTGCAGACAGTGCGCTCGATGTATGGCTGGAGAAAATACGCTCTGTACTGAGCAGCGCTGATGGCAATGCACTGGATGTCGTAAATGACTTTAAGTATGAGTTATTCAGTGATGAGATATTTGTCTTTACACCAAAGGGTGATCTCAAGCGCATACGCAAAGGCGCCACAGCGCTCGACTTCGCTTTTGAAGTGCACTCTGCCGTAGGCAAAAAGTGCATCGGCGCAAAGGTCAATACCAAGTTGGTCCCCTTGAGCCACAAGCTGCGCAATGGAGATCAGGTAGAGATACTTACCTCCAATAAGCAAACGCCAAACGAAGACTGGCTCAGCTACGTGGTCACAGCCAAGGCACGCTCAGTGATCAAGCAATCTCTAAAGGACGAGAAGCGCAAAATAGCCCTGGACGGCAAGGCCGAATTGGAAAAGCGCCTCAAAGCCTTGAAAATAGAGGATAGTGAGTCTAATCTCATTCTGCTCATGAACTTCTTCAAGGCGATGTCAGCTACAGAGCTCTACTATGATATCGCTACGCGCAAGGTAGACCTGTCTGATATATCAAAGCTGGATGTTATAGCTGGCAAGATCAAACTACCGAAGGTCAATAATGAGCCTAAGCTCAGCCCGAGTGATATAGATGATGCCGTCAAGGAGGCTCTGAAGAAAAACGCAGAGCTACTCATCATGGGCGAGAGTAGTGATAAGATAGATTATAAATTTGCCGCCTGCTGCAATCCAGTGCCGGGAGACGATGTGTTCGGCTTCCTCACCGTCAGTGAGGGGATCAAAATACACCGGACCAACTGCCCTAATGCGGTGCAGCTCATGGCCAAATACAGCTATCGTATAGTCAAGACCAAATGGACCAGGCAGCATAACATAGCCTTCCTCACCGGTATCAAGATCAATGGCATAGATGACGTAGGCCTGGTCAATAAGATCACTAATGTCATCACGGGCCAGATGAATCTCAATATGCGGTCTGTATCATTTGATAGCGAGGATGGTATTTTTGAAGGCAATATCATGATCTACGTTCACGACACATCTGAGCTGGATGATTTGATAGCACGCCTTTCGTCTCTCGATGGCATCCTCTCTGTAGAGCGCTACGATACCGAAGACAAGAATAGCGACCAATCGGTGTCAGCTAAAAAGTAGGGGTACTGATTTTTAAAACTATTTCTCGCGCTCCCTCAGGTAGGTGATCAGGTCTGTACTGGTCAATACTTCATTCTCTGGTTTTTCTGTCCAGCCATTAGCACGGAGCATAGTCACGATCTGGCCGCGGTGAAAGGTGCCGTGATTGACCACGTGATAGATGATCTCTTCTACAGTATTTGAGAAGTCCTTACCGGCTGTGTTTTTATAATCAATGCGCTGCTGCAGATAGTCCGGGCCCTGGGCCACTATGTATGCCTTAAACTCTACCCCGCTCTGCAGCCAGCCCGCGAGCAATTCATTCTTATCGCCTTTAAAACTTTTAGAAGGCCACTCCGTGATGCTGATGCCATGGAGCCGCTTAAACCAGGCTATCTCCGCGTCCCAGATATGGAGGATGGTTTTCTCTATGCTGGGAAAGCTGCTGTGGGTTTCCTTTCGCAGCAGCGATTCGTCAGCCTTTTCCAATATTTGTGATAACTTGGTAGTAGCCCAGATGGTGTAGCCGAGATGGTCGGTGAGTGAATACATGAGTAGGGTATTAAGTAGTTAGTTTTAAGTCTTAAAACAAATACAAAATCAGATAGCAATAGCTCTATGAGTAAAGGTAAGAAAGATCTAAAGTTCGCCTCACTGACGGCGCAGGACAATGCGCCGGTGGATGAATATGTAATGCCGCATACGGCGCCGCTGTATCTCTCATCTACATACATCTACGAGTCTCCAGAGAAAGCGCAGGAAGTATTTAAGGGTAAAGAGAAAGCCTATATCTACTCGCGCTGGAGCCACCCCAATGCGGAGCTGGCGGAGCGCAAGATAGAGCAACTGGAATCATACGGCACAAAGCCTGATTGCAAGTCGCTGCTCTTCTCCTCAGGCATGGCAGCTATCTCGGCGGTATTTCAGTCGATAGTAAAGCCGGGCGACTCGCTGCTGGTGCAGGGGAATATCTACGGCACCACCGTAGACTATGTCAATCACATAGCGCAACAATACGGGCTGAAAGTATATTATGCCGACCTGCATCAGCTGGATAAGGTAGAGGCGATATTCAAGAAGGACAAGAAGGTAAGGCTGCTCTATGCAGAGTCGCCGTCAAATCCTACTATCAATTGCTACGATCTCAAAGCGCTCGCTACACTGTCGCATAAGTATAAAGCGAAGATGGCGGTGGACAATACTTTCGCCTCTCCGTACCTGCAGCGGCCACTCGCGCTGGGGGTAGACTTTGTGATACACTCCTCTACCAAATACCTGAATGGGCACGGTACAGGACTGAGCGGTGTGGTGACAGGAGCCGATGTGAAATTTGTAGAGAAAGATATCTGGACCATCCGCAAACTGCACGGATCTATCATCTCCCCCTTTGATGCATGGCTGCTAAACCTGGGAATGAAAACCCTGAGCCTGCGCATGGAGCAGCACTGCAGCAATGCGATGGCAATAGCTGAGTGGCTGAGCAAACATAAAGGCATCTCAAAAGTGAACTACCTGGGCCTGCCCTCGCACCCTGACCACGAGCTGGCAAAGAAGCAGATGAAGCGCTACGGCGGTGTGATCAGCTTTGAGATGAAGAAAGGATACAAGGCCGGTGAGCAACTGATGAAGCGGCTGAAGTTTTGCAAACTGACAGCATCTCTGGGCACGACGGACACGCTGATCCAGCATCCTGCGTCTATGTCACACTACTTTGTACCAAAGGAGCAGCGGGAGAAGTTTGGCATCACGGATGGGCTGGTCCGGCTCTCTGTGGGGATAGAGGATGTGCAGGACATCATCGCAGACCTGGAGCAGGCTTTGACTAAATAAATAACACGATATGGATTTTGGAAAGGTAGATGACCTGAGTAAAGTAAAGTTTAAACTGCCGGAGGACCATCCGACCACCGAGAAGCTACTGGTATCGCTGAAGAAAAAGAAAGCCGCACCCCACGTCTATGCCGGCTGCGCCAAGTGGGGCCGCAAGGAGTGGCTGGGATCACTGTACCCTAAGAAAACTAAGGAGGCCGACTTCCTTAAGTTTTACGTAAAGGAGTTTAATAGTATAGAACTGAATGCCATGTTCTATCGCGTCTTTCCGAAAAGCACAGTAGAGAAATGGGCGAGTTTTGCGGATGGCGATTTCCGTTTCTCTCCTAAGATGCCACAGATAGTGACACATATACGCCGGCTGAAAAATGTAGAGAAAGATACGGAGGCTATACTGGAGAGTTTCTCTGGCTTCGGCGATAAGATGGGCCACTGCTTCCTGCAGTTTGATGATCGCTTTGCGCCCAATGCGGCTAACATAGACAACCTGCATAAGTATCTTCAGTTCTTACCAAAGGATTTCAAAGTAGCCGTAGAGTTCCGCCACCCTGATTGGTTTCAAGAGAAAGTAGAAGCAGAAGAAGGCTGGGACATGCTCCGCCAGGTCAAAGCCTCTACAGTGATCACTGATACCGCGGGCCGCCGCGATGTATTGCACATGCGACTGACCACGCCGACGGCCTTTGTACGCTACGTAGGCAATGACGGCGACCCCACCGACTACAAGCGCATGGACGACTGGGCCAAGCGGCTGGCCAAATGGATGGATGCAGGAGTAGATACGGTTTACTTCTTCATGCATACGCATGAGGAGAAGAATAGCCCGAAACTATGCAAGTATAGTATAGAGAAGATCAATAAGGCGGCGGGGCTAAGTATACCCGTGCCGAAGCTACTGGATGATAGCGAGGCTACACTCTTTTAAAATACCGAAATGATCAGTCTCGATTCAATTATTCAACTGTTTGGAGGATGCTTCTTCGCTATCTTTTTATATCAGTGTATATTATTTGGCATCGCCTGCTATAAGGGGAATAATGGTATAGCTGATATAGGCTGGGGACTAGGATTCATTGTTATCTCTCTGGTCAGTATGGTACACTACATTGTATCTTGTTTGTTTGAAGATGCACTCGGTGGTCAGATACATGCCGATAGAGTATTTCTGCTCATGATTTTATTTGTCACAGTCTGGGGGTTAAGACTGAGTATTTATCTTTTTCTCAGAAATTGGTCTAAATCTGAAGACTGGCGGTATGCCAAATGGCGTCAGGAGTGGGGGCACAACTTCTACCTTCGCTCATTTTTCCAGGTATTCATTCTGCAAGGTTTTTTAATGGTTGTAATTGGGTCTCCTATCCTTTTAGTATCTTATGATCATACTTATGGTTATGGATTATTCCAGTGGGTCATACTCACTATAGGCAGCTCCTTATGGCTCATTGGCTTCTTCTTCGAAGCCGTCGGCGACTACCAGCTCGCCCGATTCAAAAAAGACCCTGGTAATAAAGGCAAGGTCATGCGCTACGGCGTCTGGCAGTACACCCGCCATCCCAACTACTTTGGCGAAGCATCTATGTGGTGGGGTATCTTTCTTTTGAGCTGCGTATCTGCGCATGGTGTGATAGATATACTACTGCGTGCTATCGGGCCAGCTACCATTACCTTCATGCTCCTACGTGTCTCCGGCGTCACCATGCTGGAGAGCAAATACAAAGGCAACAATGAATACGTGGACTATCAAAAAAGGACCAGCGCCTTCATACCGCTGCCCACAAAAAAGGAGGCCGTTTAGAGCCCCCATCTAAGAGATTATTTCCAAATGATGATGTAATGTCTATCTGCTTACATTCTCCAGCTGTGCCTGGCGCACCTTATTGAGTTCTGTCAGGCGTGAGCTAAAGAATACAAAAACCAGCAACGTAGCACAAAAAGCAAGAAGCAGGACATTCATAGCGGTGTTTGACTTCATGAGAGCAACTTATATTACTGTAACGTAAACATATTCTTTTTAGTTCCTGCAAGAGTCATGCTAGTGTCATTACTTTCCCACAGAAATCCTGGCGGCAAGTCGTAGTACTATGATGCCTTGAAGTTTGGCAGGGTTTGTGATAAACGGCTCGACAAAAGTTTATTGCATACTCAGCTGCACACAATCTATGGATATGTATTAAGTCAAGGCCTGGATAAAGATTACTGAATCAAGTAAGGATAAAAAGTTACCCTCATCACGATATATTTCGCTGTTGAGACACTTATTCCTCAGGGTGTACTGTGGCCTATCCTATTTTGTCAAACTTGGTGTACGGTACCAGTGCTGCAGGGATCTTGATACCATCTTTGGTCTGATGGTTTTCTAGCAGGGATGCTACGATTCGTGGCAGGGCCAGGGCGCTGCCATTCAGTGAGTGTGCCAGACGTACCTTTTTGTTTTCATCACGGAAGCGGGCCTTGAGCCTATTGGTCTGGTATGTCTCAAAGTTTGATACAGAGCTCACCTCGAGCCAGCGCTGTTGCGCCGTGCTGTACACCTCAAAGTCATACGTGAGCGCAGAGGCGAATCCCATATCACCGCCACAGAGGCGCAGGATACGGTATGGCAGCTCCAGCTTTTGCAGCAGCACCTCTACGTGCTTCACCATATCCTCCAGCACCTCGTATGATTTATCCGGATGCACGATCTGCACGATCTCCACCTTTTCAAACTGGTGGAGACGGTTCAGGCCGCGTACGTCCTTGCCGTAGCTGCCGGCCTCACGGCGGAAGCATGGGCTATAAGCAGTATTCTTTTTAGGCAGGTCCTTCTCGTCTATGATCTCGTCACGGTAGATATTGGTCACTGGTACCTCTGCAGTAGGGATCAGGTAGAAATCATCTTCCGTAGCGTGATACATCTGGCCCTCCTTGTCAGGCAGCTGGCCAGTACCAAACCCTGAATCCTTATTGACCATATATGGCGGGATGACCTCGTCGTAGCCTGCCTCTATAGCATGATCGAGGAAGAAGCTGACGAGCGCACGCTGCAGCTTGGCTCCTTTGCCTTTGTAGACAGGAAAGCCTGCACCCGTGATCTTGACACCCAGCTCGAGGTCAAAGAGGTCATACTTCTTTGCTATGTCCCAGTGTGGCAGCGCACCCTCATGCAGCTTAGGTATATCGCCCAACTGCTTCACTACTTCATTGTCCTCTGGTGTCTTGCCCTCGGGCACAGAGCTGTGCGGCAGATTGGGCAGTTTCACGAGGATATCCTTCTGGTCATTTTCCAGCTTATTCAGTTGCTCATTGAGCTTCGCTGACTCTTCTTTCAGTCCGCTGGCCTGCGCCTTTTTCTGGTCTGCTTCTTCCTTCTTTCCGGATTTGAATAGCTCACCTATTTCCTTGGCCAGTGAGTTTTCTTTGCCACGTATTTCTTCCAGCAATAGCTGCACTTTGCGGCGCTGCTCATCCACGAGTAATAGCTCGTCTACCAGCTGTATATCTTTAAATTGCTTCTTGGCCAGGGCTTTCTTGACCTGGTCCGGTTGGGTCCTGATGATGTTGATCTCTATCATATTCGCGTCAGCGTTTAGGTCCGCAAAGATAAATTTTTACAGCACACCGCACCGCAGGCAGTAGGAGGATTGCCAAAGGAGGAGCGGCTGTTCAAGTCCCCTTCAGGTCATTGATCCCGATGCAGTCGGGGGGATTTAGGGGGCGTTTGGCTGTTTCAAAAGGAATCTTTAATATTGTAATGCAATACGCAAACACTCACGCGCATTCCGTTTCCCTTTTTTCCAGATCGAAGCGACCAAGACCAACCAACGTAAGTGTTTTTTTCTTTCACTTGTTATCATTCCTCCAAAACAACATTGCCGCGTACGGCAAGGCTTTCTTAAAACATAAAACATACGCATGTACGACATTCTCCAGCTCAATGAGATGATCCTGCCGGAACTCACAGAGATAGCTGACAAACTAAAGATCAAGGGAGCTGCCAAGCTCGAAAAGTCTGATCTGATCCACAAAATACTCGACGCGCAGGCCCTCACAGACAGCCCTGATGTAGATGATAAACCGATATCAGAAAAAGCCCGCCGCCCGCGCACCCGCAAGCCTGTGAAAGGCGAAAAGCCGGAAGCCGCAGAAGCCGCTGCCGAAGAACCAAAGAAAGAAGAAACTACTGCACCAGTAGTGGAAGAAGTAAAGGCACCAGCGCCTCAGAAAAGAGAAGAACGCAAGCCACAGCAGCAAGACAGGCCACAGCACGAAAAGAAGCAACACCACAATAAGCAGGAACATAAACCAAAGGCACAGGCCGAGCAGCCAGTGACCAATGCCATGCCGACACCGGAGGCAGAAGGTCAGGCTACGGAGGGACAGCAGCAGCCACAGCCAGAGATAGAGGGCAATACTGATGTGCAGCAAGGCGAACGCCCGCAGCAGCAACACCAGCACCAGCATCAAAATCAGAATCAAAACAACAATCAGCAAAACCAGTGGCGCAACCGTCAGGGCCAGGAGATATTCAGCGTAGAGACTGATGCTATCATAGAGGGCGAGGGTGTACTGGAGATGATGCCGGATGGCTATGGCTTCCTGCGCTCATCTGACTACTGCTACCTGTCGTCACCAGATGATATCTACGTCTCTCCATCACAGATCAAACTCTTCGGCCTCAAGACCGGTGACACTGTGAAGGGATACATCCGCCCTCCTAAGGTGGGTGAGAAGTACTTCGCCCTGCTCAAGGTGGATACCATCAATGGCCGCCTGCCTGAGGATATCCGCGACCGTGTAGGTTTCGATTATCTCACGCCGCTCTTCCCTGAGGAGAAGCTGACACTGACTACTACACATGACCGTCTCAGCACGCGTATCATAGATCTCTTCACGCCTATCGGCAAAGGCCAGCGTGCGATGATCGTAGCCCAGCCGAAGGTAGGTAAGACCACGATCCTGAAAGATATAGCCAACGCTATCGCTACCAATCACCCTGAGGTCTACCTCATCGTCCTGCTCATAGATGAGCGTCCGGAGGAGGTGACTGATATGGAGCGCAGCGTACGCGCAGAGGTCATCGCCTCCACCTTTGACGAGCCGGCAGACAAGCACGTGAAGGTATCTACCGTAGTACTCCAGAAGGCCAAGCGCCTCGTAGAGTGCGGCCACGATGTAGTGATCCTGCTCGACTCTATCACCCGTCTGGCCCGTGCGCACAATACGGTAGCCCCATCATCCGGCAAGGTACTCTCCGGTGGTGTGGAGGCCAATGCGATGCAGAAGCCTAAGCAGTTCTTCGGCGCTGCGCGCAAGATCGAGCACGGCGGCTCCCTCACCATCATCGCCACCGCGCTGATCGAGACCGGCTCTAAGATGGACGAAGTGATCTTCGAGGAATTTAAGGGCACCGGCAATATGGAGCTCACCCTGGACCGCAAGCTGGCCAACAAGCGTATCTATCCAGCCATAGACATCGTATCATCCAGCACCCGTAAGGACGACCTCCTCCTCGGCCGCGAGGTCACCACCCGTATGAACGTGCTCCGTAACTACATCGCAGACATGAAGCCGGAAGAAGCCATGCAGTTTCTCCTCCAGCACATG
>CAZNDJ010000011.1:0-55503 GCA_964571705.1 uncultured Chitinophagaceae bacterium
TTCGCCGATACATTAAACAGTAAACAACAAAATGAAAAAACTATTTACCCTACTATCACTCACACTTTTCTTTGGCGCCAGCTATGCGCAGTACTGCGGCAGCTCACAGGTGTCATCTATCAATCCGAGCAGCAACTATGGTTTTCCTAACCTGGACAGCATCCCATGTATCGTACAGGGTGCCAATACTACACTGGATATCCCGTTTAAGACATATACTACCTTTACCGCTCAAGGTAATAATGTAACGATCTACAAACTGAGGATCGATACTATGAGCAATCTGCCATGCGGCCTGTGCTGGTCATCTACCAGTGCTACCAATGAATTTAACCCAAATGACCTGGGTACATTCCGCATACAAGGTACTACCAATGATGCCGTAGGTGAGTATAAGATACACCTGATCCTCTCTGTAAATACACAAAACCAGGGTGCATATGATATCTCGGGTATCGATGCTGACGCGGGTGGCGTGTACCTCTACGTACGTGTAAAGTCTAATGGTGGCAACTGCGCTGCAGTAGATACTAACTCAATGGGCCTGACGGCGAGCACATCTTGCCCTAACGTAGGCATCAATGATGTAAAGGCTAACGTATCCGCCCTGACTGTGCAGCCCAACCCAATGAGCAGCGAGGCTAACGTGACATTCAGCTCAGAAGTAGCAGGCACCAGCAACCTGACCATCACAAACATAGTAGGCAGCGTAGTGTATCAGTCTGCAGTAGCTACCAAGGTGGGTGAGAACTCAACTACAATCAATAAGGGTAACCTGCCGGCAGGTATCTATATCCTGACCGTAGGCAACAACAAGGCTTCTGCTTCGCGCAAGTTTATCATTGCTGAATAATTAAGATTTTTTTAGATAGAAAAGTCCCGTCGTTTGGCGGGACTTTTTTGTTTTTATGCATTGTAGGTTAGTTTTGTGGCCATTGGCATTTCGTTTGCTATATGCCTTGTCTCTACATCATCTTACTAAAAACCAAACATCGAATGAAAAGGAATACGCTCTTGTCTATCTCGCTGCTGGCAGTGATCTGCCTGACCATGACCTCTGCTGCACCACCTGCCAGCCAGACCCGGCAGATAGTAGACAATATGCTGAATACAATAGCACGCCACACAGGCGCCACCTTTAACATGAGTGCGGCTGAGCGCATAGTGGGCAAAGGCAATGAGTTTAACAAGATGGCGATGTTCACTAAGGTGAATGTAAGCCCGCTGAAGATATACTCAAAGGTACTGAGCGATCCGAACAAAGGTACAGAGCTGCTCTACGTGAGTGGCCAGCGGGAGAATAAGATCCGGGTAAACCCGGGCAAGTTTCTGCCGTCTCTCACACTGGCACCTACCAGCAATCTGCTGAGCAAGAATCAGCACCATACACTGCTCACGTCTGGCTTCAGCGTGGTACGTGATATCGTATCTGCGGGTGTGAAGCGCGCAGATGCGCAGGGTGGTTTTGACAAGGTATTTACGCTGCTGGGTGAGGTGACCTACAATGGCCGCAAATGCTATAAGGTACTGATAGAAGACCCGACCTATACCTATACTACAGCGGTAGGACAAAACGGCGAGACTGTCAATACAATGGCTAAGCGCCTGCTGGTATCTGAGTACCACATTATGGAGCTGAATCCTGCCTTCCGTGCACTGGATGAGAGTGTAGCTGGCAAGACCCTGAAAGTGCCTAGCTCATATGCCAAGAAAAGTGTGATGTTTATAGATGCGGCTACCAATGTGCCCCTCTATCAGGAGATGAGTGACGAGAAGGGCCTCTTCGAGAAGTATGAGTATTCAAACGTGGTGCTCAATCCGGCCTACAAGGCGGATGAGTTCACAGAAAAATTTTCAGAGTATAGTTTCTAAAAATATAAGCCCGGTATCTGCCGGGCTTTTTTCATCCATATACCCACACAGATGCGCCTGCTCACTTTACTCCTGTGCCTGATCACGATCCATGCTACGGCACAGCTTCCCGCTCATTTTGACAGCAAAGACCAGCCTGCTGCGCCTGACTATACGGTGGAGCAAAACTGGAGTGCGCTACCCTACCGTACAGATGCAGCTGATGTGATACCGCCTGATGAAAAATGGATCAGTGACTCGCTGAAGGGAGTAGACGTATTCTATGTCTATCCCACTATCTATCAGAAAGGCAAAACATGGAATGCGGACCTGGCCAATAAGAAACTGAATAAGCGCATAGATAATCTGCCTGTAAGGTTTCAAGCGGGTGTTTTCAACGCGAGCTGCCGGGTGTATGCTCCTCGCTATCGCCAGGGCAATATCCAGTGCTACTATGATAGCATCAATGGGCCGATGGGGCTTGATTTTGCCTATCAGGATGTGGCGCGGGCATTTCAATACTACCTGGACCACTACAATCATGGGCGGCCTATCATCATCGCATCTCACAGTCAGGGTAGCAACCACTCGTGGAGGCTGCTTCGGGAGTTCTTTGATGGCAAGCCACTGGCGAAACAATTAGTGTGCGCCTATACCGTGGGCATGGGTGTAGACACGACCTGGTACAAAGTGCTGCGTCCATGTGGTAATGCGACTGAGACGGGATGCTATGTGACCTGGTCGTCATTTCGCACGGGCTATGATCCGGGCAAGGATGTACTGCGCAACCCGATGTGTGTAAATCCTATCACCTGGCAGCGCGATACAGCACTGGTACCAGCATCAGCCTCTCAGGGAGGTATATTCCTAAAGATACGCAGGCACCGCTGGCAGCATGCCGCATCAGCACAGATACACAGTGATTACCTATGGGTAAAGACCCGCCTTCCCTTTGTAAGCGGGTGGAAAGTGCTACACCTCGTAGACTACAATCTATACTGGTACGATATCCGTAAAAATGTGGCGGACAGGATCAGTGCCTACCAGAAAAAATAATTAAGCCTTGGCTGTAGTGACAGTGCTATCGATCTTGCTCACAAGTCCCTGCAGTACATTGCCGGGGCCGACCTCTATGAAGTTTGTCGCACCATCAGCTATCATATGGCGTACGCTCTGAGTCCAGAGTACGGGCGCTGTGAGCTGCGCTATGAGGTTTGACTTGATGGCAGCGGGATCGGCCTCTGCCTTGGCAGTATAGTTCTGATAGATGGGGCATACAGGTGTGGCAAAGACTGCTTTCTCTATACCAGCCGCCAGCTCCTCTCGGGCCGGCTCCATCAGAGGGGAGTGGAAAGCGCCACCCACCTGCAGTTTCAGCACGCGGCGTACACCGGCAGCAGTCAGTTTCTCCATGGCGATGTCAATGCCTTTGACAGATCCTGATATGACGAGCTGGCCGGGGCAGTTGTAATTGGCAGGTACGACTATCTCCTCTGTTATGGATTTGCAGATTTCTTCTACTTGCGCTTCACTTTCGTATTTCAGTACAGCAGCCATAGTAGATGGTACAGCTTCGCAGGCTTTCTGCATGGCCAGTGCGCGGATGCTGACGAGACGCAGCGCCTCATCAAAGCTCATGGCCTTATTGGCTACCAGCGCGGAGAACTCTCCGAGTGAGTGGCCGGCTACCATATCAGGCCGGAAGCCATCTATGAGCAGCGCGGATATCACAGAGTGGATGAATACAGCAGGCTGTGTCACGCTGGTCTGCTTCAGGTCCTCGTCAGACCCTTCGAACATGATAGAAGATATACTGAAGCCGAGTATCTCATCGGCCTTTTTGAAATAGTCTTTGGCGAGGTCTGATTTTTCGTAGAGGTCCTTGCCCATGCCTTTGAACTGGCTGCCCTGTCCGGGAAATATGTATGCTTTCACGATCTGTAGATAGATGGATGAATAAATTAGCTCAGCTTCGCTGAGATGAGATTGATAAACTCATTGCGTGTACTCTGATTCTGAAACTCACCGGTGAAAGCCGAGGTAGTGGTAGTGCTGTTCTGCTTTTGCACACCACGCATCATCATGCAGAGGTGCTTGGCCTCGACCACTACTGCTACACCCAGCGGATCCAGTGTCTCCTGTATGCAGTCACGTATCTGTATGGTGAGGCGCTCCTGCACCTGGAAACGGCGTGAATACGCATCTACGATACGGGCCAGTTTGCTCAGGCCTACGATCTTGCCGTTAGGTATATAGGCCACGTGGGCACGGCCATAGAAGGGCAGCAGGTGATGCTCACAGAGAGAGTATAGTTCTATATCCTTTACGATCACCATCTGATTGTGCTGCTCGTGGAATATGGCTCCGCGCATGATGGCGTGTGCATCCATCTTGTAGCCCGATGCCAGGAAGTGCATAGCCTTTGACGCACGCTGCGGGGTTTTGAGCAGGCCCTCGCGGGTGATATCTTCTCCCAGTCCCTTCAGTATCTCCTCGTAGTGCAGGCTGATGCGCGCTACGGATGCTTCATCGAAATTCTTTTCCATGCTTCTGTATTTTACTCGCCGAAGTATTCGACGTATATATTTTCTGTCTCCACCAGCTTCACGCAGTGGAGCTGGCAGTCTGTGAGGTGCGGCTCCATCCAGCGCCAGATCTGTATGGCTACATTTTCTGAGGTACCCAGCTTGTCTTTAAACTCCGGCACATCGAGATTGAAATTTTTATGATCCAGGCGGTCTACTATCTCCCGCTTCATGATCTTGCTGAGCAGATGGGCATTGATCACAAATCCTGTCTCAGGGTGTGGCACCGCCTTGACGGTGACATAGACATCAAAGTTGTGACCGTGATAGTGCTTATTGGCACATTTGCCAAACACCTCCCGGTTCTTTTCTTCTGACCAGGAATTGATGTAGAGCTTGTGCGCGCCGTTGAAGTGCTCTCTGCGAGTGAGGTAGACCATGATTGATTTCGGATTTTGGATTCCGATTTCGGATGTGAAAGTAATACAACTGCCGCTAAATCACAGCGTCCGGTTGCGGACCCATTTGCTGCCTCCGGTAGAGACTGCCGCCTTCGGCGCCTTGGCTACCTGAGGTTTGTGCTCAAATACGTGGGCTGCCACGAGTGCGGCGATCTCCATTTCCGTGCTATCCTCCTTCTTCAGATACTCGGGCTTGAAGTGCTTCGCCACAAAGTGCGTGTCAAATTTGCCACTCACAAAGTCCGGATGCGTGATCACAAAAGCACCGAACTGAAGCGTATTTTTCACACCTGTGATATGGTACTCATGTATGGCACGCAGCATGCGGTCTATGGCCTCCGTACGGTCCTTGCCATAGGCCACGAGTTTGGCTATCATCGGATCGTAGTAGATAGGTATATCCATACCGGCCTCAAAGCCGTCATCTACGCGGATGCCGGGGCCCTCTGGTTTCTTGTACTCTGTGAGGCGGCCTATATCGGGGAGGAAGTTATTCATAGGGTCCTCGGCGTACACCCGGAGCTCCAGTGCATGACCACGAATGGCAAGATCCTCCTGTGTAAAGGAGAGCCTCTCCCCTCTCGCCACTTTGATCTGCTCCTTTACCAGATCTACGCCGGTAATCATCTCGCTGACAGGATGCTCTACCTGCAGGCGGGTATTCATCTCGAGAAAGTAGAAATTCAACTCCTCATCTACGAGAAACTCAACGGTACCTGCACCGATATAGGCACAAGATTTACCCACCATGACTGCAGCCTCCCCTATCGCTTTACGCTTCTCGGGTGTGAGGCATGAGCTTGGGGCCTCCTCTACCACCTTCTGGTGGCGTCGCTGCACAGAGCACTCGCGCTCGAATAGGTAAACGATATTGCCATAATTATCTCCCAGTATCTGCACCTCGATATGCTTTGGCGAGCCGACATATTTCTCTATGAATACGCTGCCATCGCCAAAGGCCGATAGCGCCTCTCCCTGCGCACGCTGCATCTGCTCTGCCAGCTGGTCAGGGCTCTCTACTACGCGCATCCCCTTGCCCCCGCCGCCGGCAGAGGCCTTGATCAGGACCGGATAGCCTATGCGGTCGCATAGTTCGCGCACCTCATCAGCGCTATGTATCGCCCCGTCGCTACCTGGCACCATAGGGATATTAAACTTCTTAGCGGCCTCTTTGGCAGAGAGCTTATCGCCCATCACCTCTATGGCCTCCGGTGTGGGACCGATAAACGTGATTCCATTTTCCTCTACCAGTTTGGCAAACGCCGCATTCTCTGAGAGGAAGCCATAGCCGGGATGGATGCCATCTACGCCGAGCGTCTTGGCTACCTCTACTATTTTATCTCCGCGCAGGTAGGAATCCTTTGACGCAGGCGGGCCGATACATACGGCCTCGTCTGCATAGCGCACGTGCGGCGAGTGGCGGTCTGCCTCACTGTAGACCGCTACGGTCTTGATGCCCATCTCGCGGGCGGAGCGCATAACACGGAGGGCTATTTCGCCCCTATTTGCTACCAGTATTTTTTTCATTGACTATAGTTTGTATCAGTTTGTATCTATCGCTATGGTAGGTATAGATAAACGTGGAATCAATATTAATGATTTTATCGTCTACCCTTTGTGTCCCTTTCTTGTGAACACCTATATCGGTATGGCGGGATGACAGGGCATTGAAGAAAAGCGTACTGGAATAACTATAGGGAAGTACCCCTTGCGGATCTTTAGGGTCGTACATCAGCGAGTTGTCATTTGAGGCATCTTGCATTTCGAGCACTGGCTTGATCTCCAGTGAATCTGTGATCTCAAATATAAAAAGCGAGGATAAGGTAATACCCTGCCCGGTATAACTCGGTTCTACAAGGTATGCATAACTGCCTTTGCCAATGTTGATCAACTGTATATCTGCATAATTGCCAAAAGTACCGAATGTACTTTGGGTCGAATCGGCTATGACTGAAGACCTGAGAAATGTATAAGCACCATCATTTTCTTTTCTGAAAAAACTGACAGAACAAAGGGCGCCATGACAATGAGCAGTATAGGTGACCCGTCTGGAATAAATACGTACGGCATAAACGCCACGATCACTCCACAAAGTATCTATCCCGCCGATCTCAGATTCAATAGTATCCCGCAGAAACGTATCTATGAGGCCAGCAGAATTATCCCACATCGGTTTAGCACCTTTGTGATAAAGCGAATCCAGAAAATGAAAATCATCATATAAAAATGATGCGCCGGATGGTATAAGCGTCTCCTTCTGAAATATTGCAGCAGCATGATCCGCAGGAGCATTCTGCCGGCATGATGTGAGCAAAACTGATAAGGATACCATAAAGAAAACTATCCATTTCATGGCGTCTCCACTAGTTCTCCTTCGCTTTTGGCTATGATCACCGTTGCCAGGCAATTCCCCAAAACATTCACAGACGTACGTGCCATATCCATGATAGAGTCTACGCCAAATATGACATAGATAGGCCACTCCGGCAGGTGAAAGGTGGCCACAGTACCCAGGAGGATCACAAAGGATGCTTTGGCTACGCCGGCTACACCCTTGCTGGTGAGCATCAGGGTAAGAAGGATATAGAGCTGGGTGGAGAGAGGCATATTGATACCTGCGGCCTGCGAGACAAAGATGGCTGCCAAGGAAAGATAAAGTGTCGTACCATCCAGATTGAAAGAATAGCCCATGGGCAAGACGAAGGAATAGACCTTCTTGTGTACGCCAAGCTTCTCCATGGCGCTCATAGCCTTCGGCAAGGCGGCATCAGAGCTGGCCGTGGCAAAGGCGACAGATACAGGCTCCTCTACAGCCTGCAGGAATTTTTTCAAGGGAACTTTGAAGTAGAGTGCAATAGGCAGCAATACACCAAAGAGGAAAAACAAAAGCGCGCCTGCCAGTGTGAGAAGTAGCAGGCCAAAGTTTTTGAAAATGCCTAAGCCCATGGTCCCGACAGTATAGGCAATAGCGCCGCCGACTGCTATGGGTGAGAAGAGCATCACGAGATTGGTCAGCTTAAACATGACCTCGGAGAGAATTTCCGCGAAGCGGACGACAGGTTTCTTATACTCCTCCGCACACATAGACACTGCTATGGCAAAGAGGATCGAGAAAATTACGACCTGAAGTACGTTATTCTCAGAGATAGCTTTGGCGATATTCTCCGGCACTATCTCGTAGAGTTGAAAGTGCTTGCCTGCATCTGGCAGCGCCTCGGGCTTCTCTATTGTAGCTGGCTTGACTATGCCGGCACCGGCCTGAGTGAGATTGATAGCCGCAAGGCCGATGAATAGCGCCAGTGTGGTCACGACCTCAAAGTAGATGATGGCTTTGAGCCCCATGCGGCCCACCTGCTTGAGGTCAGAGTGCCCGGCTATGCCTACCACCAGCGTGGCAAAGAGCAGCGGTGCGATGATCATTTTGACCAGGCGGAGGAATAGCTTGCCAAAGACATTCAGCTCTCTGGCCATATCGGGAAAATCAACACCTATGACCACGCCTGCCACCATAGCTACAAACACCCAGATGGTAAGCGACCGCGCCTGCCATCCGTACCATATCAGCGGCAGCAGGCCTATGAGGCGTACAGCAGTAAAGACCGTAGAGGGCAGGTCTATGATACCTCCTACCTGCAGCCAGGTAGCCACTATGATGACCAGGCCTGCGAGCAGGGCCACATTACGCCAGAGATGATGCTTCATCCGCACAAAATAGAAAAATCTCCTATCAGAAACGGACGACAGGAAAACATCCATGAAAAATACCTGTTATGGTGTAACTTCACATCATGATCATACCAGGTACATCATCTTTGACTCCGCAGCGGCAGGCGCTGGCATGCCTGAGCCTCTCTCTGCTGGGCATGGTGTTTTGCCATTTTGCTTTTGCCGGCACGGCCAATGAGTTTCTGGCGGCATTCAGTGGTATCATGTTTTACTCGCTGATGAACCCTGTGCTATCCATCTTTCATGAGTCCTTTGCCAAATACACCTGGCCCTCGTGGCTGTACTACATCGCCCTGCTCATCGTGCTGCTCTTGGCAGCGCGGTATATCTCCGGTACCAGTATATGGGCACTGCCGGAGTACCGTATGATGCTGGGAAGTATCGCGGCTTTCTATATCATCACCAGTATCATGGTGCGGGTCATACGTGCCATCTGGGAGTTTGCAGAGAGTGACGAGGGGTGAGGCCCCCTTTTTAGCCGCTGTGTGTATTTTTTATTATCCTTACAGTCTATAGTCTATCCGATATGAGTATCATAGTGGCCCCCTCTGTTTTGTCAGCTGATTTTGCCCATCTGGGCCGCGATATAGATATGCTGAATAGCAGCGAGGCAGAGTGGATACATATAGATGTGATGGATGGCTCCTTTGTGCCTAATATCTCTTTTGGCTTCCCCATCCTGCAGGCCATTCGTAAAAGGACGCAGAAATTTTGCGATGTACACCTGATGATCCTGCAGCCGGAGCGCTATATCAGGCAGTTTAAAGATGCCGGCGCAGATCACCTCACCGTACACTATGAGGGCAACCTGCACCTGGACTCTGTGATCCGCGAGATCAAGGCTCAGGGCCTGTCTGCCGGCGTGGCGATCAATCCTGCCACACCTGTGAGCGAACTCAAAGAAGTGATCGGCCTGCTGGACCTGGTGCTGGTGATGAGTGTCAATCCGGGCTTTGGGGGGCAGAAATTCATACCAAATGCGCTGAATAAGGTGCGCGAAGCACGCGAACTGATATCCCGGTCCGGCTCCAAGGCCAAAATAGAAGTAGACGGCGGCGTAGGCCTGGATAATGCTAAAAGCCTGATAGAAGCTGGTGCAGATGTGCTGGTGGCGGGCAATGCTGTCTTTGGCGCGAGCGATCCGGTCCAGACTATCTCTGCTATAAAGAATGCCGCCGCGAAATAAAATCACCATATAGCCGTTTCAGCCACGAAAATGTCCAGACTCTCCCTACTTATTCTATCCCTGCTGATCGCCATAGGTGCGTATGCGCAGGATATGGCTACACTGAAAGGCTATGTTTTCTCTCAATACAAAAAACCTCTGGAGCTGGTGAATGTAGTAGTGCAGGAAAACCAGAAGTTTGGCACCTCTACAGATAGTAATGGGTTCTACAGTATGCCGATACCAGCCGGCAAGAAGATAACCGTAGTGTACACCTGGCTCAATAATAAAGTCTATACGAAGACCATAGTGCCTACCAAAAATGAAGTAGTGCAGGTAAGCATCAATGTGGAAACGGACGTGGTGATCAATGAGGTGGAAATAAAAGATAACAGCAGCCGGCTACAGGGCCTGTCTGATATCAGGGTGAAAGAGATGCTGCTGCCAGATGCCAATGGCGGAGATATCACCAATCTGATACTGGCGCAGGGCCTCGGCATACAGCGTAATAATGAGCTGACCTCAAACTACTCCGTACGTGGTGGCAGCTATGATGAGAATCTGGTCTATGTAAATGACTTTGAGATCTACCGCCCCTATCTGATGCGCTCGGGGCAGCAGGAGGGCCTTTCCTTTGCCAATCCTAATCTGGTGAGCAATATCAAATTCTCATCTGGGGGCTGGCAGGCGCGCTATGGTGACAAAATGTCCTCTGTGATGGATGTGACCTACAAGCGGCCAGTGGCCTGGGGCGGCTCAGTGACGGCCAGCCTCATGGGCGTGGCAGCCCACGTAGAGGGGGCATCGAAAGATCCGCGTAAGTTTTCATTCCTTTTTGGTATCAGGCAGAAGAGCAGCCAATATATACTAGGTACGCTCGATACGAAAGGCCAGTATTCACCAAACTTCCTGGATGCACAATTTTTTGCCACCTCTAATATCAGCAACCAGGTCTCTCTGGAGATCATCAGCAATGTGGCGCGCAATCAATTTAAGTTCATACCTGATAATCGTACCACCAAGTTTGGTACGGTAAGCACTGTGAAACAGCTGGAGATGGCATTTGAGGGTCAGGAGCTGGACAACTTCCTCTCTGTGACCAATGGCCTGGCTGTAGTGATAAAGCCTATTGAAAACCTTCGGATAAAATTTCTGGGTTCGGTCTACAACGACTTTGAGCATGAGAACTTTGATATACTGGCAGACTACCGCATAGGAGATGTAGAGAGCGACCCTAGTAAGAGCAACTATGGCAAAGTGACCAACTATAGCGGTATAGGCGGCATACAAAACTGGGGGCGTAATACACTCTATACGGATGTCTATACTGCTGCCACACGTGGTTCCTGGTTTGCCAAGCATCATAATGTACAGTGGGGGGTAGATTACAAGCATGAAGTGATACAGGATAAGCTCTCTGAGTGGGACCGCCTGGACTCGGCAGGTTACTCGCTGCCTTTCACAGCCAATGGACAGAAGAACTTCTACGGTGATAGCGTGCCCTTGAATAACTATTCTGTGATCGGTATGGACCGCCTGCTGAAAAGCAGCTTTACACTGAGCAGTAACCGTATCAGTGCCTTCATACAAGATACATGGAGATTTGGTGACACCTCCCGCTTCAGCCTGAACTATGGTGTGCGCTTCCAGTACTGGGATGCCAATAAGGAACCTATCGTGACGCCGCGCGCCCAGCTCTCTATCAAACCGACCGTCAAGAAAGACATCATCCTGACCTTTGCGGGTGGCCTTTATTATCAGCCACCTTTCTATAGGGAGATGCGCGACTCCTCCGGCCACGTGAATACACACTTGCGCGCACAAAAGTCCGCTCATGCAGTGATCGGCTTCAACTATGCATTCAAGGCTTGGGGACGCCCTTTCAGCTTTGTGGTGGAGGGATACTACAAGTACCTGTGGGATATCGTATCCTTTGACTATGACAATACGCTGATACGCTACTCAGGACAGAATAATGCGAAAGGCTATGCTGCGGGTGTAGATATGCGCCTGAATGGTGAGCTGGCAGAGGGTGCCGAATCATGGATCAGCCTCTCGCTTATGAATACGCAGAATATAGTACAAGGTGCTACTAAAACAGTCTATCTGGACTCTGCTGGCAAGGAAGTAGGCGTAGTGAATAGCGTGACCAAACCAACTATAGTAGATACGGTCACGAGGTCTGTAGGATGGCAACCGAGACCTACTAATCAACTGGTGACATTCAATCTATTTTTCTCAGACTACATACCTAAGTGGCCATTTATCCGCTTCAATCTTAACATGGCCTTTGGCTCAGGCCTGCCGGTCAAGTCTCCAACGCAGGACTACTACGCTCCAAAGTTTACACTGCCGTTTTACAAGCGCGTAGATATGGGTTTTGCGGCACAGCTGTGGAATCCCAAGTGGGATAAGAAGCATACGAAAGCAGGCAAGGCATTTAAATCCGTGTGGCTGAGCCTGGATGTGCTGAATATATTCGATATACAGAACGTGGTATCCTACCTCTGGGTAAAGGATTTCTACAACAACCAATATGCAGTGCCAAACAACCTGACAGGCCGTCGGGTCAACCTGAAAGTAGTGTTCAACTTTGGCAGCTAGAGGATAGCGCCTAGTTTCTTGTGCATGTGATAGTGCGCGATACCCACCTCTACAAACTCATCTCCGATCGTCTCGTAGCCTAATGCTGTATAAAAAGGTGCAGCTACTGCACGTGCATGACAGTGTATGAGCGTGTATCCTTCCTTCTTCGCATACTCCTCTGCATAGAGGGCTATGGCCTTGCCTATACCCTGCCCTTGCAGAGTATCATCTACGGCTACCTGCCGCATCTGTATAGCGCCTGAGCCTGATGCGGTCAGTGTGAGCGTAGCCAGTATCCGGTCTCCGTCAAAGGCGCCGATATGCACGTCAGGTATATCGCGCGCCAGATCAGCGGCGCTAAAGGTCAGGCCTAATGGTATACGCAGTATCCTGTACCGCAGTAGCAGCGCTAAGAGATACTCCGGGTCAGACTGCCGGAAGGTTCTGATCTCCACAGAAATTGATTATCCGTAGTAAGCAACCAGCTGAGCCAGGTCCTTGACGGTAGCAATACCCACTAGTGTGCCATTCTCTACTACTGGCAGGCACTGTATTTTACTATCGTAGAAAATCTTCGCAACCTTCCTGATGGTCTCGGTAGGTGATACTGTCACCGGATCCTTGGTCATGATATCCGTGATATTCATCGCCTTGTCTATCTCCTCGCTGTTAAACTTCAGGTCCTTGAATTTAGGGTCATAAAATAGCTTCATGAGATCATTGGAGCTGATGATACCTATGATCTTATTCTGCCCGTCTACCACTGGCAGGTGGTGCATATTGAACTTTGAGAACAACTCCAGTACTTCGGAGAAATTGTGAAACTGGTTGGCCACTACTACTGTGCGGCTCATGATGGTAGATACCGGATCATTGACTTCCATGAGATAGGATTGAATTGTGATTTAAGTTTACCTGAAAAATAAAAAATTCATCTTAATATAGAGCACTAATTTTCGTCATGCCATTTATTGACACTGATTTCCCGGGGCTGAAAATATTTGACCCGACCGTTTTTAGCGATAGCAGGGGCTATTTCGTAGAAACTTTTAATGAAAACACCTTCAAAGCAGCCGGCATAGAGGCCCGCTTCGTACAGGATAACGAATCAAAATCGCAGTACGGAGTGGTACGCGGCCTGCACTACCAGCTGGACCCGCACGCCCAGGCCAAACTGGTACGGGTGATATATGGGGAAGTACTGGATGTAGTAGTAGATATCCGTAAGGGCTCTCCTACCTACGGTAAAAAATATGAAGTGCTCCTGTCCGGCGAAAACAAGCGCCAGCTTTTTATTCCAAGGGGATTTGCGCATGGCTTCTCGGTGCTGCGGGATGATACCGTATTCAGCTACAAGTGTGATAACTTTTACAATAAGGCATCTGAGGGTGGCCTGCTGCTCTCCGATCCAGACCTGGCTATAGACTGGCGCATACCGGCAGACCAGATGATCATATCTGACAAGGATAAGAACAATCCGTCACTCAGAGATTGCGTAAATAACTTCGAATACCGCCCATGAAAAAGATACTGGTCACTGGCGCATCTGGCCAGCTAGGCAGCGAGATCAAATACCTATCCTCTCAATACGGCCAATATTCATTCACATATACCGATGCCTCAGAGCTGGATATCACCGATGCTGCAGCGGTGATGCAAGCAGCAAAAGATAGTGGCTACTATGCCATCATCAATTGTGCCGCATATACTGCCGTAGATAAAGCCGAAAGTGATAAGGACAGAGCATACCTGATCAACGCTACTGGCGCAGCTAACCTGGCCTCTGCTGCCGCAGCTACCGGTGCCAAATTTGTACATGTGTCGACAGATTTCATCTTTGATGGCAAGCATAGCGAGCCCATCCTGGAGGATGACAAGCCTAATCCCCTCAGTGTGTATGGTGCATCGAAGCTCGACGGAGAGACCGAAGTATTAAAAGCTAACCCGCAGACATTGCTGGTACGTACCTCATGGGTCTACTCCAGCTTTGGGGCCAACTTTGTAAAGACCATCCTGCGCCTCTGCCGTGAGCGTGATAGCCTGAATATAATTTTTGACCAGATAGGCACACCGACCTATGCCCGCGACCTGGCAGCATTCATACTATCGGCGTTGGACACCGCAGTAGAGCAAAACATCGGAGGCGTTTTCCACTATAGCAATGAGGGTGTGGCATCCTGGTATGACTTTGCGGTAGCCATACGCGATATAGCAGGCCTCCAGACCAAAATATCTCCTATAGAGACATCGCAGTACCCGACGCCTGCTATACGCCCCAAGTACAGCGTACTAAACAAAGGGAAAGTGAAGAAGGCCTTCGGCATCCAGATCCCCTACTGGCGTGAAAGCCTGGTGAGCGCCATGGACATCATACTGAAAGAACAAGCATAAAATGACCCATCAGGATATTGATATTGACTTTCTGCTCGCCGTGACGCGTCAGGCGGGTGAGGCTATCATGGAGGTCTACCAGAAAGACTTCGCAGTCGAATACAAAGACGACAAATCTCCCCTCACCGAGGCTGACAAACTGAGCAACGCGGTGATAAACGCAGCGCTGCTGGAGCGCTATCCTGCCTCCAACATTATATCTGAGGAAAACAAGCAAGTACCCTATGAGGTGCGCAAAGACTGGCACAGCTTCTGGCTCATAGACCCGATAGACGGCACCAAGGAATTCATCAAAAAGAATGGTGAGTTTACAGTCAATATTGCCTTCGTAGAAAACGGCATACCTACTGCCGGTTTCGTATATGCACCTGCACTGGATGTCATGTACTACGCGATCAAGGGTGATGGAGCATACAAGATCATGGATAACCGCAAGGTAAAACTGGAACCCTGCCCATCCTGGCGAGACAAAGCCGAGATACGCGTAGTGGCTAGCCGATCTCACATGAGCCCTGAGACGCTGGACTTTGTAAAAGCGATAGAACTATCGGGCAAGCAGATAGAATTCATCTCATCCGGCAGCTCGCTGAAGCTCTGCATGGTGGCAGATGGCACTGCTGATGTATATCCCCGCTTTGGCCCTACTATGGAGTGGGATACGGGCGCAGCCCATGCCATAGCGCTCTATGCAGGCAAAAATGTGATCAATGCAGATACTAAACAGTCGCTGGTTTACAATAAAGAGAATCTGCTCAATCCAAGTTTCATAGTGGAGTAGCAGCAAATCATAACATTGTGGTAATACTACGCGTTTCGCTCGGGGCTATGTTTGCGCAGGTCATTGAATAGACCAGAACCAAGTGGATCACAAGTATATATTTAACAGCAAAAAATACACTACATGCAGACTAAGATGGTCGTCTTTGACATGGCAGGCACCACGGTAGAGGACAGTGATAACGTACACCAGTCCTTTATGGATGCCATGAAGGCAAAGGGCTACGAAGTGACCCGCGATGAGGTCAATAAAGTAATGGGCTATCCGAAGCCTTTTGCCATAGAGAGCATGCTGGAAGAGAAGTTTCACCTGCCCGCCGGCGAGGAGCGTACCAGGCTCACGCACGAGATACATGACATCTTCCTGAATGACATGGTAAACTTCTACAGTACCGATCCGGGTGTGAAGGGCAAGCCTAATGTAGAAGGCATCTTCACCGAGCTGAGGAACCGTGGTGTAAAGGTGGTGATAGACACCGGCTTCTCCCGTCCGATCGCGGATGCAATATTCAACCGCCTCGGCTGGAAAGACAAAGGCCTGTACGACTACAGCGTGACCAGCGATGAGGTGGAGCGCGGGCGTCCATACCCCGATATGATACTGAAGGCTATGAGCCACTACGGCCTGACGGACTCAAAGGAGGTGGCCAAAATAGGCGATACGCCATCAGACCTGATGGAGGGTATGAGTGCTAATTGTGGCCATGTGATCGGTGTGACCTGGGGTGCCTACCGCCGCGACCAGCTGGAAAAAGAAAAGTACACCCACCTCATAGACGATCTTTCTGAGATCCTGACCCTACTCAACTAAAGATGCAGATCACTCAACGCTTCTTTCAAGAGCAACTACGTGGCAATAAAGTATTGCTCACGATCTATGCTTCTATCGTATGCTTCTGTACTTACTCGTGCATGTATGCCTTTCGCAAACCCTTCTCGGCGGCGCAGTACCAGGTGGGGGATATAGACTTTAAGGTCATACTGGTGATATCTCAGGGTATCGGGTACATGATCAGCAAATTTGCGGGTATCAAAATCATCTCTGAGATGCGGGAGCGCGGCAGGGGCAAGGGCATCCTGATGCTCACAGGCGTAGCCGCTGTAGCACTGTTCTTCTTTGCGGTGACACCATATCCGTACAATGCTGTCTTTATGTTCATCAATGGCCTTCCACTTGGTATGATCTGGGGGCTGGTCTTTGGCTATGTAGAGGGCAGACGCAGTACGGAGTTTATCGGGTCTATGATGTGCGTGAGCTTTATATTTTCCTCAGGGTTTGTAAAGCAGGTAGGCTCCTGGCTGATGAAGGACTACCACGTGAGCGAATACTGGATGCCCTTTGCCACCGGCATGATCTTTATGCTGCCTATGATCTTCTTCGTATTGCTGCTGGAGCAGATACCACCACCGGATGCTGATGACATAGCCAACCGCACGGAGCGCAAACCAATGACTGCAGACGACCGTTCTGCACTCGTAGCTAAGTTCCTGCCCGGGCTCATCGCGCTGGTCATCACCTATGCGCTGCTCTCTATCGTACGTGACCTGCGCGACCTCTTCATAGCCAATATCTGGAAGGAAAATCACTATGACAATGTGAAAGACATCTTTACCAGCACGGAGAATACGATCTCAGTGATCGTACTCTTTGCCATAGGCCTGATGATAGTGATCAAGGATAACTTTACAGCCTTCCTCGTCAATCATGCGATGGTGGCCGTTGGTTTTGTTTTTGCCGGCGTATCGTCCTATCTCTTTGCTCAGGGCAATATCACTGCCTACAACTGGATGCTCTTTGCAGGATTGGGCCTCTACCTCGCCTATGTTCCATTCAATGCACTATTTTTTGAGCGACTGCTGGCGGCATTCCGCTATACGGCCAATGTCGGCTTCCTGATCTATATCGCCGATTCATTTGGGTACCTGGGCAGCATTGGCGTCTTACTTTTCAAGACCTTTGGCCTCAGCCATGATATGCAGTGGACCAGCTTTATGTCTACACTGATCATGGGTACCAGTGTGGTGGGTCTGATAGGGATTATGCTCTCTTTCTCATACTTCAACTGGAAGTACAAAGCTGAAAATGTGGCGGCCCACGAGCCTGCTGCCACAGAAAAGCCGGCATCCATCGTTTCTTAGCCCGAAATCCGGTATTTTTGCCGCATGGCAAAGAAGGTCGATCCCAATCTCCTGCGTAGCTACATGATGGGCGCTGCTGATCCTGTAAAGGGGGTCAAGAGCAATGCATCCATGTTTGGCGAGGAGGTAGACCTGCATGTAGACAGCAGCCAGTTTAGCGGCGGCAAAAAAGAAGAAAAGTATGCCATAGAGTACCAGATAGATGCCCTGCACACAGCGCTGGATAATGCCATTATGCGTGGCAAACTGGAACTGCGCATCATCCATGGCCTGGGCAAGGGCAAGCTCAAGGACGAAGTACATAAGATCCTCCGCTCTCACCCTCACGTTAAGTCCTTTGAAAATGCCTACCACGCACGGTATGGCTGGGGCAGTACGATTGTCTATTTAAAGTGACAGCACACAAAATCGCTGTTTATAGGCGCTTATCCACAATTTTTCCACAAACTATCTTTGTAGTCTAAATACAAGTGATTATGAAATGGTTTGCAAAATGTATGATCGCCCTCGCTGTAGTATGCGCCGGTGATAAAGTATCGGCCCAGATGGTAGCCGATGGAGGTATGGAAAACCCTAACGTGCTGGCCGAAGCAAAGGCACCCAGCACCTCTATCCAGAAAGAACTGAGCGTAGAGCTCAAAAACGATTGCGGCAAGCAGATAGCTATCTATGCCGGAGACAAAAAAGAAGTCTATGGCGGCCACGCGCAAACCTTTGGTGGCATGAGCAAGAATACGATCTACGTGAAGGACGGTGATGTGGTATGCATCATGAATGACCCTAAGACCATCCAGGCGTGCTCTATAGTAAAAGCCACGACCACAAAGATCGAAGTAAATCCGGGAGGAAACGGCTTCGTGAAATAGTACTTAATGTTTTGAAAAAATAGCGAGATGGCCCATGTGTATGCATGGGCTATTTTATTTTATAGAAACTGGCCGATAGAGCGCAGGTAAGCAAAGATTAGGTCGCACACTTTGTGGATCTTCTCTTCTGCCAGGAAAAGCATGACGCGCGAGCGGCATTCTTTGAAGACATGCTTTTTGACATCCTCTTCATAAACCAGTTTGCCGGCTGACTCATCCCACGTCTCTATAAAGAGATTGGTAATGACGTATGCTTCATCTTCTGAAATATGAAAGTCGAGATGCTGATAGATATAGCGGATCGTCTGCCAGTAATCAGGCTTGCCCGGCACATTGAGTGCAGGGTTATAGATCATGTGTGAGGTGGCTTGGTTTGTCCTCATTTTTGGGGAAAAGGACGATGAAGATACAGCGATTTTCTGAGAAGCAAAAGCTGGAAGGAGCTTAATATTTAGTACCTACGGTATAGACCACTCCCCCCGTATTGCCACAGATATAAACGTTGTCCTCTATAAATAGTGAATCATGCCTGTAATGGGCCTGAACGGGACAATAAACATTCTTTGCATTTAAAGTACTGTCATGCGTTGACAACGTCAATTCAGCCGGGATGTAAGACATGACCACGCTGGACCCGTCATCCGGATCCGCCGCATGGATAAAGCCATCATAACGCGTATAACCGTTATAGAAGAAATGATAGTTGCCTATCATTCTGGCACGTGATGGATTGATAGTGGTGGCCTTGCGGCAAGAAGAAACAAGCGCCACAATCAGAAGTAAAAAAACTGATAAATATCTCATAGGTAGTATTGGGTTTACGGAAACTTCGGAAACTTACTCCAATCCGGCTTGCGCTTTTCTATAAAGGCGTTCTTACCTTCTTTAGCTTCATCGCTGAGGTAGTAGAGCAGTGTGGCGTTGCCTGCCAGCTCTTGTATGCCTGCCTGGCCATCCAGTTCTGCATTGAAAGATGACTTCAGCATACGGATAGAGAGCGGAGACTTCTCTTGTATCTTCTTGCACCATTGTACAGTCGTATCCTCCAGTACTTCCAGAGGCACGACTTTATTCACCAGGCACATATCGAGCGCATCCTGCGCATTGTACTGATCGCAGAGGAACCATATCTCACGGGCTTTCTTCTGACCCACGCAGCGTGCGAGGTATGAAGCACCAAAGCCACCGTCAAAAGAGCCAACCTTAGGGCCTGTCTGGCCAAAGATCGCATTCTCAGAGGCGATAGAGAGATCACATACCACATGGAGCACGTGGCCACCGCCGATAGCGAAGCCATTCACCATCGCGATCACCGCCTTAGGTATGGAGCGGATCTGCTTTTGCAGGTCCAGTACATTCAGGCGTGGTACCTGGTCCTTGCCTATGTAGCCACCGTTTCCGCGTACATTCTGGTCACCACCGGAGCAGAAGGCCATGTCACCTTCGCCTGTCAGTATCACGATCTCTATCTCGAGGCTATCGCGGCAGATATTCATCGCATCTATCATTTCCTTCACGGTGAGTGGTGTGAAGGCATTGCGGTAGCGCGGGCGGTTGATCGTGATCTTTCCTATTCCCTCGAAGAATTCAAACCTGATCTCTTCGTATTCTTTGATGGTCTTCCATTCTCTGTTTGCCATATGCTTGGTATTGTGTAGTGAGTATTGAGTAGTGAGATAATGCAGATTATTTATTGTTTGCTAAGAAACTAAAATAGTCTTTGTACACCTTCTCACTGACTGCGCCGTCTGTTTTGATCTCGAGGATGGCCGGGCGGCCTTTTTGTGGTTTATAAAACTGCCCTAACACAAACTCCAGATCATCGGCGCGGTCGCAAAAATAATAAGGTATCTGATACATCTGGGCCAAATGTTCGGCACCGATATGATGCTTTGTTTCAAAGAAATCTGAAAAGCCCTCTACGCGCTGCGGGCCATCTATCAGGCGAAAGATATTACCGCCACCATTATTGATCACAATGATGCGCAGCTGTGGGGAGAGATATTTATTCCACAGGCTATTAGAATCATACAGGAAGCTCACATCACCCAATACACAAATGGTAGGGCCTGTGTACTGCAATGCAGCTCCGGCAGCAGTGCTCACAGAGCCATCTATACCACTCGTACCGCGATTGGCATTGACAGCCGTATCCGGACGATGGCGAAAGAATCCCGCATAGCGAATAGGTGAGCTATTGCCATACTGTATATGCGCGTCCTTGGGATAGGCGGCCACCAAAGTCTGAAACACCTGCCAATCACTGAGCTGTAGGTTGGCTCCATATCTTTCGGTATTAGCGATTGCCTTGCGATGCAGCGACATCCAGCTATTGCGAAAGGCTACATCCGATGATCTCAGTGCAGAAGCAGACAGCGTGGCTACAGTGTCACAAATGATATGATGATATTCTTTTGCACCCAGGCCATTCCACTCTCCTTTGTCATCCGAGAGGTGGTAGTGGTGCGCAGGTTGCACTTTGCGCAGGAACTGGCGGATGCGCTTGGAGACGACCTGCCTGCCTATCGTAATGATAGTATCTGGCGCCAGTGCCACCAGATCGCTCTCTGTGGCCATAGCCAGCGTGGCATCTATATTGCTGACGGTATCCAGACCGTGTAGATTGGCCAGCGGCTCGGTGATGATAGTCAGGCCGGTGGTGGCGGATAGTTTGCGTATTAGTTCATAGAGGCCGGCATCCGGTGCATGCATACCGCATATTAGCAGTGTGCGGGATGTGACAGGCACCTGTACCGCCGGCAGTTTTGGCAAAGCCAGCGCCGGCGCAGTGACGGTCAGACTTTTTTCTGTCTGGCCATAGAGTGGCTCGCGCAGCGGAATATTGATATGCACAGGGCCATGACCACTACGAGTAGTTTCTGTGATGGCCTTCGCCGCGATGGCCGCAGCCTCTGCCGGCGCATCAGGCAGCGTGTAGCTGGCTTTGATATAGTTGCGATAGATCTCCGTCTGGTTGATGGCCTGATTTTCGCCTATGCCGATATAGTCAGCTGGGCGGTCAGCGGTGAGGACCAGTAGAGGTATTTGCTGATAGTATGCTTCGCAGATAGCTGGTGCAAAATTGAGCACTGCCGTACCGGAGGTGCAAATGATAGCCACAGGGCTACGCTGCTGCTGCGCTATACCGAGTGCAAAAAATCCAGCCACCCGTTCATCAGGTATCACCATGCATTTCACATCCTTCAGCTGCGAAAACGCCATGACCAGCGGTGCTGACCGGGAGCCGGGAGCAAACACTACATGCCTGATGCCCCGTATCCGGCATACTTCTGCGAGGGCTTGTATATTCTGTTTATCTGTGGTCAAAATACTATAGCGTCATAAGACGGGGGCAAACATAATGAAAAGCATTATAGCAGGCTTTTGAGGACGGCTATTTTGCGTTCACTTTCCTGCCATTCCATCTCAGGGTCGCTATCAGCGGTGATACCACATCCGGCGTAAAATATTAAATGCCCGGCAGTGACCTCCATGCAGCGCAGGTTCACGAAAAGGTCCGTGCGGCTACTACGGCCTACCGGTCCCAGATAGCCGGCATAGAATCTCCGGTCAAAGCCCTCCTCTGCCTGAATGAACTTCACAGCCCGCGCCTGCGGCATACCAGATACAGCAGGCGTAGGGTGCAGGCGCCTCACCACCTGCTGCCACAGCCGGTCCTGCCCCGAGCTGACAGTGAAGGTCGTGAGCAGGTGCTTCAGGCTTCCAGCCTCATGTGTCACCGGCCCCTTTGCGCTTACCTCTACTTCAGAAATCGCCGCCAGTTTCTTTCTGATAAAATCCGTGACGATGGCCTGCTCTTCCTTTTCCTTTTCGCCCCATGGCGTGGGATCAGTGATAGCTTTGGTCCCAGCCAGTGAGTAGGTGATCAATTTATCACCCTTCTGCGCTGCCAGCACCTCAGGGCTGGCTCCTATCCACAAGCCCACGCCCGGTATCATAGTGAGTGAGACGAAGGCTTTAGGGTAGGCCTCGCAGAGCTTATCAAAGAAAAGTGCGGGATGAAAGCCATCTGGCCGTGACATGGACCATGCGCGGGCGGCCACTACTTTACCATACTGCCCGGTGCCGATCGCCAGCCTGATCTTTTTGACCAGCTGTGTGAAGGATGTCCGGCTGGCAGCCTTTGGCCTGATGAGAGGAGTGGCGGTTGCTGTAGCCTTTACGCCCTCTACGACGTAATAAGGCTTCTCAGCCGGGTCAAAAGGAGCGAAAGCAAATCCTTGCATCTCTTCCCTGAGGCTCCTCACTACTCCGCCGGATATGTGCTGTACTGCACGCATTCTTGGCAGGCGATATAGCGCCAGGGCATGCCCCTGAGCGAGGGCCAGATCATAGAGAGTAGCTGTGTCTTTGCGTGGCAAGGCTATTATTGCTTATCTGAAATTGTATCTTCACAAC
Organism: uncultured Chitinophagaceae bacterium; assembly: GCA_964571705.1. Lineage (GTDB taxonomy): Bacteria > Bacteroidota > Bacteroidia > Chitinophagales > LD1 > UBA1941. The sequence goes on from CAZNDJ010000011.1 coordinate 22,907, forward strand.
GAAAGTATCTAAAAATAAGAATCAGGAAAGCGTCCCTCCTGCGCCTGTTTATACCACCACATTTTATGATCGAAAAAGAACTCTATTTCATCCGCCACGGGCAGACCGACCACAATAAGAAAGGCATCGTACAGGGCAAGGGTGTGAACCTGCCCCTGAATGAACTGGGTCAGAGGCAAGCCAGAGGTTTTTTTGAGATGTACAAGGGAGTACAGTTTGACAAGATCTACACCTCTACCCTGCTCAGGGCACAGGAGACAATCTATCCTTTTCGCGAGCTGGGTTTTGATTTCGAACCGAGGCCGGAGCTGGATGAGATCAGCTGGGGAGCCATGGAGGGCAATGCCACTGTGATGGAAAACAGCGACGATTTTCGCAATCTGACCGACCAATGGAAAGCTGGAAACGACCACGCCAAGCCACAAGGCGGTGAAAGCCCGCACGACCTGCAAGCCCGGCAGCTCCGCTTCATAGAGCACCTCAGGAGCCAGCCGTACAAAACAGTGCTGGTGTCTATGCACGGCCGCGCTATACGCTGCATGATGTGCACGCTTACTGGTACGCCCCTAAAAAATATGGAGGATTTCCCACACGTGAACCTATCACTCTACAAAGTAAACCTGCTGGACGGCGGTAAGTTTGAGATAGAAAAGTTTAACGATACGGCTCACCTGGAGAATATCTGATGGCCTAGCCCCTGCTACTTTCCCAGTCTGCCGTTTTCTTGGCCAGCTGCTCTGCAAAGGCCTTCACCTCATCCTTTACATAAGGATTTTTAGTCGCCTTCTGGTACGAGTCTGCCATAGACAGCAGCGTCTGGAAGAAATGCGAATGCATTTCATCTGTGGTCATTTCATTCGTCCAGAGATCTATTTTGAGGGTTTCCTTGGTAGCGGCATCCCAGATGGACACCATGATAGATTTGCAGTCGCGCAGCTCCTGGGTCTTGGTATCTGTGGCCTGCCACTTGATATCCACTGGCACGTTCTGCTCGTTGAGGCCTATTTTAAATCTTATCTCTGACTGTTTAGCGATCTTAGACATTCTTTATTTTTCTTGTTTATTGCAAATCACCAGTGCTCCGATCACGCCGGGTACCCAGCCGCAGCAGGTGAGGATAAATACGATCAGAATAGATCCGCAGCCCTTATCTATCACCGCCAGCGGCGGAAAGAAAATACAGATCAGCACACGGATCAGACCCATGATCAGTTATTCCATTTCTTGACCAAATCTATAAATTCCTCCTGTATGCTGCGGGTAGCATCTTGTGCATACCAGGCGTGTATCATACGCACCTTGTCTCCAAAGGTGATATCCGTACGGTCCTTATTGGCCATGACTATCTGCTGTAGTACCAGTGGACGCGGCCCCCAGGTGCCGAGCTCCTCTCCTGTCTCTGTGCGCAGGCAGATCAGCTTTGGTATAGAGCGGCTGCCACCGGTGGTATAATGATCCAGCACTCCGGGGTGGGCATCACTCTGCAGCACCCTGAAGTCGATCCTGTCGCTGCACGTAGAGAAAGTATAGAGTGCGCCTATCTCCTGAGATACATCTCCGCACCATGGCTCTGCCAGTACTACCCAGGTCCAGTGCTCGCGCACAGCGCTCAGCTGGTTATACAGCTTTGATTCGATATTGATAGATGACAGCACATGATCCATACGCTTCAGGTTCTCTCCTGTGTAGCGTAGCATCTTCTCCTGGCGGTATAGCTCGGGGCGGTCCTCGCTCTCTACGTAGTGCCTGACGAGCGCATAGTATTGCTCCCAGCTCAGCGTCTGGCCGAGTATCTCCTGTGTAATGTGACCTGGCATATGCGGCGCCAAAAATACATGATTTTGCGCAAGCTACCTGATGTATGGCTACACGTCTGGTATACCGTCCCACCCGGCCCTAGTCTTAAAAATTTACAACCGGCCACAGCAAATGGCTGCATAGTCGTACCTTGCACCCGCTAAAACCACCGCCGCCGCCATGCTAAGAGTAGACTGGACAAAATTTGAGACCTATAGCGAGCCTATAGCCATCATCGTCATCTCCTACGTGATAGCCAAGCTCCTGAGCCTCATTATACGCAGGTATATCCGCAAATCGGCCAACGTCATGCACTTTGACCCGACCAATTATAACTTCCTGCAAAATGCGGTCAGCTTCATCGTTTTCATCTGTGCTACCCTTTACATCTTCTGGCGCATACCGACGCTCCATAGCTTTGGCAAAACCCTCTTTGCCGGTGCGGGAATAGCTGCTGCTATCATCGGTTTTGCATCACAGGAGGCTTTCAGCAATATCATCAGCGGTGTTTTCATTGTGATATTCAAACCATTCAGCGTAGGAGACTACATCAAGCTGCTGACCAGCAATCAGATAGGGATAGTAGAAGACATCACCATCCGCCATACGATCATCAAAAGCATAGAGAACCGCCGCATAGTGATACCTAACTCCGTGATCAGCCGCGAGGCGATACTCAATAGTACGATCAAGGACCCACGGGTCAAATTTAACCTCGAAGTAGTGGTGGTCTATGAAAGCAACATAGACCGGGCGCTGGATATCATGAAGGAAGAAGCGCAAAGGCACCCTGACTTCATAGACGGCCGTACGGAGGCGCAGAAGCGGCAAAATGAGCCGATGGTAGTGGCCAAAGTAGTAGCGCTGGAGGATAACGGCGTCCGCTGCCGCGCCTATGTCTGGGCGCCCAATAATGATGCTGCCTTTGAAATGAAATGCGACCTGCTCAAGAACCTGAAGGACCGGTATGATCAGGAGGGCATCCAAATATCTCACGCTCAGCGCCTGATGGGCCTGAATACAAAGAAAACCGTGTAACCTTCTACTCGCCTCTTACGTAAGAAACTGTGGACAACTTCGTCCAATAGCTGACAACTCCCGCCCCTCCTTTTCGTAAAAACAACTAAAACGACGGATATGCGTGCGATCATCAGCATCCTTGTGTGGGCTTCTGTTTTAGCTATACTGGCCATGGTCAGCAGTTGCTCCAAGACCAACAGTCACACCTTCAAACTGTATTTCTACACTACCAATACGACCATGCCAAAGGTGTATGTGATACAGAATGGCAAGAATATGGGGCAGGTTCCGTTACTGCAGTCAGATCCTGCTGCTGTGGACTCTGTACATCAACTGATGGTCTCCACACACGATGCCTCTACTGAAATAGACCTGGCAGATGCGCAGGGACATGTAGTAGAGATGATCACCTATAAGTTTCACGATGACGGGTCCTTCAAAGAAGGCGGCGGTGGCTACCTGCTGTATGATACCTGGCAGAAAGAGCCATACCACCTGCTGCTCCGCCTGAATGGTCAGTTTAAGCTCTGATCCTACTCATATACGAAGCTGCCCTGCGGGGCATTGAGTACTACCTGATTTCTATCTGCGGCCTCTACATGCCCTATGACCTGCGCCTCTATGCCAAATGAGCGCGCTGTATCTATCACCTGTTGCGCATCTTTCTCATCTACATACACCTCGAGGCGTGTGCCACAGTTCAGCACCTTATACATTTCTTTCCAGCCGGTTCCCGATTCAGATTGCACCAGATCAAAGATCGGAGCTATAGGCAGCAGGTTATCTTTGACGATACGCAGGCCCTCTATGTAGTGCAGGACTTTGGTGTGCGCCCCTCCGGTACAGTTGATCAGGCCATGTACACGGCCCGGCATCTCACGCAGCAGCTTCTGTATCACTGGTGCATAGGTACGGGTGGGAGATAGCAGCGCCTGACCGACATTGAGCGGGGTGCCATCCAGTGGGTCTGTGACTTTCTTTGATCCGCTATACACGAGGCTCGCATCTATATTCTGATCAAATGTCTCGGGATATTTCTCTGCATAGTATTTACCCAGCACATCATGGCGGGCTGAGGTGAGACCATTGCTGGAGATACCTGAGTTATAAACCCTCTCATAGCTGGCCTGCCCTGAGGATGCCAGTCCTACTATCACCTGTCCTGGCTTGATATGCTGCGTCAATACGAGATCACTCCGTTTCATGCGTATGGTCATAGCAGCATCTACAGTTACCGTCCTGACTATATCGCCGAGGTCTGCAGTCTCTCCACCCATCAGCTGTATCTGCACGCCTGCATCATTCATAGTGTCTATAAACTCCTGCGTGCCGGCTATGATCTCCGCTATCACCTCACCGGGTATGTAGTTCTTATTGCGATTGATCACCGAGGTGAGGAGAAATCGATCTGTAGCGCCCACGCACAGGAGGTCATCGAGATTCATCACGATAGCGTCCTGCGCTATACCGCGCCACACGGATATATCGCCTGTCTCGCGCCAGTAGAGATAGGCCAGGATGGATTTGGTGCCTGAGCCATCGGCGCTCATCACATTGCACCACTGCTCATCGCCGCCCAGATAGTCAGGATAGACCTTGCAAAAGGCTTTTGGGTAGAGACCGTGATAGAGGTGTTTTACAGCTGTGTGTACATCTTCTTTGCTGGCAGATACGCCCCGCTGCAGGTATTTGTCATCCATGTGCGCTTATCTATATTTGACAGAGCCAAAGAAACGGACAAAAAACGATAAACCTAAAAGCTTTCATCCACATGCAGGAGCTTCCACATTTTGATAAACTCTGGGACTATTCCGATCCCGCTGCTACGGAGCAGAAATTTCGCCAGATACTGGATACCGAGCCCACACTCACGGATCTCTCCTATCATCTCCAGCTGCTCACCCAGCTGGCGCGCACCTATAGCCTGCGCCGGATGTTTGACGAGTCCCAAAACATACTGGATGAAGTACGCTCTGCCCTAGGCGATGAACCGACGCTGGAGCAGCTGCGCTACTATCTGGAGCAGGGTCGTGTGTATAATTCGTCCGGAGATAAAGCCAGTGCTCGGGAGCAATTTGAAAAAGCGCTGAGTATATCTGATGCTGTCGCGGCTGACTTTCACACTGTAGATACGCTACATATGCTGGCTATCGTATCAAAACCGGATGAGGCCATAGAGTGGAACAAAAGAGCCATGCTCAAAGCAGAGTCCTCGACCGATGAGCGGGCGCAAGGCTGGCTGGGATCTCTATACAATAACCTCGGCTGGTCTTACTTTGGCAAAAAGGACTTTGGTACTGCGCTGGACATCTTCCGCAAAGGGCTGGACTGGCAGCTGGCAAAAAACCGGCCCAAGCAGGCCAGTATAGCCAAATGGTCCGTAGCCCGGACCCTGCGCGCTATGGGTAAGGTGGAGGATGCACTGGACCTGCAACTGGAGCTCGAGCAGGAAAACAAAGAATCTGACGGATACAACTACGAAGAAATAGGTGAATGCCTGCTGGAGCTCAATCGTAAAGAGGAAGCTAAACCATACTTTGCCAGGGCATATGACGCACTGAGGGATGACCTGTATCTGAAAAACTCTGAGCCGGAAAGACTGAAAAGATTGGAGAAGCTATCTAACTGATGGACCTTAAGGATCAAAACGTGTTTGTATACGCTACCCAAGCAGCGCTGATCATGGGAATCACAGATCATCCCGCTATTGTGGCTTTTGCAGACAAAAAAATACTCGAGACCAGTGAACCGTCCACGCTGCTGGTAGATATCAGTCTCTCAAAAGATAAGGAAGACTTGATACACGTCTTGAATCAATATTGTGCTGATACAATGCTCAGACCCGATGGCCGATATTATATAGCGAGCATAGCTCAAAAATATTTTTCTGGCAAAGAAACTTTAGCAAATACTGTGAGACATCTGTACAGTTGCATATTTGCCACAGACATCTCTGAGGAAGAAGAAGGGGCTATACGCAGCATTGAATCAAATTTTGAAGATTATACACCAATAAGCCCAGAAGACGCCCTCAAGACCCTTGAAGCATTTTTGCATCCTTACAACGGGCTGACCTTTGATTCTCCTTTTCCTGCCTAGACGATCTTCCTTCCCACAGCATTCGCCACAGCATCCATACTCTTGTATAGCGCGCGGAACTGGTCAAAATTTAACTGCTGATCAGCATCTGACTTTGCCACCTTCGGATTGGGATGCGTCTCTATGAGCAGTCCATCTATACCCATAGCGATGCAGGCGCGGGAGAGGTCCGCTACACCATAGGCATATCCTATCGCATGGCTAGGGTCGAGTATCACCGGGAGGTTCGTGTATTGCTTTAGCCAGGCTACACCGCAGAGATCAAGGGTGAAGCGTGTCTTGGTCTCAAAAGTGCGGATACCGCGCTCGCAAAGCATCACGTCAGGATTGCCACTGCTGAGCACAAACTCGGCCGCCTGTACAAACTCCTGCAGCGTAGAGCCAAATCCGCGTTTGATCAGTACCGCTTTATTGCTCTTGCCGCATTTTCGCAGGATACCCTGATCGTACATAACTTTTGCACCTATCTGGACGATATCGCTATACTCTATCACCTCATCCACATGTGTGCTATCACGCACCTCGGTGATGATCTTGAGGCCGTACTTACTGCGCATCTTGTCCAGCAGCTTCAGGCCCTCCAGTCCCAATCCTTGAAAAGTATAAGGGGACGTACGAGGTTTGTAGGCTCCGGCACGGAGGACTTTCACACCCAGCTCTACGCAGAGCTGCGCCGCCTGCTCTATCTGCTCCTCACTCTCCACAGAGCAGGGACCGGTGATCACGGCTGTATGGTTCGTTTTGCCACCCAGTGCCACCGTACCGAGGTCTATGGTGCGCACATCGGTCATATATTGCTTGCTGGCCAGCTGTATGTCTGAATCTGTAGCATATGTGGCCTCGGCCTGCGTCTTCAGCTCCGCGTCTGCTTCCTTCACTTTAAACGATGTCACGAGCACATATTGCTTCCCATTATGAAAGACGATAGCTTCGTACTGGCGGCCCAGATCTTCTGCCTTTTGCTGGCTTACGTTAGTATTGAGATGTATGATCATTTGATTGAGATTGAAGGGTAGTCGCCTATCCCCTTGTCAGGTTATTGAGAAGTACCGCGCCGAGCAATTTGTCGTCGGCATCTACGACCGGCAAAAATAGTATAATGAAATTGAGTTCGTTGATCACAGATAGCATCTGCCCCAGATCGGCGTCTCCACTAATCCGTACGGGATCCGTATTGATCATCTCGCGTATGTCTACGCTCACGAGGTTATCGAGCTGGCGTATCAGTCCGCGGCGCAGGTCAGCATTGCTGATCACACCCCTCAGTTTTCCATCAGCGTCTTGTATCAGTACGAAGCCTTGCCTGTGGTCCTCTATAGTATGCAGCGCAGTCTCAAAGCGCAGGTCTTTTTCATTGAGCACCGGCAGGTAGCAGGCTGGCGTCATGAAGTCCTTCACCTGATAGCTGCCACCTACAGGGTCCTTGTACAGGCTGAGCATGCCTGAGCCAATACTATAGTGATTCATGATAAAGGAGCCGGATACGATAGAATCCACTCCCAGCAACCTGAGTATATAGGCCACTTCATCATTCACACCGCCGTCCACCTGCACCTTTAGCTTGGGATAGCGCTGGCGCACCTCTATGATCCGGCGGAAATTATCCTTGCGGAAGCTACCACCGCTCACCACCGGCGTGGTACACATGAGCATCACATAGTCATATCCTTTAGCCTGATCCAGTACTTTGATATCCGTCTCAGATTGCAGGGCGATACCAAATTTGGTCCCGGGCATCTGCGGTGCGGGTGGCACACTTCCCATGTCTTCATACTGCAGCGATACATTCTCCACCTTGAGATCACGTATCAGTGTTTCGTACTTCAGTGGGTCTTTGGCTATGATATGGAGGTCCAGCGGTGTAGTGGTCAGCGACCTGATCTGCCTGATATCATCAAACACCTCCGGCCTGTCTGCACAGTCTATATGTAGCATATCCACGCCGTGGCTGCTGAGCTGGCTGACAATATCTGCCAGTGGCTTTTCCCGCTGGGAATAGATGGAAGCTGAAATTTTCACTGATGCAAAATGAAAGTTTTTAGGTGGAAATACAAATTGTCCCCAGCTCCGGACACTATCCTATTGTACAGCTTTATTTTTTAGATAAATTCATCATGGCAAATCAACCATATATGAAAACGTCTTTACCACCTGGATTCCTTCAGCCTTCAGCAGCTTTTCGCCGTCAGGCGGTATGGGTCATATCAGGCATTATAGGTTTCATAGTGATCTACCTGCTGATGGTAGTAGCGTCTCTGGCTATCCTCGCTGCCTCTGTGGCAGCAGGCATCTTTGTGATCTATATGAAAGTAGCCTGGATCACCATCCTGCTAGGGCTGGGATTGGTAGGCTTTGGCTTTATGGTAGTAGCCTTCCTGATCAAATTTATATTCTCAAGTACGGTAGACACAGATCCTAACCGCGTAGAGATCACCCGGGAGCAAGAGCCAAAGCTTTTTGACTATATAGAAAGTATAGCAGCTGAGGTGGGCACAGACAAACCCAAGAAGATATTCCTGACGCCCGATGTCAATGCTGCGGTATTTTACAACTCCAGCTTTTTCAGCCTCTTCATCCCGGTCAAAAAGAATCTACAGATAGGTCTCGGCCTGGTCAATTCTCTCAACAAAGGAGAATTTAAGGCCGTGATAGCGCATGAGTTTGGCCACTTCTCCCAGCGTAGCATGAAACTAGGCACCTATGTCTATACTACTAATAAGGTAATCTATAACCTGCTCTACGAGAACGCAGGCTGGAGCAGTACGCTGCAGTCTTTTGCCAATATCCACGCGATCACGAGCCTCTTTGCCCATCTCACAGTGGCTATAGCCAAGGTGATCATCTATATTCTTTCTAAAGTGTACGGCTGGATACAGCTGGTATATATGGCACTCTCACGCGAGATGGAGTACCATGCAGACCTCGTAGCAGTGAGTGTAGCGGGTAGCGCACAAATGGTGAGCGCACTGCGGCGTGTGCAGTTTGCCTCCCAGGCGTATAGCTTCACCGATAGCCAACTCAACAAACTGTCTGGCAGCAAATCGCGCTGTGAAAATTTCTATGAAATACAAAGCCGCTCTATACTACACCTGAGTCAGCTCAATCATTTAGCGCTATCAGATGGCCTGCCCGTGATCACAGATTCGGCAGTGACCAAGGCACTGGAGACATCGGACATAGAGATCAAAGATCAGTGGGCCTCTCACCCCAGCCTGCGCGACCGGGAGGCTAATATCACCCGGCAATATATAGACATGCCTGCAGACACATCCTCCACCTGGACGCTGTTCGCAGATCCGCTGCGCACACAGCAGGCGATGAGCGCACATAGCTACTCGCTATCCACTCCAGATTACAAAGGCTACACTATAGTATCTGCCGATCAGCTCTTTGACACTATCCAGTCTACGGAGCAGGCAATAACGCTACCCGAGCGACTGGAGGCATACTTTACAGACCGGAAATTTGAAAAAGACGTACTGCCGGATGGCTCCTATCTTTTTTCCACCAGTTTCAATGAAGTTTTCACAGAGGAATATAAACAGGATATAGCTACCCTCTCTCGCCTGACCGATGACCAGCAGAAGCTGCGGCAAATCTGTAGCGAGTCATCTGGCATCAGAACCTTCGACTACAAGGGAGTCAAATATCGCCGCAAGGATGCGCCTAACCTGCTGCTGAACTTTGACAGCGAGATAGTACTGCTCACGAAAAAGGTACACGAGCATGACCGCCGTGCATTCTCTTTCTTCCATGCCAAAGCCGAAACTCTGGGCCGTACATCAGACCTGCTCAGGGCAGAGGATTTCTTTTTTGCCATACAGGCCATCCTGACAGAGCTGGCGGATATACGCGATGAACTGGTAGGCGTGTACATACGCCTGCAGGCAAAAAGCTCATGGCAGGAAGAAGAACTAATACCAATCTACGAGGAAGTCTCTGATCAGAGAATCCGCTTGGAGAAGATACTGGAGACTGCTAAATCGCTGCCTCCTTGCCCTATGGACCTGCCGGCAGAGATGGCCAATGTAAAAAGATACCTGCTGGATGAGCCGCTGGCTGATGTAGCTACGCGCCGCTTTGATTATAGCTGGTTCAGCAAACTATATGGGCAGGTAGCAGGATCTACCAATCGCAGCCTGGAGATCTGGCAGCGCGCGCTCAGCCATCTGCTCAGAGTGGCAGACGAGGTAGCCGGGTCATAAAAGCTATCTTTGGCGCAAAGTCACTGCACTATGCCAGACTACCAATACACCAACGCCCTCATACACGAGACCAGCCCCTACCTGCTCCAGCACGCCCACAATCCTGTGAACTGGATGCCCTGGGTAAATACAGCATGGGATAAAGCCAAAGCTGAAGACAAACTGGTAGTAGTTAGCATAGGTTACTCTGCCTGCCACTGGTGCCATGTGATGGAGCATGAGAGTTTTGAAGACAAAGTGGTAGCAGATATCATGAATGACCACTTCGTCAGTATCAAGGTAGACCGCGAGGAGCGCCCCGATGTAGACCAGATATACATGGATGCCGTACAGATCATCACCGGCCATGGTGGCTGGCCGCTGAATGCGATCTGCCTGCCGGATGGAAGACCGATCTATGCGGGCACCTACTTTCAGCGCGAGCAGTGGAAGCAGGTGCTGCTCTACCTGACAGACTACTTTCACAAGGATCGTGATGATGCGCTGGAGCGGGCATCAGAGATCGTACGCGGCATCAAAGTACTGGATACTATCACGCCGGTAGCAGATGCAGCTTTCGACCCTGCAGACCGTGATGTCATGTTTCAGCGTATAGACCAGGCATGGGACTATGAGCTGGGTGGGCGGCGTGGTGCGCCTAAGTTTCCTATGCCAGTCACAATGCAGTACCTGCTGCAAAATCACTTTTACACCGGCAATGAAAAAGCACTCCGTGCCGTGACTATCACACTAGACCAAATGCTGGCCGGAGGTATTTACGATCAGATAGGTGGTGGTTTTGCCCGCTACTCTGTAGATGCAGAGTGGACCATCCCGCACTTTGAAAAGATGCTGTATGACAATGCGCAGCTGGTCTCACTCTACTCCGCAGCGTTTCAGATCACCAAGAATCCCTCCTATAGCACGGCGGTCTACGATACCGTCGCTTTTATACAACGTGAGATGACCGCACCCGGTGGTGGCTTCTATTCTGCACTGGACGCAGACTCAGAGGGCGTAGAGGGCAAGTTTTATGTATGGACCTATGACGAACTGAAGACCATTGTAGGTCAAGACTTTGGTGACTTTGCAAAATACTATGACATCACGTCAGAGGGAAACTTCGAGCACGGCTATATCAATCTACGCCGGCTGTCACTAGATATACCGAACGAGTCACAACAAGCCAAAGTCAGATCGTGGGCCACAAAGCTCATGGCTGTGAGAAATGGGCGCATCAGGCCAGGCCTGGATGATAAAATACTGACCTCGTGGAATGCCCTGATGCTGAAAGGCCTGCTGGACGCTTATAATGCATTTAGCGATGACAGCTTCCTTGAATTGGCTTTATCCAATGCTTCTTTCATCAAAAAATACTGTATTAAGCCGGATAATAGCCTGCATCGCAGTCACAAAGAAGGGCGCTCCACCATCAATGGTTTCCTGGATGATTATTCATTCACCATCGAGGCGTTTATCGCCTTGTATCAGGCTACTTTCGATGAGCAGTGGCTGACCACTGCCAGAGACCTGGCGGACCACGTCATACAGCATTTCTACTCATCAGAGAAAGGCGTCTTCTTTTATACTTCCATCACAGACGACCCACTCATAGCGCGCAAGACCGAGACCACTGATAATGTGATCCCCTCATCTAACTCCAGTATGGCTAAAGCACTCTACCTGCTCGGCCACTTGCTGGATCAGGAGAGCTATCTGCGCATAGCGCGTCAGCAAACGCTTAATCTGAAAGAAAATGCGCTGAAGCATACAGCCTTCTATGCTAATTGGGCTATGCAGACTGATGCCTTTATCTTTGAGCCATATGAAGTAGCTATCTGTGGAGATAAAGCACTAGATATACGAAAGGCTATCGCTAAAGATTATCGCCCTGACGCAATAGTGCTGGGCTCGGCAAAAGAAAGCTCCCTGCCGCTGCTACAAGGCAAAACGCAGGCAAGCGATACATGGATATACGTATGCAGAAATAAGACCTGCCAGCTACCTGTCAGGACAGTGCAGGAGGCTAAAAAACAAATGTAATATCAGACACCGGTCTCCTGCTGTAGGAGTGCCCAGATCAGTGGGTAGTACTTGCCCTCGAGGGAGCGCATTTTGGCCTTATCAGCCCACAGCACCTGCTCGATATCTTCTTCTGTCTGAGGCACGAGCTTATCCTGACTTTCTTTTGCAGTCATGTGGTACCAGTGCGTTTCTTTGATGCAGTTCTTTCCTTTCAGGAAATAACAGTGATAGGTCACGATGGCAGGCTCTGCCTGTGTCGCGATCTGCACGCCTGTCTCCTCCTCTACCTCGCGGCGCGCGGCGTTGTATATCTTTTCGCCCTTCTCTACTTTGCCCTTGGGCAGATCCCAGTAGCCTCTGCGAAACATGATCAGGACCTCACTTCTCTCATTTTGCACGATGCCCCCGGCAGCTACGATACCGTCTGCATAGTTGAATATTGACTCCAGCGCCTCCTCCACGTGCGGTGTGATGAGCAGGATGTTCTTATTATATTTTTCATCAAAAAGCTCCTTAGGCTCCATGCGAAACTCAAAGCCGCTCTCATCATCTGCTATGACTCTCTGATAGTTAGTCCTGTCTATGCCGGCATCGGAGGTGATGAGCAGGTGCTGCTCATTGAAAAAGACCTTTATATTGTTCATGTAGTTTGATAGTTTTGCGGCCAAAATCCTGCCGAATGATCTACAATAACGTCGTAGCACGCGAAGTTGCCGAATACTTGCTTGAAATCAAAGCTGTGGTACTGAGCCCTGACCAGCCTTTCACCTGGGCCTCCGGCCTCAAGAGTCCGATCTACTGTGACAATCGCAAGACCCTCTCCTACCCTCGTGTCAGGACATTTATCAAGACTGCTTTTGCAGAGATCATCTCCGAAGAATTTAAAGGTGTAGAAGTGATAGCCGGTGTAGCTACAGCGGGTATCCCTCACGGTGCGCTGGTGGCAGATGTGCTTAATCTTCCTTTCGTCTACGTGCGAGACAAACCTAAGGGCCATGGCCTGGAAAACCAGATAGAAGGCAAACTAGAGCAGGGACAGAAAGTAGTATTGATAGAAGACCTTATCTCCACCGGTGGCAGCTCTCTGAAGGCTGTAGAAGCACTGCGCGCAGCCGGCGCCGATGTCATGGGCCTGGGCGCGATCTTCACCTATGGCTTCGACAAATCTGTTGTAGCTTTTGAAGAGGCAAAGTGCAAGTTCTTTACACTATCAAACTACGAATCACTGCTGGACAAAGCCGTAGAGAATGACTATGTAAAAGCCTCCGATAAGGATGAGCTGGTAAAATGGTACAAAGCTCCTGAAGCCTGGGGCAAGTAATTACTACCTGGCTCTGCCTACCCGATACACATTGTAACTGCGGATGGCATAGATAGCTGCTATCAGTACATTAGCCAGCAGAAACTGCTGCGGCAATAGTTTCCAACCGACTATCACGACTGCTGCCAGTATAGCAGATACGAGAAAATAATACTGCACCCACTTTTTGCTCTGCGCATATGGCGTCAGGAATGCCATAAACAAATGGGTGGGCAGCGCCCAGAGTATATTCAGGTTCCACTGAGTAGTAGTATGCTCCGTAAAACCGCCCAGTAGCAGAAACTGCCAGCCAAAGAAACCAGCAAGGAAAAACAGAAAGATGTCGATCGCATAAAAGTACTTCCCTCTTTTCACCTCATAGACTGTGACAAGCACGATCAGTAGTAGCAATACCCCGAAGACCATCACAGGCGTGATCTTCTGATCCAGGCTTTTCTCTGTAGGAGGTTTTACATCGAGTAGTGTTTGCCGCGGGCCTGCCAGCGGCTGGCCGGATATGGTAGCATGTGCAAAGGCATCACTCAGATAGTCCGGGAGAAAGGTTTCCTCCTGTGGCGTGGCTATACGGTCTACCGGAAGGCCTATCAGGAGCCCCATCCCAAACTGCTCCCACGGGTGCTCTGCAGAGTAATCATTGATGAGCGTGCGGAATGACTTTTTATCCTTGAAACTGCTATAGTCAAACTTCACGCCCGGCAGGTTCTTTTCAAAGACCTCACGTATGCGCGTAGCACAGTTATCCCACAGGAAATCGTAGCGGTAGTTCCTGTTCTCCGGCTTCGCATTATTGACCAGGAAATCGAAAATCTTGACCTGCTGACTATCATTGAGGTGCAGCTCCTGCTCATAGATACTCCTACCCTCATACACATAGGTCTCATAGAAATCCCGGTAGCCATCTACGCCTATCATATAGATCATATGGCCCTTTAGAAAGTTGAGGTAGAAGTTTGGCGCGCCGAAATCAAAGGTCCCATAGTTAAACACCACATCAAATCCCTGCCGGTAGTCAGTGACGCGTATACCACTGTGCCCGAAACAAGAGTACAATTCATTGCCCGGAGCGCAGGTGAGGAGGCTCACACGCGCTGAGTCCGATAGCTCTATGGCCTGAGCCGAGGTAGTACAAAGTACTGACCAGACAGCTATGACTATTCGCAAAAAGGATCGTTTCATCGTTAATTGAGATTGGGATTTTCAGGATAGCCGGCCATGGTCTGGTAGATACCTCCCATACCGTTCATGATCTTGCGCCACAGATGGTCAGGCGCATCGTCAAAGATATACTCGTGCCTGGCCTGCGCTATGATCCATGAGTTATCTTTGATCTCATCTCTGAGCTGCTGTGCCTCCCAGCCTGAGTAGCCTATGTAGAAGCGTACATGATCCCTGGTGATCTCACCTTGGCGGATCAGTTTTTTGAGCTGGTCAAAATTGCCGCCCCACCAGAGGCCATCGGCCAGTTTGGTACTGTCAGTGATCTTGTGCCCCATGGTGTGCACCATCTGGATCATATCCGTGCCCACCGGTCCCCCCAGATAGAGCCTACCGTTAAATCCTTTGGGGAAATTCTCCAGAAGATCCTCCAGGCTGAGCTGTACAGGTTTATTGAGTATTACCCCTGAGGTGCCCTCCACACTGTGGTGGCGGCATACGAGAATGACCGTACGCCGGAAATTCTCATCCCACATGAAAGGCTCAGAGAGCAGCAGGCTGCCGGGTTGGATCGGCTTTCCTTTTTCATACTCAAAGCTCCAGATCGTATCTTTATTATCACTCACCTCTCAAACCTACGTGAAAAATTGCAATCTTTTCTACCCGATAACGACTCAACGGTATTCGTTTTTTGACCGTCTAACTGTGTAAATGAATGCTTAAATTAGCACCTATATGAATTCAAAACGTTTTTTGGCGCTTATCTGGATACTGATAGCATACTGCGGAGCAGCACAGGCGCAGAATACTTTCTCCTTTGCTATGACCTCAGATACTGCCATCGAAGCAAACACTGTGGCCATAGCCGGCTATATCAAAGCTGATGCAGCTCCCCTGGCAGATGACTCTGTACAGGTCATCCTGCTATCCGGCAGTCCGCGCCCCAGCCATATGAGCACGCAGAGCATTTATACTATTTATTTCCCGGCGGGTGCAGACTCAGTGCCCTTTAGCGTACAGCTCTATGACGATACATTTCCAGAAAACCCGGAGCACGTACACTACCAGCTAAACGCCTACGGCACCGCTGACTCTATCGGTGCTAATAGCACAATGGTATTTGTGCTCAAAGACAATGATCTGCCTGCTACTATAAGCTTTGTGATCGATACGGGCTCTGCTTATCTTAGTGATGGTACGTTTTCCGTTTGTGTGACTATTAATAATCCTAATCCGTTTTATGTAAGGTATTATACACGAACTTACGATTCAGCCTTTGTGACTCCGCTAGGCCATTTCAGCGCTCTGGGTGGCTGGAATTACTTTTATGACTGGGGTACTGTCTGGGCACCGCCGGGCATCAGTACTCAATGCCAGGATATCAGGATCGTGGCGGATACTGCGGTACTACCGGATAAGACGCTCCTGGTGGTGATCCAAAATTTAGATGACAATATCTTGATCGATTCTACTTTCACATTTACTATACGCAACGACAATACGTATTATCCTCCCTCTGTATCCTTTGACCTGGATAGTATGCTCATACAAAAGGATACAGCATTAATCATCGGAATTCCTATCACTACTGTCAATCCTAACCATCGTGCCTTTTCCTTTATTGTTGATACGATTGACTTCAGTTCTACTTCTTCGTTTGATAGTGCAACACTTTATCATATCTATCTAAATAATACATATTTCAGTCATCCTGGTGGTATATGGCATGATACGATGCGGGTCAACATCCTTAATAACCATTTGATCGAAGATACCAGTCATATCACATTCCGCATCAAGGGGGTCCGGCTCAATACGGCTATGGACACACTATTTCATCTAACGCTCATTGATACAGGTAGTCTCATACTATCTTTCAAAGGTGCCGGTTTTGCACACCTCAAGATGGATAGTATCGGCTATGTCCAGGTATATACGAGTGCTCCGGTCAAATATGATATTACAGCAGATGTGACATATCTCAATGGCGATGCAGTGAGAGGTACGGACTTTTTATGGAATGATACTACTGTCACATTCCCGGCAAATGCGTTTGACACTATATCACTACCAGTCACAATGCTGAGAAATGGGCTGCACGATGGCAATAAGCAGATCAATTTCCTGCTTTCAAACGCGAATACGACTAACGTCCGCTACGATATCATCCAATACACCTACATGATCATTGACAATGACTCCACCGCTGTATGGACATCCATACAAGAAACGGACGATCAATCGGCCATGCGCATATACCCCAATCCATTTACGGGGGTCATACATTTGCATACGGACGAACCTGCCTATAACGTCGTGGTAACAGATATGGTCGGAAGAGAACTGAAAAAGATAGATGGACTGAGCGGCGATGCGACTATCACTCTGCAAGAGCTACCTGCAGGCAATTACATTATTCAAATGAAAGGTGAACGTAGTACAGCTGTGCAATACCTCACGAAAATGTGAGGCCTAACCTTTCACAGCGTACACAAATTCGCTCATCATGATGGCCGTAGCTCCCCATATCACATATTTGCCATAGAGATATGCCGGGACTTCCACCTCTGTCTTGCCCATGATTTTGATACGGGTCTTAGAGCGGTTTTCTTCTCTCATGAAAAAACCTAACGGTATCTCCACGATCTCTGCTACTTCATATTCCTGCGGATTAAAATTTACAGCTCCCTTCAGCACGCCTACAGTGGGATACACCAGAAAATTACTAGGCGGAATATATAGCTCACTCAAGGCACCTATCACATTTACATCCTCTGGCTTCACACCTATTTCTTCGTGAGTTTCGCGCAGGGCGGTGTACGTGATATCAGCATCACCATCTTCCCTTTTGCCGCCGGGGAAACTCATCTGTCCGCTATGGGTGCCATTATATTCCCTTCTCAGGGTGAAAACGATCGTGTGCCCTTCCGCTTTAGGATTGATCAATAGTAGTACACCACCGATGCGCGGATTGAATTTCATCACCTCCTCCAGGTCATAATCAGGTCGGTATCCAGGCGCCATCAGAAACTGTGCTTTCTTGCCCGGCAGAGGCCGCGCCAGTGCTGCCTTTATGTCAGAAATGTCCATTTTCTTTTATTTCTCCAATATTCTTAAATTCGCCTTCCCTCATAAAAGGTGAATTTAATGCAATCAAGATTTATTACAGCAGGCATTTTGAAAGACGAGACCGATGTGGTGTTGGCATATGAGCTCAAGGAAACCGAGTTTCGCCTGGACCTGCATGTCATTCCAAAGAAAGCGCTCGGCAAAGAAGCGTTTGAAAAGCTCAGCACTGAATGGGTGAATGGCGGGGAGTTTGAATTTCCCGAAGGCACGGAGCTGATCAACCCTGATATCAACGCTGACAGCATACTGCCTGACCAGATCAAATCTGACAAGACCGGAGAGATACGCCACAAACAGAATGAATGGGCAGTACAGCTCCTGACCAATAAACTCTGGGAAAGCTACCTGATAGAACTGGACAATCTCAAAAAGCGCGCAAAAGAGCTCACGCACTACGACAAGTCGCTTTTTGATGACGCCAAGTCATACTGGGAGCGTGTACTGGAGCACAAAAAGGAAAGAAACATCACTCAGGAGAGGCTGGACAAGATCAAAGAAGACGTCAATGCCATTTTCGAGCAGCTCAAGACTTTCCGCAAAACTGAGAGCGCAGAGTTTGAGAAAGGATCAAATGGTGTACGCGAGCAGATCGTGGAGAAGCTGAACCAGATCAAGGCCAAGGCTGATGAGAAGGCAAACTTCAAGGCGCTGCATGATGAGATCAAAGCGCTGCAAAACGAATACCGTAGCCAGCGCCTGCTGAAATCTGATGAGACCAGTGTACGCAAAGCATATGACGATGCATTCCACTATATCAGCGAGCAGCGCAATAAGTACTTCTCAGATAAATTTGAATCGCGTATAGCTGGACTGAAAGATGTGATCTCCAAAATGGAGAAAGGCCTGGAGCGCGACCGCAAGGACCTGGACTACTTTACCAAAAAGGCTGAAAGCCCGCGCATACAGCAGCTGGAGCTACAGCTCCTGAAGGTACGCCTGCGCCAGATCAAAGAGACCATTACCTCAAAGGAAGACAAGCTGAAAGACATCCATAAAACACTCGACAGCATACTGAAGCAGGCCAATAAGTCTAACAAGACTGAGAAAGGCGGCAAGGATGCAGAAGGAGAGAAAAAAGAATCTACCGCAGAGGCCACTGATATAGCATCAGACAACACGGTATCAGGCGAGCAAAATAGTGCCCCCGCACCAGATGCAGCGACAGATGCCCCTGCAGAGCAATAGTATCTCAGAATAAATAAAAAAGCCCTCAGTGTAGACTAAGGGCTTTTTTATTTATTCTTTGGCAAGACACTATTTGACTATACTGATCTTTGCTTTTACGAGCTCCTTATTTTCCGCATTAGTGATCATTACTGAGTAGTAGCCGGGATCTACAGTACTGAGATCGAGGATGGATTGCTCCGCGTCGAGCGCCTGATGGGCTACTAACCTGCCCTGCATATCATATACCTGCGCCTCGGCACCAATAATATGACTATTGCCAGTGATGAAGAGCCTGTCCCTCGTAGGATTAGGATACATATTGATACCAGCATCGGCACTGAGTGATGAGATGCCAGTAGTGCAGTTCAGTATGTAAAAGCGATGAAGGAAAGCTCCCGCTGTACATCCATTATTATCGGTATAGGTATAGGTCAGTGTTTTATCACCTGTAGATGCATTCGCGGGATAGAATATCCCTTGTCTCACACCATTGCCGGCATATGTGCCACCAGCTGGGCTACCACCAGTGAGTTCTACAGGAGCATCACTATTGCAGAGTGTGTCCAGGTATCCGGTGAAAGTCACTGTCGGGAGTGGATTCACCGTGAGCCTGATAGTGTCGGATACCCATAGCGCATGGTTGTGCGTCACGAGTACATTATAGAGGCCTGAGGTATTGACACGTATCTTGTAGGTAGTATATGGCAGGATCACTCCATCACGAAACCACACATAGCTATTGCCAGGTATCTCGTCCGTGCGGATAGCTATAGTATCGCCCTGGCACCTCACCTGATCTGTCTTAGGGAAGAGATAGGCCTTGAATATCGTATCATACCCTATGAACTTTACATTGTCAAACCATAGCTGGCCACCGAGCACCCCCTGGCCAAAAGTAGTCGCACTGGACTCTACCTGCATCTTGAGCGTATCCGGGTTTAGTGCAGAGTAGTAGGTGATCTTAGCCTTTATGGTAGAGAAGTTATTGGTCGGATACAGGTCGATTGTGGCAGAGCCCACTGTCACAGTACCATCATGTGGCGTGGCGTTGGTCAGATTCACAGTCACGGTACCATGATCTTGTCCTGATGGTAATTTATACTTGTATGTAAACTCTATAGAGTCTGGCCGGTCTGTGTACCGCACACCACCCAGTGTCACCTGAAAGGAAGTCAACCCCTGTGGCGTCAGGCCATAATTGCCTATAGACATAGATCCCGCAAAAGTGATGTCACCTACCAGCGGGAAACTAACTCCTTTGGTAGTGAGCAGGGCTGAAGACGAGCCTGATGCGACGTTAGCCGGGTCAGTTTCCTGTACTACCAGGTTTTGAGACTGCAGGTTGAATGGCAGCACAGTCAGTACATCGTCTATGGTCTTCCACCGGGTGGGATTCTGCGCACCATTCAGTGATGTCCAGGTCTCAAAATCTCCGTTTGGGATAGGAGCCTGAGCTGATACGGTCAATACAAATGCGCTGAGAAACAGAAGCGTACAAAATCTTATCATGCAGAAAAGTATTTACAGCTAAAATAATCAGGTTTTGATATTCCCGGCTGATAATTCATCTAACATATGTCAGCTACGAACGACTATCCGTTTATCTCAGGTCTACCACCTTGGCGCCGGGATATTTCTTTGCATCACAGATGAAGAAATCGTCGCTCAGATTAGCTGCGGTATTTAGCTTATTTATCTTGTATATGTAGCGTACACCCGACTTCTCGTATATCTTGGACTCGAGTACATCATTGGTCGCATCGTCCAGTCCTACATCTATTTTGAAGTAAGAGACCTTCCGGTTTTGTGGGGCCAGTTCGATCACCGTTACACTTTTACTGCCAACGGTCTTTTTTTCTTTGATCTGATAGGAGTAGCCCTCTTTGTAGACTGAGAATATCTTGGAAGGAGAGAAAGTCTCATTGCTCTCCTCGTAGTCGTTTATCTGTATCTCTTTGGTCTTGGGATTGTAGCTCCAGATAGTCTTGCCATCGCAGTAGATGTCTACGCCATTCATAGATATCTTAAACTTATTGCCTTTCATCCAGAGCTTCCCATTGTCATTGCTGGTGTACTTGCTGTCTGCCTCATCGGGTTTCAGCTTAGGCCTGATAGTGGTGAGCGTAAAGTCTACATCCACACTCTTGAAAGATTTAAAGCGCGTAGTAGCTTTCTCCAGCATAGCGCCGGCCTCAGGGTCGGCCACAGCACTACCCTGCTGCTGCGCATGACTCATGACAGCTATCAATGCAAAGGCCCAAATAGAAAACAGCTTCTTCATAAAGTATTTTGAAACCCAATGGTCAAAGGGTGCGCCAAAAATAAAAGAATGGCCAGCTGCTCTCAGGCGCCGGCCATTTATTGTGTTTTTTTATCAACCTCTGAGCTTCGTCAGATAGTTATCCAGCTCAGCCTCGGTTTTAAATTTCACCTCGCGGGCCTTGCTACCCAGGTTCTCTCCCACTATACCTGCCTCCTCCAGCTGATCCATCAGGCGGCCGGCGCGGTTGTAGCCCAGTTTCAGCCTGCGCTGTATGAGGGAGGTCGAGCCCATCTGATTTTGCACGATGATACGCGCCGCATCCTCAAAGAGGCCATCCTTTTCTCCATCTATGAAGAAGTCTTCGCCTCCGGCATTTTTATCATTCGGGTCTATATACTCCGGCAGCTGGAATGCCTCGTGGTAGCCCTGCTGATGGCTGATAAAGTCTCTGACCCGCTCTACCTCCGGTGTATCTACAAATCCGCACTGCAGGCGGATCATATCGCTACCCTGAGACAGGAGCATATCACCGCGGCCTATCAGCTGCTCCGAGCCGCCGGCATCGAGGATAGTACGGGAGTCTATCTTAGACGTGGTCTTAAATGCGATACGCGCGGGGAAGTTGGCCTTGATCGTACCGGTTATGATATTGACTGATGGACGCTGTGTGGCAAGTATCAGGTGGATACCGATGGCACGGGCCAGCTGCGCCAGACGGGCTATCGGCATCTCTACCTCCTTGCCCGCTGTCATGATGAGATCTGCAAACTCATCCACCACGAGCACGATATAAGGCAGGAACTTATGCCCGTTCTGCGGGTTCAGCTGCCTGTTGGTGAATTTGTGGTTGTACTCCTTGATATTACGCACCTGGGCTTTCTTCAGCAGGTCGTAGCGCTGGTCCATCTCTATACAGAGGGCATTGAGCGTCGTCACCACCTTCTTGGTATCAGTGATGATCGCATCTTCCTCATTAGGCAGTTTGGCCAGGAAGTGCTTCTCCAGCATTTCATAGAGGCTTAGCTCCACCTTCTTAGGGTCCACCATGATAAACTTCAGCTGAGATGGATGCTTCTTGTACAGCAGCGATACGAGGATCGAGTTGATACCTACAGATTTGCCCTGGCCGGTAGCACCCGCCATGAGGAGGTGCGGCATCTTGGCTAGGTCAGCTACGATGATCTCATTGGATATCGACTTGCCCAGACAGATAGGCAGATCGGCTGTCGAGTTTTGAAACTTCTCCGACGCCAGCAGTGAGCGCATGCTCACGGTCTCCTTGTTTACGTTCGGTACTTCTATACCGATGGTGCCCTTGCCTGGTATCGGCGCTATGATACGGATGCCCAGCGCAGCGAGGCTCAGCGCGATATCGTCCTCCAGGTTCTTGATCTTGGAGATACGTACGCCCGGTGCCGGCACTATCTCATACAGGGTCACAGTAGGCCCTATGGTCGCTTTGATCTTGGATATCTCTATCTGGTAGTTATTCAGCGTAGAGATGATCTGATTCTTATTGCGCTCCAGCTCCTCCGGATCGTATTTGATCTTCTCAGAGCTATGCTCATCCAGCAGGTCCAGCGTCGGGAACTTATAGTTAGACAGATCCATAGTAGGATCAAACTCGGACCCCACACCGCCATACGTAGGTACTACCTCCATAGCAGCCTGAGGTTCCTCCTTCGGCGCCTCTATATCCAGCTTGAGGCCTGACTCCTCAGGCTCATCATCGCCACCGTAGCTCTCCATGTCTACAGACTCAAAGTCTGTGACCACGGGTGGTACAGCTGTAGCTGGCACTACCGCGGCAGCTGCTATAGCATCTACTGCTTTATTGGTAAGGATGATCTCATCATCTTCGCCTTCTTCTTCCTCCGCCTCTACCTCAGGTGCAGCCTCATCAGCCGGGAAGGCCTCTCTCACATCATTGAGGTTATCCTTGGCAAAGATATTTTCACTCTCATCCCTGAAGACCGGTACAGCAGCTACATCAGTAGCGCCGGTGGCGGCCGCAGCCATAGCCGGGCTCACATCCTTCCTGGCAAATGGACGAAGCAGGAAATCAAAGTTGAAATTGTACACCCAGATACCAAATGCAATAGCAGTACCTACGAGCGTAGCAGCAGTACCCGTAGTGCGCAGCAGGCCCATGATCTGGCCATTCTCCCCGGTCAGGTAGTCGCCAAAGGCGCCTCCCCACGAGATAGCAGAAGACTGATATACCAGATAGTTGGCAAAGCTCAGTGCAGCAGACAGCCATATCAGGCCGAAGAGGGAGTATGCAGATACCTTTACAGCGTTGAAGAACTTCTTCTGCGTCAGCATATTGAAGCCCACTACGAAGAATACAATACAAAAGAAGTAAGAAGCAAGACCAAAAAGCTGATCGATAAATACGTGCGCCAGTACAGCGCCCAGCCTGCCGAGGGCATTATTCACTTTCAGTGAATTGTCCATCAGGGCGCTGGTGGCGTTATTCAGCAGGTCAGACTGATCATCTGTAGCGGTGAAGAGATATGACGTAAAGGCTACAGCAAGGATAAATGCAAACGACAGAAAGCCCATACCTGCCAGCTTGGACAGGCGGCCATCCTTCCACCACTGTAGCGTCTCTTCTCCTCCCTCTGCAAAATCAGCAGGGGCAGCAGTTTTTTTCTTGCGGCTCGGTTTCGCCTTGGGTTCGTCTTTTGGAGTATCCTCCATATCCTGTTTTTTATGCTTCTTGCTCGCCGTGATCGGCTTGGTCTCTTCCATTATGCCCAAAGGTCTCAAAGTCAACTTACACCTTATTAATGTGCTAACGCATTTTTGTTCACAAATAGTGTGAGGCTGTCCAGTACTGGCATCGAAAACCGGACAGTGCCGCTGGCAAAAAAACCTTTGCCGGTCATCCTTAGCAGTTTGTGACAAATATCAGTCATCACATTCTTTTATATGACTGAAAATTAATATCTTGACGCTACTCAATACTACCATAAAATGGCTGCACCAAAAGTCCTACAGGTCCTCAAAAGCATGAGCCGCGACGAGATAGCGGACATGGACCAGATAGTGGCTACGCAGAAAAAACCGAGCATAAAAAAGCTCTACAAGCTCCTCTGCAAGACCGCTCCCGATCAGATGGACAAGCTGGACAAGGAGCTGGCCTTTATACAGGTATTTGGCAAGAAGTATAACCCTGACAATGACTACCTCTGGCGAAATGAGCTACGCCTGCTCATGGAGCTGATAGAGAGCTATGCAGCAGAGAAGGTCATGCGGGCAGAGCTGACCCGCTCTACCCAGCTGCGGGATACCTACTTTCTCCGCTACCTGATCGAGAAGAACCTTTTCTCCCTGATACCTGCCGAGAGTGACCGGCTGAAGGAAGCTGCGATGCAGGCCTATGATTACAACACGGTGCTCTCAGTCTGCAACCTGATGAATCCCTTTCTGGGTAACTTCTCCTGGAATGATATATCCATGCAGGAGCGTCTGGCTGCCAATGCAGAAACATACAAGGACGCCTCCTGCAGAAACTTCCTCCAGACATTTCGCAAGGCGCAGATATCTATCACGGCCAGCCAGCTTTTCACCCACAAGGGGGAGTTTAAAGTGCAGCTGCCGCCGCCTGATGTAGATGCACATTTCACACAGTTTGAAGATGCCTACTCACAGTACCTGTCACTGCGTATGCAGACATTTGGCACGCCGCAAAATATGGATCCGGACAAGTACCGCCTCTGCCTGGATCACCTGGCGCGGCACCCTCACATCCCGGATCACGAGAAGGAAAGCTTTGTACTGCTGAACAATCTGTCCGGCTATTATTTTTTCCGCCACGAGTATGAAGAGGCTTTCCAGTACAATACCGAACTGATCAAACTAGCAGATCTGCTGGACCCGGTGTACGCTATAGCCGCAGTGTATAACTATATGAGCAACCTGGCTCATCTGGAGCGCTATGATGAGGCGCTGGCCGCTGCGCGCAAATACCACTCACTGATCCGGCAGTTTCCCAATCAGACGGAGCGCTTTGACTACATAGAGGCGAGCTGCTACGCGCTGAAGGGTGACCGCGCAGCCTTCAATGCCTCCCTGCCGCGCCAGTTTGACGACCTGAGCAAGCTGATACAGTACCACTACCGGTTCCTGATAGCGCTCAGCCACTTCCTGGACAGGGACTACGCCCTGGCTATCAATGAAGCCACCAATATAGAGCGCAGCATCAAGGCACTGAAAACAGACAAGCTCAACTACTATGATGAGATCGTGTCTGCATCAGAGCACCTCAGCGCCTTCTTTGAGCTATACCAGGAGTACA
Organism: uncultured Chitinophagaceae bacterium; assembly: GCA_964571705.1. Lineage (GTDB taxonomy): Bacteria > Bacteroidota > Bacteroidia > Chitinophagales > LD1 > UBA1941. The sequence continues at coordinate 48,370 of CAZNDJ010000011.1, forward strand.
AGCTGGATGGCGCCACGCCAAAGATCAAAAAGAAGATCACGACGCTCAATGCCGACATCGATCACTTCATCCAGACCAATAAAATGACCTCGGGGTTACTCTTCTACCGGTGGATGGTGATACAGGCACGACAGCTGGCTGAGAAGATCGGTGCGGACTAGGCCACCCTGGCCGGATCGCGCAGGATGCTATCCACCATCTCCTTTGACTCATCTTTGAAGGCTATTTTCACCACCTTGCCCGAGGAGAGCCAGTGGGCCGTGCAGACAGTATCGAGGTCCTTTGCCACGGTGATACCGAGCTCCTGCAGGATGAGGGCATTGCACTGCTGCTCATATTGCTTTTTGATAGGGATACACAGCAGCTTCTTGCCCAGGTACAGCGCCTCTGCCGTGGTCTGAAATCCACCAGCTGTGATCACACCGCTGCAGGCACAGATATCCCTGGTAAAGCTCGCTGTATTCAGCGCCTTGACCTCCACGTTCTTATGCTGGAAGCTCTGTCCGGTATTGGTGTACACTACAAATTTCTTCTCTGCAAATACAGGCTGGGTAAAGAACTCCAGTAGCTGCTCCTGGGTATAAGACAGCAGGTACACCAGCGTAAAGTTCTCGTGTGAGACTTTCGCATCCCGTATCTCGCTGCGGATGATAGGTGAGAAGATAAAATCATCAAACTTGTGATAGTGCATGGCTACCTTCTGATCTACGGGGCAGAAGAGCTTTGTGAATAAGCGCGTGATCCTGTGTGAGCCACTCATGCGCGGAAACTGTTTTGAAGTAGCAGAAAATATATTGCCCAGGCCTACGGTGTGGATACCGCGCAGCCGGGCACCCCAGACGCTGATCGGCTCATAGTCTGAGATGATCAGGTCGTAGCGGTGAAACCGTACAGCCAGGATACCCTTGATACAGGAGAGGATATTTGCCTTGAAGAATGACTTAAAGACATTGATCTTGCCACCCTTGCCATAGGAGAAACTGATTCCCTTGAAGTGGTATTTGATATCAAATGGCACATCTATTTTTGAGTTATTGCCGCTCACTAGTACGTCTATCTGCTCTACTGCGGGGTTTTGCTTCAGCAGATTGTAGAGTTCTGTAGCGCGGCTCAGGTGGCCGTTTCCGGTAGCCTGTATACCAAATAAAATTTTCATGGAATGAAATTTTAGGTGATGTAATAAAGAGCTCTTAGTGTATCCTTTGGATCATGCTACTTTGGTCAGGTGCTTCTGTATCTGGTCCTGCAGCTGCATCATGGCAGAGCTGGCCTCCAGCAGGTCTTCCTCACTGTCTCTATCCAGGTGCAGGTCATGATAGTGTACCAGTGCCCAGGTTCCGTCATTATACTCCAGTGAGGTGAGGTTTTCTATCCAGTCGCCGGAGTTGAGGTAGCTCACTGCACCATGGGCAGTCACTATCTCTCGCATGGCCGGCTCATGTATGTGCCCGCATACTACGTAGTGGTAGCCATTATCTATGGCTATAGCCGCCGCAGTCTCTTCAAAGTTGCTGATGAATTTTACGGCACCCTTTACGCTGTCCTTTACTTTTTTGGAGAGGGAGATCCTGTCGCGTCCCATCCACTGCAGCAGGTGGTTCATGCCCCTATTGATCAGTATGAGCAGGTCATAGCCCTGGCCACCGAGCTTCGCCAGCCACTTGCTATGCTGCATACTCACATCAAAGACATCTCCGTGAAAGAACCAATGCTGCCTGCCATCTATATCTATCAGCAGTTTGTCTTCTATACTCAGTCCCCCTAGCTGCATACCGCTGTAGCGGCGCAGCAGTTCATCATGATTGCCGGTCAGGTACACTACGCTGGTACCATTGGCCAGCATCTTCATGATGCGCTGCAGTACCTTGGTATGAGCGGCAGGGAAGTAGGATTTGCTCAGCTGCCAGATATCTATAAAGTCTCCATTGATGATCAGCAGCTCGGGGTCTATAGATTTCAGGTAGCTATTGAGCTCCTGTGCGTGGCATCCGTATGTACCGAGGTGTACGTCAGATATGACGGCCACTTTGACCTTGCGCTTAGCCATGTGATTGGTTTTAGCAAAAAAAGGAGAGTAATGTGAAGCGCCGGTTGCGCCCATATTATCAAATCTGTCCATCGGCACAGACCTGATGTGCGCCGTTCAGAAAAGAGGATACATAGTATTGATATGGCTAGCCATATATCATCTCAAACGATGGGCAGAAGGAGATATTTTAAAACAGCATCACCATATGAGCCATAGCATCAGCTTTTAGTATTGCTTAACAAAGCCATCGTGATAAAAGCAAGCGCAATCGGTCACTCCAACTGCTTGAAGATCATATCCTCAGCCATGGTGTGAAAGTAGTGAGGTTTCACCTTGCGCCAGTTGATATTTTCGTAGTGCTCACCCATATTTATATAGTAGTGCAGGCGGTGCTTCTGCATTTCTGATATGACATGCGGACGGAAATTCATGGCCATGATCCAGCCGTCATCATCTTTGATATCGTCGTACCACTCCTCGTAGTAGAGGTCATCAGAACCGTGAAAGTTGAGTACGTTCTCTCCGATCAGTACAAAGCGGCGGATTCCCTCATCTATCATCGGCTCTATGAGTCCGCGCTTTAGCTCCATGATATCATTGTGCACGGCATCGTTCCACTCGCCCATCAGCTCTATCACGGCAAAGCCTTTGTTATAGTTTACCCAAAGCACCTTGCAATACAGCGTAGAAGAGCCGAAGGAATCCCACTGCGGGTGTATCAGGTGATCGTAGATACTATGCGTATAGTGAAACTCGCTGTACTTGCGGCGGTAAAATGGCGATAGCTTGTCATTGGCCGCTATGTAGTAATCCCTCCACTGAAAAAAAGGCTCTATCTCATGCATACACTCTCCATAAACCGCCCTCCGCCTGTATAGTGGATTTGTCTGCGATTTTTATAGATTTGAAGATAGAAAATCAATCAAATGAAAAGAAAGCTATCCCTGATATTTTTATCGGCTATACTGCTGGTGGCTGCCGGCTGCAAGAAGTGCTACTACTGCCACAATAGCTGTAAGGTATGCGAGGATCAGCATTTTTATATCCAGGTGCAGTCAGAGGTGCTGGGCACTACCTACTACAATATGTACATAGACTCTCTGGAGGGCCTCGGCTGGACCTGCCGCGATACCACATTCAATAAAGATATGCAGGTATGTGCGGAAAAGAACAAGGTGAATAACACCATCCTGCTCAAAGAAGAGGCTGGCTACACCTGTACACCTGTAGACTGATCAAAGAGAAACTGACTATAATAGCGAAGCCGGGATATACGTCCCGGCTTCGCTATTAAGTATAGTCCTATTGCAATACAAATTTGATCGTGCAGCGCTGGCCTTGCCAGGTAGCGATCTCGCACAGATATATGCCAGCACTCCAGCCACTAGTAGCTATGTGATGGGCCTGCTCCTCACTGCCACTATACATTAGCCTACCACTCAGATCATAGAAGCTTACCTGTTTGACTATATTTTGAGCATCACCAAACTGCACATTGAGGACACCTCCAGTCTGTATCAAATACATGCTGCCCATCGGAGCCTCAGCTATACCCGCCCAATTCCGGATCACATAAATGCTGATATATACACTATCGGCAAAAGGCTGCTGCTGATAGATAGGCCATATTACCACTCCATTAGGGCCGCTGACAAAGCTCGCTGCTCCCTGTCCAATGGGAATATTAATCGATGGCAGGATATAGCTGGCGGGAGCTGTATCCAGACCATTTATGATGATGGAATCAAAGCGGGCAGCCGGGCCGCCATTGATACGGCCATTGACATACACGGTACCGGTAAATGTCGGTCCACCCTGGTTTTTAACAGTGTCAGATACGGTGAGAACCTGCGTAGCAGAGTCTATGGACACATTAGTATAACTGAGTGTGTCATGGACAAAAATGAGTTGCGACTGCGCGTGTGCGCCAAAAGCTAAGACAGAAACAAGGAGTATGAGATAAAGTCTGCGAAACATAGATTTATGGTTTGTATTACATAATTAGCAAAAGGAATTGTCAGCTCATACCTTTTTTAATTCTATCTTACTTATTCAAAAGCCTGAAAAATGGACACCCTTCATAGCCTGATACAATCCCTGAGCAAAGAAGAGATCCGCTCCTACAAACTCTACACTCAGCGCTATGCTACCGGTGGGCAGGGGCTCAGCGTGACTCTATTTGATATGATGCGCGCACAGGGTGAGGATGCCGATGACCAAGTGATATTTGAAAAGATCTATGGCAAAAGTGGCGATAAAAACACTTTCTATCGCCTCAAAAACAGACTGCAAAGCGACCTCTGCGATGCGCTGACGGTGCTCCACTTTGACAAGCATGCTGCTAATGACCTTCACCGCTTCATGTGTATCTATAATATCTTTTACGCCAAGGGCAAATACGATCTTGCCTATTATTTTATAAGGCAGGCAGAGAAGAAAGCTCAGCAGACACAAAACCTGGAGCTACTAGACCTGATATATGCTGATATAGTCAAGCTCTCTACTGAGATCATCTCTATCAATCCTGAGGAATACGTGGCCAAACAATCAGATAATGCCCTCCAGCTAAACCGTATGCGGCAAATGGATCAGGTGCTGGCTGTGCTCAACTACCGTATCAAGACCACCCAGAACTTTCAAAAGGGTAATGAAACACTGCTGAAGCTGGTAGACAAAACCGTAAAGGATTTTGCGAAGGACAAGAGCATCAGTGACAATAAGAGCTTCCAGATCAAGATATACAGGGCCATCAGCCAGGCTATGGTGCAAAAACGCAACTACCGTGAGCTGGAACTATACTTGCTCAAAACCTACAAGGAGTTTCAGGATAAAGGCTGGCTTGATAAAGAGACTCACGACGTGCATCTCCAAATGCTGGTGTATATTATCAATTCCTACTTCCTGCAGAAAAAGTACGACGGCGTGCTGCAATATGCCAGGATGCTGGGCGAAGAGATGAACAAGTACGATAAGGCACTGTACGACAAATATCTCTTCTTCTACTACAATAGCCTCGTCATAGCCTACCTCAATATAGATTACGACCGGGCGCTGACAGCCATCAACGAATTCGAGCATATCACCCGCAAGAGTGCCAATAGCTACTATGAACAGTTCGTGCATCTCAACAGGGCTGTACTCTACTTCCTGATGAAGAGATACTCAGATGCAGTAAGAAGCATCATCAAACTTTATGTCAATGACCATTACAATCAGGCGGACAAGAGTTTCAAGTTTAACATAGAAGTAGCTGAAGTAATGATGCAATACGAGGCAGGCGATAAAACAACTGCCGAGAAAAGGATCAAACAGATCCGCAAAACATACAAAGACCTGCTACAGGATGACACCTACCGCCATGAGAAGTCAGTACTGGATATCGTGCAGAGCCTCTCGGCCACAGACAGCAAGAAGCCAGATGCCAAAACCGTCAAAAAGATAAACAACGCCCTGGATGAAATGATCGAAGACAAAAACCCACCGGCACAAGTGATACAATACCAACCCTGGCTGGCATCTAAAGTGGGACTGGACCCTGTGAAAATAGTGGAAGGCCAGAAGGTCGAAATAAAATAACCTTTCTTATCACCACAGCTTATTACCTTCGTATTATGAGACGATTGACGTTAGTTCTTATTGCAATCAGTGTGGTGCTGTGCTCCTTTCGCCCGGTGCAGGAGAAGCCACTGAAGATAGCGCTGCTGAAGTACAACGGCGGTGGTGACTGGTATGCTAACCCTACCTCGCTGCCCAACCTGGTGAAGTACTGCAATGAGAACCTTGGCACCAATATCGAGCCTGATCCGCCTACAGTGGAGGTAGGCAGTGCGGAGCTATTCAATTATCCCTTTGTGCATATGACAGGCCACGGCAATGTGGTCTTTAACGATCAGGAGACTGACAACCTGCGCAACTACCTGATAGGTGGCGGCTTCCTGCATGCTGATGACAACTATGGGATGGACAAGTTCATCAGGCCGCAGCTGGATAAGCTGATACCGGGATCGAAGCTGGTAGAGCTGCCCTTCTCCCACCCTATCTTTCATCAGAAGTATGACTTCCCCAAGGGGCTGCCTAAGATACATGAGCATGATGCCAAGGCGCCTCAGGCCTTTGGGCTCTTCTATCAGGGCAGGCTGGTAGTGCTCTATACGTATGAGTGCGACCTGGGTGATGGCTGGGAGGATCCAGACGTGCACAAGGACACTCCTGAGGCTCGAGAGAAAGCCCTTAAGATGGGCGCCAACATCATCCGCTACATCTTCCAGTCGAGTTGATCCTTTAGATCCTCTTTACATGTGTTTCATTGCTCAAGTGAGCTCTTAGCCGCATGAAGTTTTCCGACTACAGAGATATATACTTTCAGGATAACTATCTATTTAAATAGCAGTATATAAAAACTGAATACAACTATTAAATAGCAATCTGATTTATTGCTAAATTAAATACAGCTATAATATTAGAGCGTATTAGCATGTAATATTATCCTAAACTATGAGGGAGCGGTTGATATCAGATATCAATTGAGGACCGGCATAGATGAAGCCGGAGTAGAGCTGGACCATGGCAGCACCGGCCGCCAGTTTATCCTGCGCATCCTGGGCGGTCATGATGCCACCTACACCTATGATGGGGAAACTACCGCCTGAGTTTTGGTGCAGGTAGCGGATCACCTCGGTAGACCGGGCTGTGAGCGGCCGGCCACTCAGGCCCCCGGCACCAAATGCCTCTATCTCTGACGGCAGGTAGTGTGGCAGTTTGGTCCTCTCTATGGTCGTATTGGTAGCTATGACACCGGCTATCCGCGTGTCTGACACTATAGAGATGATATCATCCAGCTGCTCATTGGTCAGATCCGGCGCTATTTTGAGCAGGATCGGTTTAGGTTTAGAGCGGCCCTGGTTGAGATCCTGCAGCGTGTGCAGTATCAGCGCGAGGGAGTCTTTGTCCTGCAGGGCGCGCAGGCCCGGCGTATTGGGCGAGCTGACATTGACCACAAAGTAATCTACGTAGTCGTGCAGTATCTGAAAGCAGGAGCAATAGTCGTTTACTGCCTCCTCGTTGGTCGTGACTTTATTCTTGCCTATGTTGCCGCCTACTATGAC